>JAXFQS010000096.1:0-25585 GCA_034178815.1 Kiritimatiellia bacterium | reverse complement strand
TCCCCGCGAAGGCCGGCCGAGCCCCTTCATCATTGAGCAATACCGGAGCCTGGAAGAGCAGCAACCGATCCACCCAGCCACCGTCAACCAACGCCCCGGCCAGACGGCCGCCCCCCTCGCAGAGAATATGCTGCACCCCCTCCGCCCCCAACTGACGCAGCACCAGCCCCAAATCAGGGGCACCTTCGAACACCGTCGTGGCATCCTTCGCCCCATCGGTCAACACACGAGACGCAGGCGGAATCGAGCCGATTACAATCCGCCGTCTAGCCACCCGATGGGGCAATCGGCAGAGCAACGAAGGGTCGTCGGCACGCACCGTTCCGGCCCCTACCATCACCGCGTCCGCCCGCTTCCTCAGGCGCTGGACGAAGGCGCGGGAGGCCTCGCCGGTAATCCATTTCGAGCAGCCCTTGCGGTCGGCGATGGCCCCGTCGAGAGTCAGCGCCAACTTCAGCGTCACATAGGGAATGCCCGTCAACATCCGCTTGGCAAACGGCTCGATCAACTCGCGGCAGGCCTTATCCTCCAACACCTCCACGGCAAGCCCCGCCGCGCGAAGCAGGTCAATGCCGCGCCCCGCATGTTTGGGGTTCGGGTCGATGCAACCGACTACGACACGACGAATTCCCGAGCGCAGAATCAGTTCCGTGCAAGGCGGCGTGCGGCCGTGGGTCGAACACGGCTCAAGCGTCACATAGAGCGTTCCCCCCGCCGGCCGGCCGGCGCAGGAACCGATGGCCTCGACCTCCGCATGCGCCCCGCCCGCCTGCCTGTGCCGCCCCTGCCCGATAACCTTCCCGTCGAGCACGACCACGGCTCCGACCGGCGGATTGGGGTGCGTATCTCCCTCGCTCAGCCGTGCTAAGGAAAGGGCCCGGCGCAAATAGACCCGATCCGCCGAATCCTTCATGCCCGTCGGAGCGATTCCTTGGCAGAATCGAGGATGCCGTTGATGAACCTTCCCGCCTCGGTCGTGCTGAAATATTTAGCCACATCGACCGCTTCGTTGATGACCACCGGCGGCGGCGTGTCAAGGTGGAGCAGTTCGAAAAAGGCGATGCGCAGCACATTCCGCTCGACCGTTCCCAACCGATACAGACTCCAGTTGCGCGTGTGCGCCGCCAATTGCCCGTCGAGCTCCTCCCGGTGATCCAGCACCCCGCGAATCAGGGTCTCCGCAAACTCCCTCAACTGCCGGGGCGCGACACGATCCGCCGGCGCGCGGTCCAAATGCTTGGGCTCCTTGCCCAGCCGCTCAAGCTCCTCCGCCTTGACCGTCCACTGCTGGTTCCAAAACTCCTCTAGGGCCGAATCCAACTCCTTCCCGGGGTTGGCTTCCGCCTGACAGAGAAACTGCAAAGCCCATTCGCGAGAGTTGCGGCGCGTGATATTGGCCATAGACACCTCAAAGTTGACGGCAGACCTGAACCATCTCAATCGCCGAAGCCGTCACATCATACCCCTTGTTCCCCGCCTTTGTCCCCGAACGCTCCACCGCCTGCTCAATCGTGTCGGCCGCGATAATGCCGTTGATGACCGGTTTCCCGCTCTCCAGAGAAATCTGCGCCAAGGCCCGGGAGACAGCCCCGTTGATGAGCCCCGCATGCGGCGTCGCGCCTTGGATCACCGCCCCCAGAACAACCACCGCATCGAACGGTTGCGCCACCAGTTTCTTCGCCGCCAAAGGCGCCTCGTTCGCCCCCGGTATGCGCACAACCGTCAGATTCCGCTCCGCCCCGCCGTGCCGGACGAAGCAATCGACCGCCCCCTTGAGCAGTTGCTCCGTGAAGAAAGAGTTGAAACGACTGACGACAAAAGCGAACTTCAAACCGTCCGCACAGAGAGTTCCATTAATCTCGTTCATAATAACCTCGGCTCCTTAAAGCAAGTGCCCCATGCGTTCCTTTTTCGTGTTGAGATATCGTTCATTGTAGGGCGTCGGCGGAATCGAAAGGGGAACACGCTCGACAATCTCCAGCCCGTACCCCTGTAGCCCGACGACTTTGCAGGGATTGTTGGTCAGCAAGCGCAGCCGCGTAATCCCAAGGTCGGTGAGAATCTGCGCCCCAACGCCATAGTCCCGGAGGTCGGCGGGAAAACCCAAGCGCTCGTTTGCCTCGATGGTGTCAAGCCCCTGCTCTTGCAGGCGGTAGGCATGAATCTTGTTGACCAGCCCGATGCCGCGGCCTTCCTGCCGCATGTAGAGAAGCGCGCCCCGCCCCTCAGCGGCAATCATGCGCAACGCGTTGTGGAGCTGGTTTCCGCAGTCGCATCGCTGGCTTCCGAGCACATCGCCGGTAAAGCATTCGCTGTGGACGCGCACGAGCGGAGGCTCCCCGCCGCGAAGGTCTCCAAGGTAGATGGCCATATGCTCGCGCCCATCGGATTTGGATGTGTAAAGGCGGAGACGGAAATGGCCGTATGCGGTGGGCATATCGACATCTTCTTCGAAGGAGACCAGTTTCTCGTGCTGGCGGCGGTAGGCGACAAGCTGGGCGACGGAACAGAGCCTGAGGTGGTGTTTGGCGGCAAAGTCCCGCAACTGGGGCAAGCGCGCCATGGTGCCGTCGTCGCGCAGGATTTCGCAGATGACGCCTGCGGGAACGAGTCCGGCGAGGCGTGCGAGGTCGACGGCGGTTTCGGTATGTCCGGTTCGGACGAGCACGCCGCCATCGCGGGCTTCGATAGGAAAGATGTGTCCTGGGCTAACGAGGTCTTCGGGCTGGGCGGATGGCGCGATGAGGGTGTGGACGGTCGTTGCGCGGTCGGCGGCGGATATGCCTGTGGTGACGCCTTTGGCGGCGTCGACGGAGAGGGTGAAGGCGCAACCGAACTTGCCGCCGTGGTTTCGGATTGGAGCCTTTTCGATGCCAACGCGGCGGAGGAGTTCTTTCTGCATGGGGACGCAGATGAGCCCTCGGGCGTGTTTGGACATGAAGTTGATGCTGTCGGGGGTTGCCTTTTCGGCGGCGATGACGAGGTCGCCTTCGTTCTCCCGGTTTTCGTCGTCGGCGACGATGACCATCTTGCCGTCCCTGATGTCTGCGATGCAGTCTTCTACGGGATCGAATATCGCTTCCATTTTCGACCTTGTTGAAGGGCGATGGGGGCAACTTCTTCCGTCCGGACTGTTACCGTCGGCTTCAGATTTGCACTGAATCAGGAACGAATCGCCGGGATTCGCCGTTGCGGGCTGGTGACCGCCGGTGGGGAATTGCGCCCCGCCCTGAAGTTGCGTTGAAGGGAGTATAGCACAAGGCGGGGGGCGGTTTCAACCAAAACCGTGGCAGGGGAGCGAAGATTGGGTTAACGGGTCGGGAGGGGGAGGATGGCGGAGGGGGCGAGGTCGATTTGGCGGATGGTTCCGGCCTGTCGCACGATGAGGCGGTTTGAGGTGGTGGCGTTGACGAGCAAGGTTGGTTTGCCGTCATCCGGGAGGTTGACAACATAGTCAGACGCGTATACGCACGCAATCCGCTCGGAAGTGCTTTCGGCCAGGACGCAGGGGTAGCCGAGTTCGGGATGCAGGGGGGTCAACTTTCCGAAGAGCAGGGTCTGGCGGTGGGTGGCGAGCCAGGCAATGGTTTCGCGCAAGGCCTGCCTGTGGCTCTCGGGTATGTTGCGCAGGAGGGCGGAGTATTGGACGACGGAGAACATCACATTCCAAATCTGCCGCTTGACCTCTTCGACGGTGTCGTCGGGGCGCCAAAGGAGCATATCGGAGTGGACGGCGGAGCCTTTCGAGGTGAGGCGCAGGGCGAGGGTTCGGTAGCGGTTTGCCTGATAGTCGCCGGGGCAGTCGTTGGCGCGGAGCATTTGGCCGTATTGGCGGACAACGGGACCGATGTAGCGTTGGCGGAACTCGACGAGGGCGTCGGGCTTGATGGCGCGGATGGCTTGGGAGATTTCGCGCAGGAGGCGGTCGGCGGCCTCCGGAAGGCTCTTGCAGTCGCACCCTTTGAAACCGTTCGCTTCGGCCGGATCCTTGCCGGCGATGCGGAACTCGTCTATGAAGTCAAGTTTGAAGCCGTCGAACCCGAACTCCTTCATCAAGTTCGCGAGCGTCCCGGCGAGGTGGCGGCGGACTTCGGGGTAGCGGGGGTCAAGGTTGAAGAGGGCCCATTCGCTCGGCTCGTCCGAGAGGTATTTACCTTTGAATCGGTCGCGCACGGCGGAGTTGGCCTCGACGAAGGGAACGGCGAACCAGGCCATATAGCGCAGTCCGAGGGCGTGGGCTTTGGCGACATGGGCTTTGAGGTCGGGAAACTTGTCGGTGTCGACGGTCCACGCGCCGCGGTCGTTCTGCCAGCCGTCGTCGAGGATGACAACTTTCATGCCCAAGGCGGCGGCGCGCTCCAGTTCGGGGTCGAGTTCCTTGGCGTTGACGGTTGCGCGGAAGACATACCAGGTGGAGTAGACGGGCTCGTAGGCGGCGGGCGGGGGTTCGGCAATGCGGCTGCCAGAGGCGGCGACAATCCAGTCGGCGGCGCTACTGACAGCATCGGCCCAGAACTGCTTGCGCGCGTCGAGACGGATGCGCGTCTGGTACCTCCGGGCGTTGAGTTCGGGCTCGCGGAAGAAGCGGAAGGAGAAGGCCATGCGGTGGTCATTCTCGTTGCGCTTGTCGCAGATGGTGGTGGCGACGATGTTGTGCAGGGCGTCGGCGACGGCGAGGGTCAGCACATTGGTCTGGCAATCGTCGAAGTTGGCGCAGAGGGGCAAGCCAACGGCGAAGGAGGATTCCTGCTCGCTGTAGCAGCAGGCGAAGCGCTCGTCGAAGAGACCCCAGATATGGTGGAAGTCGTTTCGCGGGCGGTCGCAGGCGACGATGAACTCTGGAACCCGTCCCGATTCATCGGCATCCGCCTGGACAACGACCTCTTCACATCCGTCGCGCCCCTGCTCAAGGCTCAGCGCGAAGCGCCACTTGCCCGGGCGGGAGCAGGCGAGTTTGACGGCGCCAACGGTCTTGGTCTCAACGGTGGCGAGGGGGTGCTCCAGCGCCAGCAGGCCTTCGGTAAAGCGGTTGGTGACGACGGGCGCGTCGGCGGCCTCGACTCGGGTGGGAAGGGTCAGCCCGGCCAGCAGGAGCAGGAGGGCGACGGGGCGGCGCGACGGACGCGGCAGGCGGAAAGGATTCATCTCGGCTCGTTTCTCAAAATGGTTGGGCGGGAATGCCGCGCGAATGGGGCTGATGATAGCACAAAACGGCGGGCGGATTCAACTCCGAATCGCATTCAGGGCGCGGGCTCCGGCAACTCGCAGGTGGCAACCTTTCAGGACGGCGGGTGCGCATCTGCGGGATGGAAAGGTGGCAATCTTCAGAAGCAGTTGGTTCGCACCTCCGGAGTCGGATGAGGTCAACCTTCGAGGCGCGGTAGCACAAGCCAATCGCGGGGCGGAGAGCACCGGTTTGGCTACCATTGTTGAGCCTTGGAGCCCACCTTGACTTCACGCTTGGTGTAGGCTCGGAAGTTCTTGCCCTTGTAGGGATTCTTCCTTGGATCGGCACCGGCGGCGACCTTGCGGGCCTTGTAGCGGTCGCGCAGTTCGCCGATCATACGATCCCAGCCGCGAGCCTCGCCCCAATAGCCGGCGCGGTATTCCGTCCGCAAATCGTCGAGTTCCTCGACTAGATCCCAAGGGGCTGCGAGGGGGTATTTGAGGCGGGCGCTGCGCGCGTACTTATCGAGGCCCTGCCTGTCCCACCGCAGGCAGAAGTCGTTGAGCGTGGCGCAGTAGAGATATTCGACCTGGCGGTGGTCGGCGGGGCTATTCTTGGTGACCTCAAGGGCGTGGTTGACAAGATCCCAGGCTAAGCACATCTCCTTGGCGCGGTACCACTCGTCGTAGTTCGACCCGTACATACCCATCCACGCGGTTTTGCAGGAACGCATAGCATTGAGTTGTAGATTCCACAAGGCGAGAATGTCGGGCGCGGCGGCTCCGTAGTTCTCGGTGATATACTCCTTGATAATCGCGTTCTCGTCCTGATCTGGATTCCACATCAACTGAGCCCAGAGGTAGGCGGTCAGTTCCCCGAAATAGGCCAGTTCCCCGAGCCGCATCTGAGCAAAACCGCCCCTGTATCCGTGGTCTCTGTAGTAGCGAAGATTGGGCCCGATATTGATGAAGTCGGGCCTTGGTTCCTGGAAGTTGACAAAGTTAGCGTAGTAGTCCCAGAAGTAAATCCCCCCCTTGCAGAGTTTCTCCCATCCCTTGGTCTTCGACACCCATCCGGCATCCTTGTAGACGGGCGCGACCATATTGCGGGCAATAGCGAGACAGACGGCCACATTCGGCTCAAGGGGGAGTCCTTGCGGGGGCTGTTCCTTCGTCCAATAAGCCAACAGGCTGAAGCGCACGCGGGGAAACTCCTTGGCCAGAGCCTTGGCGACTTGGTTGACGACGATGACTTCCAGCGCGGTGTTTCCGCTACGATATTTGGCCACGAGGGCGGCGCACTTTTTGCATTGGCAGAAGTCGGAGTTGTCCTGCGAGCCCATCGCCTGAACGAGGGTGTCGGGCTGTTTCCTGAGGGCCTCGCGAACCTCTTCTATGAGGCGGGCGATGGCTTCGGGATTGGAGGCGCAGATTTGCGTGCCTTTGCGCGTTCCATTGACGAGGGCGTACCAGTCAGGGTGCTGGGCGAAGTACTTGTCGGGCTTGAGAAACTGGTTCATCATTGTCTCGCCGGCGCCGGCGCGGTAGGGAGTCCCGGCTGGCGGCCATACGCATCCGTTGCGCCCGGCCTTGACTTTCCAGGGGTTGATGACCGAGGGTCTGCCGTTGTCGCTCACGCCCCATCCCTCGCGCCATTCGAAGGCGGGGGTCTGCCGGAGGGCGTAGTTCGAGGGGACGGCGAGGGTTTTCATCGAGGGGACTTTTTCGCGCCAGGGTGACCAGTAGCGGACGCCGAAGGCGTGCTCAAGGAATTTGTAGACGGCGTAGGCGTTGCCGCGCGTCCCCTGACCCGTCAATTCGAGTTCGCCCTGGCGGTTGACGAAGCAGGCAATCGAGTCGGTCGCCTCAGCCGCGCCGCCCGGGCGGCCGATTCGGATGACGCCTCGCGAGGGATTGCGGCGCTTGGCGATCTTGAGTTCCACGCCACTGATCTTCTTGACATAGGCGACGAGTTCCTTCGCCGCATAGGGGGCGTACTCGTTCGCCTTCGGGTCAATCATAATGTCCGCCGCCGGGCGACCATTCTGAACCAGTGCGAAGGGGCCCGCATAGGCGGGAGTCGCCCCCATTGCCACCAGCCAAAGCACCCCGATGATCCCCATCGACCTGACCATATCCCTGCACTCCTCCGCAACCAATTCTTGACACCAGCCGCCCCGATACCCTCGGGATGCACCAGCCATACGAAAAAGGGCGGCGGCCCCAGCCGTCGCCCCTTCTGCGCGTGCCTCAATAAATATACAACAAAAAGCCCGACGGGTCAAACGAACTCTTGAACTTCGCCACCCAAGCGCGGGACTGATTGCTCGAATTGCGCATCAAAACGCCCAGCAAATCGGACGGTTTCTTGCCGGGATTGGCCGCCACGAACGCCGCGCGCTCCGTCTCGGTCGGCGCAAAGAGCGTCACCCCGTCGGGCGCCCAACCTTGAAGCGGAGAGACATAGACCGTCAACTGCTTGGCGGCATTCTCCGCCGCCAGAGGAATGCCCTTGCCGTTCGTCGCGTGCCAAAGAACCAGTTTCGAAAGCGAAGTCGAATCCCACATCTTGCCGTGAATGAAGACCTCCGCAAGGGGGCAAGAGCTGAAGACATCATACTGGTTCAGAAGTTGGCCGTACGGACCGCCCAATGAGCCGTCGATAAGGATGGCGTGCGGCGTGATGAACTCCAGTCGCTTGAGCGCCGTGCAGTTGTAGAAACTCGCATTGCCCAAGTAGTTGAAGTTCGGCGAGTCAATCACCACATTGGTCAGACTGGTGTTCCTAGCGAATGTCCCGCCATACTGAGCGCGACTATCCCAGGTATTCGTGATGGAGCCCCCGAGGTAGAGATCCGTCATCCTCGTGTTGAAGAAGGTCGCATCCTGCATCATACACACCTTCTCCAGCCGCACCGGCCCACCGAACGAACTATCCTTGAAGGTATTGCCAATCCATTCGGTACGCTTCCAGTCCCAGGTGTCATTGACTGTGAGCATGCCGGTGAAATACTGCGCATTGTCCAGCCCGGGAAAGACCTCCATGAAGGGTTCCTCGCACTTGTTGCCGCAGAAGTCGTAGCGCCCGACATGGGTCAGGTTTTGCGAGGCAAAGCGCAGATGTTTGATGGTATCCCCCGCTGTCAGGCGCCAGGTCTGGTTGGCGCCGGGCGTAAACCAGAAGGTTCCTTCAAGGTCGATTTCCCTCATACTCGTATTGTCCGTGAAAGCCCCATCGCGGATAACCGTGACGCCATTGACATACAGCCCGACGACCGGCAGGGGATTGGGTTTCATGGATGTGAACCAACCAAACGCCTGCTTGCCGATGCGGACAGTCTCAATGGGAACGGCTTCGCCGCTCTCGCCTACTTTGATGGTTGCGCCGCGGAAGTCGAGCATCACGGGAGCGGAGGCTTTCGCGCCAAATCGCATACCCTGCGAGTTGTTTCCCGTGCCGGTGGAGCCCAGCGTCAATTGGGGCGTGGCGTTGGGATCCCAGGTGGCGTGGAGAATGACAACGACGCCGCAAACGGTATTCGAGATGGCGTAGTATGTCAAGGCTGGATTGCTGGGGTTGACGGCGAACTTCCCGTAGGTCCAGGTGCTTGGCTTGGCCTGTTGCAGGGGGAATGGGTCGGAGAGAGCGGTCTTGTCGCCGGAGACGGCTTTTGTGCGGTAGACATCGCCCTCCTGGACATCCTCGTCGAGCCATTCAGAGGCGGAATAGAGGTTGGCGCACACGGTCGACCAGACGCCGTCGCGGCATTTCTCGAGCGAGAGGGTGCCGTTGGCGCCGGTCTGGTCGAGGGTCACATAGGCCTTTTCGGGCCACTTGAGGCTGCGCCAGGCGGAAGTGATGGTTGGGGCGACGAGGTCGCCCAGGTCGCCCCAGAGGGCGATACCGCCGGCAATGATGTTACTGTCGGGCGAGCCGGAGGCGGCGGCGAAGGCGATGGTGATTGATCCATTCTCATCGGCGATGGCAGGGTATTGCAGGCAAAGGGCGATCGTCTTGCCACCGGCGAGTTTGAAGACATCATATGCTTCGCAGACGGTCGTCCCGTTGATGGCGATGGTGCCCACGCGCTTGCCTTCGGCAATCCAGTAGGTCTCCATCGCGTGGATTTCAACCACATAGTCCTTTCCGGCCTTTAGCCCCGAGAGGACGACGCTCTTCCCCTGAAGGTAGTTCTGCCCGTGGTAGACGAGGGCGGGAGCCCACGCATTCTCGGCATAGGAGACGGGGTCGCTTCCGTAGGTCGCTCCGCCATACTTCGGGATGACCGTGGTGTCAAAGACAAAGGGGCTTGCCGCCGCGTCCGTAGCAGTGGCGTAAGCCTTGATTAGACTGAGACCTTCGGCGAGATTGGCCGCCGAGGCGCCTGCCGCCACGCAACAAAACAGTGCACACCCAATCAAGCGGGCACGCTGGATGATAGTGAATCCCATACTAGACCTTTTCCGGGCTGGTTGATGACCTGAGTGTCGCCTATTTTACCCCCCTAATGTCAAGCAAAAAAGCTCTTTTCCGGAAACAATTTTTTCCCCATCCCTGACACAACCCGCCCCGACAGGTTGCCACCGACCGCCCCCACAGGTGCTAATGTCCAGCCGAGAGAGGTTCCTATCCGCCGGGGGCGAAGGTGCGCACCTCCGGCTCCATTGAAAAAAAAGGCGCGCCGGACACCTGCAGGCGTCCGGCGCGCGAAGCGTCCGTGCGGAATTGGGCCGCTAGATGAGCGTGCCCTTCGGGGAGTTCTCCGAATCATCCCACCAGCGCGGCTTCGAGGAGTCGATCTTCAGAATCTCCTTCGAGGTGACCTGGACGCCCTTCGCCGAGGGCCCGCGCAAAGTCGCCTCCCGAGGGGTAAACTGCTGCTGGTTGATCCGCTGCTTAGGCATCGGCTTGTACTTGACATAGAGCGTCTCCGGACACCCCTCCGTCAAGAAAGTGACCTTGCTCCGCGGCGGCAGCAGACGATACTCCTTGTTGAAAATCGCCCCCCCGAAGGCAAACCGCTTGATGTAGGTAAACCCGTAAGCCGCCTCGCGGTAAAGCAGCGTGTACTCCCGGTCTCGGTCATATTTCGCACAGTAAATCAGCCCCTTGTCGACGAAAAACCTGTCCGGCGGCGGCATCACCTTGTACCGACCATCCGACCACACCATCACCAGCCGATCCAACGAAGAGCACTTGAAGAGTTCCTCCCCCTTCTTCAAGTCGAACCCCACAAAACCATCCTCCCGATTGTGCCGGATCGTCAATTCCGTCGAGGTCAGACTGCGCTGGTCGACATCCTTGAAGGTGGTAATCTTCGTCAGCCGCGGATACGCCCCCCTGTACCGCTTCACAAGCCCCCGCAGATACCCCACCGCATACTTCTGCAAGTGCGCCAGATTCCCCTCGACCTCCCCCCTTTCCTTCTCAAAACCACGGATCTCCTCGCGATTCTTGTTGATGTCGAAAAGCGAAATCCTCCGAATCGGCAAAGCCAGCAAATGCGTCACATCCTCCTCCGAGACATCCCGCACCAGTTCGGCGCGAAACGGCTCCAGACCTTCCTTCACCGCCCTGCGGACATCCTCAGCCGTCTTCATCGTCTCAATACGCTTGTAGATCCGCTCCTCGACAAAGATCCGCTCCAGCGTGCGGGCATGAATCGACTCCGTCAATTCCCTGATCCGGATCTCGAACTCACGCCTCGTCAGCGCCAACAGCTGCTCGACATTCGCCCGTAAGACTTCCGAGACACTGCTCTCGACAGGCCTATTCCCGCGCAGCACGATAATGTTGCTCGAGAGCTTGTTTTCGCACGCCGTAAAGGCGTAGAGCTGCTTAATGACCTTGTCCGGATCTGAGCCTGGAGCGAGGTCGAGCTCGATTTTGACCGTCTCCGCCGTCAAGTCATTGATGCGGCGAATGGGTATCTTCTTGCCGACGATGCCGTCTTTCTCGATTGAGGCCTTGAGGGTCTCAGTGGTTTTCCCGGCGGGTAGGCCCAGAATGTAGAGTCTGTTGCGGTCCTCGGGGTCTTTTTCGATGATTGCGCGGACGCGGACTCTGCCTTTTCCGTCGGCGTATTCGGAGGGGTCCATGAGGCCGCCGGTGGGGAAGTCGGGATAGAGTTCGAAGGGTTTCTTCTGGAGGATGGCTATCTCGGCTTCGAGCAGTTCGATGAAGTTGTGCGGGAGCACGGAGGTGGAGAGGCCGACGGCGATTCCTTCGGTACCGTGCATCAGGAGGATGGGGAGTTTGCTGGGGAGCAGGACGGGTTCTTTGTTGCGGCCGTCGTAACTAGGAATGTAGGCGGTGGTCTTTGGGTTGAAGAGTTCTTCGCGGGCGAGGTCGGTCAGTTTGCATTCGATGTAGCGCTGGGCGGCGTGTCCGGCTCCGGTGAGGATGTTGCCGAAGTTTCCCTGGCCTTGGATGAGATAGCGTTTGTTGGCGAGGTTGACGAGCGCGTCGACGATGGAGGCATCACCGTGGGGATGGTACTGCATCGTGTGGCCGACGATTGTGGCGACCTTGATGAGGCGGCCGTCGTCCTTCTCCCAGAGGGAATGGAGGATGCGGCGCTGGACGGGTTTAAGGCCGTCTTCGAGGGCGGGGATGGCGCGGTTGCAGATGACATAACTGGCATAGGCGAGGAAGTTCTCGTCCATCAACCGCGAGAGCGGGCCGTTGTCTCGGGGGAGCGAGGGTGCCGCGGGCGGGGGGGGCTCGACGGGTTCGGCAGGCGGGGTCTGCGGGGCACCCGGGGGCGATGCGGGGGGCGTCTCCTCCGAGTCGAACAAGAAAGATCCTATCTGGACCGGCGGCACCTCCGGCGGCTTTTTCGAACTGCTCATAGGCGGCGTATTATAGAGGAGTGCCTCTCGATTGACAAGCAAAAAACCGCCCCCGCCCCTGCCCACCCGTCGATTCGAGAGGTGGACACCTGTCGCTCCCGAAGGTGCCTATCTCCCTGGGCATTAGGTTGACACCTCGGGGGGCAACAGATTGCTACCTCCCGCGCACGACGAAAAAAAGGCCCGTCGCCGTCTCCGGCAACGGGCCTTTCGGCAGACCGCTCGCACCACGGTCCGCCAGACGGGCGCCCTCGTCGCCGAGGCAGAGAAAGGCGCTCCGTTTTTTCGGGGTTGGTGTGCGCCTACTCCCCTAGAATGAAACGGATGTCCTTGAACCGCAGCCCCGACCGCTCCGCAGCCGGCATCTGCTGGTACTGCAGCGACAGCCCGAAGATGCTCGCCGCCGGACGCTTCGGATTGTTCAAACCGAACCGGTCGAGCGGCAGACGCACCTCCTGCCAAGTCTCGGGATCATTGTCCGCACGGTAGGCAGGCGAATTGTCCCCGAAGAGCGGCACCACATAATTGGTGAAGAACCACTGCCCCTTTTGGTCGCGGCAGAAGAGCGTGAACTGCGGCGTCGGATTCTCGAAATACTTTCCCCACTAATCGGGAGCCTTGTTCATCTTCATCCGAATCTCCTTGACCCTGTTCGATGCCAGATTCACCGCCGGAAACTCAATCCGCCCGGATGTCCAGGCGGACGCCGTCTCGTCCAGACCGACCTCCCAGATCCCCCCATCAAGAACCTTGGAAGTCGTCCCCTTCTTCCCACAGAGCGGCCGCACCCCCTTCCCCCCAAGATCCACACGGATAGCCGCCCCGTCCGGCTTCTCCACCGTAATCGCCGCCAGCAGGCAAATCTGGTTCGGATCCGCATCGACAATATCAATCGACGAGACCAGTTTGCCCGGATGAGGATTCTCCCAGCAATAGAGATAGAAGCCGCGGTTCGACGAATTCCCCCATCCCTTGACACACCTGTTCGCGACCATCTCACCCGTCGTCGCCAGGAAATACCAGTCGTAGACCTGCTGCGCCGTCACCACCGGACAGAGCGCCGACGAACCATCACCGTAATTAATCCGGTACTTGAACGCCGCCCCATTCCACTTCGCCCACGCCACCGCGTGCAGAAAATAGAACCGACCCACCCGCTGCTCCACCGGAATCCCCTTGAAGCCAGGCACCGAGTTCTTGATACGGTTCGATCCCCCGAACACCAGACAATCCTTCTCCCCATTCTGGTCGTAGCGAATGAACTCCATCGGCACCCCGTTGCAGTTCACCACACCCCAAGGCGTCTCCGCCAGCGACAACTGAATTCCCTGATCCGTCCAGCCGCCCTTCCCGTCCCCCGCAACCCGGTCGACGAACCGACTGTTGGCAAAAGGCTTCAGGTCAAGCTGCCGGCAGCGCGACTCGTCGACCGCGAAGAAATTCTTCTGCGCCACACGCTTCGACTCCAACTCCTTGATGTAAGCCCGAGCCTCAGCCAAAGCCTCCCTCCAACTCGAACGCAGCCAGCGAACATCAGCCGAAGTCTTGTCATAACGCCCCCTCAACTCGGCCTCCGTTCCGAAGACCAGAATCACCGGACCATCCTCCGTCAAACGCACGATATACGACCCGTCCTCACCACGCTCCAACCACTCGCGCGTCGCCGCATCGGCAAAGTTCCGGATACGCACGCAGGCCGTGTTCGCCTGCTTGCAGAGCCCCTTCGGGAAAAACCGCAGCGCCCCCTGGTGGCTATGGCTCAGCAGGATGTACGCGTCCATTCCGTTGCGTTTCGCGCTGTAGACCTCCACATTGGCGAGTTCTTCTTCCCCGTCGATTGGCTTGACGCTGCAGAACGGTTTCTCCCCATGGTCAGTCCCCGCCACTGCGGCGACAAACGCTCCGATTGATTCGCCCGGCATCTTCGCACCGATGAAGTACATTCTACCCTTTCCCAGCGACGCGGCGAAGATCGCATCCTTGCCGGCAATCTGCACCACGGGTACCCATCCGGGCGAGGCGCTGACGCTTTCGCAGTAGGCCGAAGCCATCATCTGCCAGCCCCCGAAGGCGAACTTCTCGCTCTCGCTGGTCACCTTCTTGTCCGAGGGCGCGATGCCCGGGAATTGGCGCGGCGGCTTGCGTCCATACTCATCGTGCTCCATCGCGTGGCCGTACATCACCAACGAACCTCCGTTGCGGACGAAGCGTTCGAGCAGGGCGGGGGTCTTGTCGTAGACCGAGTCGGTTCCGGCGAGCACGAGCACGCGGTAGCGGTCTAGTTTCCGCTCCAGGTCGTCTTCGCAGACAACTTCCACCGGCAGGTGGGCAAAGAGGATGCCGCCGACCGCGGCGTCGAAGAATTTGTAGTTGCCGAAGCCCGCGGCGTAGGCGAGGCGTTCGGTGGGGGCGGAGAACAGCACGCCGATCTTGGCGGGGACTCCTCGGTTGCGGGGGGTGAAGAACTCTTCGACATCGAGGGTGTCGCGCTTGGCCATGCGCACGCCGACGAGTTGGTCGGTGGGGACTTTGTAGGGGTTCATGAAGTTGTAGGCGCTCATGCGCTTGGCGGCGTTGATGCTGGCCTTGACATCGGGCTCCCATTTTTCGCGCCCGGTCAAGGGGTTTTTGACCTTCCGGGAGCACATGAAGTCGCCAGGGCGGCGGCTCCACTTGAACATGTAGGAGACATTGAGTCCGCGCATGTACTGCTGGATGAAGGTGGAGCGGATGGAGTTTGAGGTGGTGCCGACATACATTTCGCTGTCGACGATTGGTTTGCCGTCGGCGAGGCCGCGGAGGATGGCGCATTCGGTGACGCCGCGGGCGCCGGTGTGGGCGCAGATGACGCTCAGGGGTTTGTTGGCTTTCCAGAGGTCGATGCCGCGGGTTCTGATGGTGCAGGGCTGGAAGCAGAAGCGCGCTTCGGGGTTTTTGTCGGCCTGTCGGATGGCTTCGACGCCGCCTGCCATGACTTCGGCGAAGTTGTCTTCTATGAACTTGAGGTATTCGACATGGTAGGCGGTGGTGTCTTTAATCAATTCGAGTTTGCCCTCTTTTCTCATCCGTTCGCGGAAGTAGCGGAGGGTCATCTCGTTCTCTTCCCAATAGGCCGGCTCGTTCATCAACTCGTAGCACCAGGGCTGGACGCCGTATTTGAGGACGGACTTGGCTCCTTCTCGCCACAGGGTGTACCAGATTTCGCGGCCGTCGGGGTGCACGAGGCTGTAGGGAACCCAGTGGCGATGGCCGTGGGTCCAGGCTTCGAGGGGGATGGGGTTGGTGCTGTTGGGCTTGTGGAGGACGGCGCGGAAGTGTTTCTCTTTGCGCTCGGGCATCTGGTAGGGCCACATGGTGTCGCCGGGGAACATGGAGCCGTGCCACCATTCGGAGGCGGTGTAGTCGACATAGATGCCCAGTCCGCTCTTGAGGAAGCGTTCCATCTGTTTGGGGTTCTGGCGGCGTCCGACGAAACCATCGCGGTAGAGTTTCATCCACTCGAGCGTGGCGTAGGAGCCGAGGGCGTCGAAGCCGAGCCGCTGGGCGGCCTCGTAGTCGGGCATCTGTTCGTAGAGCCACTTGAGGTCGTCGGGGTAGCCGACGGTGTGGGCTTCGGTCTCGAGATCGGTCATCTCGTAGAAGATGGTCGCGGGCAGATA
This sequence comes from Kiritimatiellia bacterium, assembly GCA_034178815.1. Classification (GTDB taxonomy): domain Bacteria; phylum Verrucomicrobiota; class Kiritimatiellia; order RFP12; family DVOR01; genus JAXFQS01. The sequence goes on along the minus strand of JAXFQS010000096.1, from coordinate 9,908 downwards.
GCGGGGCTTGCCGTTGACGAGAATGTCGCCGTCCTTGCTGAAGGTGATTGTCGCGTCCTTGGGCATCAACTCGTTCGCGCCGAGTTTGGCGAAGGGGATGAAGGGGTCTTTGTCGACGACGAACTCGCTGTCGGGCCCGGCGCCGCAGGCGCTCCACGCCAGGGTCGAGGCGGTCGCCAGCGTGAGAAAGAGTGGTTTCATCTTGTCGTTTTTCCTCATAGGCGCGATTGGGATCCTGTCGTAGGAACCAATCGCGTGTTGGTGTGCGTTGGAAAGGGTTCGTCAGTAAACCAGGAATGAAATCCCTTTGTGCTTACGAGTCGCGGTCAAAGCATAGCCCGATTCGGTCGAGACCACTTGAAGGCGATAGTCCGCCGGCGACTTCTCGAAAGCCCCCGTAATCGACGCCGTGCTGGTCAAAATCGTCACCACCGTCCCCGCCTCGACAGGCACCTGCTCGCGGAGCACCAGTTCGCCCCCCAGTTCGACCCCCTCGGTAAAGTTGGCGCACTCCAGACGCGTCGCCGTCATCGTCTTACCGACCTGGATGCGCAACTGCGATCCAGCCCCGAAAACCACCCGCTTCGACCCACCGCCCGAATGGCCTGAAACAACCATTGTTCCCTCCCGGACACCATCCTCGTTCAACACCCCCGGCTCGACAAAGCCCCCCGCGCGACATAGACGCCGGAGCCCTCGCGATCATAGTCGAAACCCTCCGCATCACCCAGAACCAGCGCATTGACCTGCCGGGTCGAGTCCACCTGGCAACACCCCGACACCCCCCGGAGATTGAACACCGCCCCGCCGCCGTCAAACACGAAAGAGACCCCGTCAAACCCATCGAGCGTCATATTCCCGCCCGTCGACTCAGCCCCCTTGAAGGTCGCCGCGAACCCGCCATAAGCCGTCGGCGAGAAAAACATCCGCCCGCAAAAGCCCGGTTCGTGCCGCTGAAAGTGATCGACGAATTGCTCCAATTCCCGCTCCACCCATAATAGGCAAACTCCAGCCTCTCAGGATCCGAAAACTCCGTCGCCAAATCGCACCCGCAGACCATCCCGCGATTCCGTACAACGATTAAAGGCCTATCCCCAATGCAAACCCTGCCGTTTACAATCGCCAGGCCATCGGCATTTCCCCCCACCATTCCAGAGGCAACCCGTAGCGTATGACCACCCAAATCAAGCGTCACGCCGCCGGCCGAAAACCAAATCGAATTGACCGACCGATCACCCACCAGCAAAGGAACAGAATTCGTCGTAATCGTGATATTGTCCAACACCATTGCCGCATTGATGTCCTCCAACCCCAAAGCAGGATTCAACCACCTGATTGCCCCATCCGCATAAGTGCAGAAAGCCGTCGGCGCGAACAAATCATTATGCGCCGACTTCCAACTCTCAAGCCCACCATTCCACCCGAAAAAAGCCTGCGCATTGCACGCCCCATGCACTACACCCGCCTGCGAACCTTCACTCCCCCCACCCACAACATCCACCTGATCCGCCGGCACGATAACCTTCAGCGAAGTCGTACGCTACGCATCCGCCAAACAAAAAAGCGAATACGGCTGAGCCCAGACCAACCGATTGACCATCGTATCTCCCCCCACATCATCAACTCGCACCAGCCCGAGAACCACAACCTGCTAATGGCACGACCCGCACAACTGTTCTCCAACACACCATTGACCACCTCGACATCCAACCCCTCCAGCGACGCCGTAGAATCGACCCCCAGCGCCAGCAATCCCAGCCGCCGCAAAACAACCCTAGACGGTCTGCCCCCCTGCACCTTCTTCCCCCCCGCATAAGCACAGTAAGTAGCATTCCCCCAATTCCCCAAAACCAGCCCCGCCCGCTCGCAAAAGACCTCCCCACCTTGCAGATTCACCCCGCCACGAACAGACACCGTTGCACAGTTTCCAACCAGCAAAGAAGAATCCCCCTCAAGCCGCAATCCCCTCCCAACCAAATTACCCACCTCCACGCGAGAATCCGACTCCAAGCAGACCTTGATGGGCTCCTCGCCCCAATTCAGGTTGACACTCTCCGGTTCCTTTGCAGCCCCCCCGCCCGTGCCGAAACGAATTATGGTGGAGTGGCTGACATTTGCCCGAAGGCGGAGCGGACCTCCCATACGGATTTCGCGGGAGGAGGCGAGGTCGGAGCACACCGTCAACGCAGGTTTGACACCCCCTAAAGCCGTAATGGACAAGCCATTCGGGGCATCCAGGTACTCCGACACAACGAGCATCGTCGCCTCGGTGAGACTCCCCGTCACGATGCCATCAACAACACCTCCGTCCCAAAGCGAAACATCAGTATAGAGATTGGTGGCGCCGTCCTGAAGGGTCAAGACCGCGCGGCAAACCGAGGCGGACAGGAAGCAGAGCCCCGCCACCGCCAGTTTCCAACGCTCTGTGCGCATCGAAAGCATACCATCCACTCCAAGGGACTGCTCCGCAATCCCCGATTGGCCTACTCCTCCGGCAGGGAAGCGCCTAAATCCGCCGCCGCGTTTCCGCGGTGGAATCCGGTCTCCTTGCCGTCAACGGCGCGATGCGCACACTATCCGCCGCCGGCTTGCCTGCCCGCCCAGAACGATTGTTGCACCAGTCAATCCGGCGGGCAAACTACGAAGTTATCTTCTCATACTTTGCCGCCCGATGCAGCCACAACATCGCGCAAGGGCGGACTATTTTCAGGGGACATCCGATTTCGTACAAACCAATCTTATTCTCTATTCAATGAAAAGGGCGTTGCGGCCTTGGGGCCACAGTGCCCTTTCAAAGGCTTTTCGCCCTGCCTATTCGGTCCAGGTCTCGGGGAGGCGAATCTTCAGCGTATGGCGAATGTCGCGGCTTGAGGCGGCGATGTCCAAATGGTAGGTTCCGGCCTCGGCGCGGAACTTTCTGGTCTTGACATCGTAGTAGGCCAAATCCCTCGGTGAAAGGCGCAGGACGGCTTGGGCGGTCTGTCCAACTGGCACGAAAGGTTTGGCGAAGGCCTTGAGTTCGCGCACGGGGCGTTCGACGACGGGGTTGTCTTCACGAACATAGAGTTGAACGACCTCTTTTCCGGCGCGGGAGCCGGTGTTGGTGACGGGGACGGTGATTTCAAGGCCGCCGCGGGGCATTTCGATTGCGCCGTCTTTCCGGACATTGGGCCTGACGATCGGCGCGGCGTAGGCATAGGTGGTGTAACTCAGCCCGTGGCCGAAGGGGAACATGGGCTCGATGCCCTTCTTGTCGTACCAACGATAGCCGACAAAGATACCTTCGTTATAGATCACATGGTTGGCTTCATAGGTGCCGACGGTTGCAACCGGCGTATCCGAAAGTTTCCTAGGCCAAGTGCAGGGGAGTTTGCCCGAAGGGTTGACCTCGCCGAAAAGGACGCGCGCGAGCGGGCGCCCTGCCTCCTGTCCGAGGAAAGGCTGCTGCACAAGCGTCGCGCAGCGGTCGACCCAGGGGAACTCCATCGGCGAGCCGGAATGGTTGATGACAACCGTGTTGGGCAGTTTCCAAGAGAGAATCTTCTCGATGGCCTCGTCGTGCCCTTCTGGCAGAAGGAGGTTGGGGCGGTCGGCGCCTTCACACTCCTGCGCCCGGCCGTGCCCGATGGTGGTACCCGTAAAGACCAGAATGGCGTCGGCTGACTCCGCCGCCTGGCGCACCTGATCGACCGTCATACCCCGCTCGGATGGCAGCAACCAGCCGAAACGGCAATGGCGGCTCGGCGACTTTGGATTGCTGGCGTATTCGACAGCGACCTCGTAGCGGCGATTCTTTTCGAGGGCGCAATCCGCCGAAATCGAAGCCGCCTTTCCGTCAGAAGACTCCGCGACAACCCGGCCATCGAGTAGCAGCCGACAGCGAGCGCCCTTGTCGACCGAGATGCCCAAGAGCGCCTTGCCTGTCTCGGCGGCGATGAGTTTGGTCGAGAATCGGACGGAGAAGGTCTCGGGGGCAATGCCGGCGACGGGCTGGTTGTTGTTCCACTTGAACTCAAGGCTGCGGGCAAAGCCTTTTGCGGCTGGTTCACCGGAAAAGGAGGGGTTGTCCCAGTAAGCGGCGTTCCAAGCGCGCACAGCCATGCCCTGGTTCTTCGCCTGAGTGTCGAAGGTGTCGATGAAGCGCTCGGGAACGGGGTTGACGCCTGTGCGCTGGTCGGTGGCGACCAAGGGTGCCCGAACGATTTTGACCTTATCTCCAAGGTATTCGCGCAACCCTTTGAGCGGGGTGATTTCGTAGAGCGGCTTGCCCTCGGCGGACCAGCCGCCGGAGACCATATCCTTGTCGCAGAGGGTGCCGACCAGCAACAGGGTCTTTGTCTTCTGGGCGTCAAGCGGCAGGACTCCGGCCTCGTTCTTGAGCAGGACGATGGCTTCTTCGCCGATGGCACGGGCAATCTGCTGATGGCGGATGGTGTTGCGTTCGCCCTTGGCGCGGGGGCGGTTGGAGAGGAATCCGGTGCGGGCCATGACATAGAGGACATGGAGGGCGAGGTCGTCGACGGCCTTTTCCTCTATTTTGCCGTCGCGGACGGCTTGCGCCAGGGGCTGGGTTTGGGCATCGCTGACGAAGCGGCCGGTTTTGGCGACCTGGTCGGCAATGAGCCTCGGATTGTTGTAGTGGCGGATTTCGGGGCCCTGATTCATCTCGATATCGGTTCCGGCGAGAGCCGCGGGGATGGTCGAGTGCTGGGAGCCCCAGTCGGTGACGACAAGGCCCTTGAAGCCCCATTCGCCGCGGAGGATGTCGCGCTGGAGGTAGGTGTTTTCGGAGCAGAAGGTGCCGCGAAATCGGTTGTAGGCGTTCATCACGCTCAGGCAGCCGGCTTCTTGGACGGCGGCCCGGAAGGCGGGCAGGTAGATCTCGCGCAAGGTGCGTTCGTCGACTTCGGTATCAACCGCATTGCGGTTCCACTCCTGGTTATTGACGGCGAAATGTTTCACGGTGGCAGCGACATCGAACTTCTGAATGGCGCGGATCATCGGAACGACCATCTTAGCGGCGAGGGCGGGATCCTCGGTCATATACTCCCAGTTTCGGCCGCAGAGGGGCGAGCGCATAATATTGACGCCGGGACCGAGAATCTGATCCTTGCCGCGCTCACGCAGTTCGGATCCGAGCACTTCCCCGTGCAGGGCGGCAAGGTCGGTATTCCAAGTCGCGCCCAACGCCGAGCAGGTGGGCAGAACGGTGGAATGGTCGTTCGTTCCGCAGTAGGCCCACGACCAGCGGCTCATATCGGCGCGCACGGTGTGGGAATTGTCCGAAAAAGTCCACTCTCTCGTGATGCCTAGGCGCGGAATGGCAGACACCGTCATCGTCCCGTTGCCCGAAAGAAGCAACACCTTCTCCTCAAGCGTCATCTTCGAGAGGAAGGCTCTAGCCTCCGCAAGGGCGGCCGCATCGGCGGAAGCGCCGGTGGCACCACACGGATCCGAGGCCAGCAGCCCCCCGGCGAAACAGGCGGCAACGGCCGCGACGAACGGAAACTTCATATTGACTCCTTTTCCTTATTTCAGCCAATCTACGCTATGCAGATGATAGCAGATTCAGCCGCCGAATTCAATTCCACCGACTGTCCGGGCTGACGCCTGAAAATCGCCGCCCCTCCGGCGCAATGACGGATAGGCACCGCCTGCCCCCAAACCTACCCGACTTTTCCCCCGAACGCTACCAACCTTCCGCACCCCAAGCAACGCACCTCTCGCACCCTAAAATGCCTACCGCCCCGCCACCGGCAATCAGCCGACGACAGGGCGGGCAAGGCTCCACGCAAAACGGCAGGCGACTAGCGGACGCGCTCGAAATAGGGCAAGCGCGAGAGCGGCGTCTTGACCGAAACCGTTGCCGGCCCCGAATAGACCGTACCGTCATCGGCACGCCACTTCCCGGGCGGAATCGCCACGGCACGCGCCGCCGCCCCCTTCACCGTCTGCGGCGCGACCAGCAAATCATCCCCCATCAGAAATTGGTCGGTCACCTGCTCCCAGCCGTGCCCCGGGAACTGGTACTCCATCGAACGAACCATCGGCTCTCCGCTCTTCGCCGAGGCCTCCGCCACGGATAGGATGTAGGGCGTGAACTTCATACGCAGCGCTGCCGCGGAACGCACCGCGTCGAGGTGTTCCCCCTTAAGCATCCGCCAAGGAGCGGCCGAGAATTGCATCATTGCGGTCAAGGCGTGCACCTGAGCGGAACGCACAAACAACTCCGGATCGTACGGCGTCGGCGCATCGGGAGCAAACGCCAGCCACGACCCGCTCCCAATCATATCTGGGCAGACAAAGGGGTAGCCCATCAGACCAGACTGGAGAATATCCGGAACCAGTTGCTGCACCGCCGCCCAGGAGTGGTCTTTGTCGCACAGACGCAGAACGATGGGCTCGCCCGCGTGGCGGTAGCAGGCACGATATTCGTTCAAAGGAAACTGCAAACCGATGGCGGCGTAAGCCTCGCACAGTTCGTAGGGTTCGGCTGGTTTATGGGTGAGATAGGGCTTAGCATACTGGTGGATGTCGCCCGCATCGAGTTTGAATCCATCGACACCGAAGTCGGTCTGGAGTCGCTTGAGTTGGCGAGCGAACCAAGCCGCGCCCAGGGGGTGTGTAAAGTCGATGTCGGCGCTCTTTCCATTCCACCAGTTCACGGGTTTGGGGTCATTCTTGTATTGGCAAATCAACCCGCCGGCGGGGACGCGCTTGCCCGCGTCGAGCATCCCGAAAGCCATTTCCCGGTAGCCAGGGGAGTCCATAGAGACGAAGGGGCAGACCCACAGCATGACCTTGAATCCGAGGCTATGGAGTTCGTCGACCATGGCCTTGGGATTGGGGAAGCGGCGGGGGTCAAACTCCCAGATGCCATAGCCGTACTGCCAGGTGTCGTCAATCATCAGCACGCCGCCTTGGGGGAAACCGTTGGCCGCGACGGCGCGGGCGTAGGCGAGGATATCCTTCTGATTCTGGTTGTAGGTCAGTTCGACCCAGGTGTTCCACTGGGGCTTTTCGAAGAGGGCGCGATCGGGCAATTTGCCGCTTGGGGGGAAGTGCGCCTTGGCGGCGGCGAGGAAGGCTTCTCGGAGGTTCTTGCCGCTCTGGCTGAGTTCGATCGGGGCGTCGCCTTCGAGGGTCATCGTGCCGTTCTTGAGGCTCACCGAGAAGGCTTTGTCGCTCCAGATGGTGCGGCCCTTGGTGGAGACGAGGAAGGGTACGGCGCCATTGGAGTAGTTGTCCCGGCGGATGTCGAAGACGACCGTGCCGCTCTTCAATCCGTACGGCGCCTGCCGGCCGAATGTGGTCGCGCCGCCGTGCCAGCCTTCGCCGGGGAGGAGTTGGACTTTCAGGGTGGAACCGCCCGCGCAGACAGTCGCGAAGAGGGCGGCGGCAAAGAATGTCTCGTTCAAAAAGGTACGCATCTGGCTCTCTCTTTCGTTAGTACCGGCCGCCCCCGATCGTGCATTCGAGCCCGAGCATTTCCTTCGTACGAACCGGGGACAGACCTATCAATCAATCGGGCTCTATCGCTGAAACTCCCTCGGGTCGACGGGATGCAAATCCAACTCGGGTTTCCACTTGGGCGAACGGGAGTAGAAGGCCAGCGCGTTCTCCCGCGCCAGCAGGCGAATGGTCTCGGGGGAATGCCCCGCGGCCTCCAGGTGGCGCAAAGTCTTGGGCAGGCTCAACGGGTCTGAAACGCCCCAGTCCGCGCTGCCGTTGACAATGGTTCGTTCGGCCCCGAAGCGACGAATCATCTCCGAGACCCGCTGCGGCGTGAGTTTGGAAATGGGGTAGACGGTCATACCGACATAGCACCCGGTCGCTTTCGAGAGCGCGAGCGTCTCCTCGGTATTGTGGTCAATCTCGACCAAGTCCGGATCCATCCCCATCTCGCGCACGATCGCGCAGATCCGCTTGACCCCCTCAAGTTTGTTGATATGCGGTGTGTGGACGATTACCGGCAGGCGACGCTCCTTGGCGATGGCCAACTGCCGGACAAAGGCGCGCTCCTCCGCCGGGGTGATGTTGTTGAAGCCAATCTCCCCGAGCGCCACGCACCGCGGATGGTCTAGATAGGCGCCCAGCCCGTCGATGACCTCCTTGGCGAGCCCCTCGTCCTCGCACTCCTTGGGGTTGAGCGAAACCGCGCACCAGTGGTCGATTCCAAACCGCCGGGCGCGTACCGTCTCGAACTCCAGGATGAGTTGGAAGTAGTCAAAAAAAGTCCCCGCGTAGCGACGGTTGCACCCCATCCAGAACGACGGTTCGACGCATGCCCGAATGCCCGCGCCGTACATCGCCTGGTAATCGTCCGTCGTACGCGAGTACATATGAATGTGCGGCTCGACTACGAACGACATACTCCACCTCCTTGCTAGGATTCAGGATGGAAGATGCCCGAGCACGGGACACCTTCCTAGGCACCTTACGCCTGCTTGGCCGCGTCCCCGTCCTTGGGCTGGTCGGACGAGAGCAGTTCCTTGGCCTTCTCGGCCCCGAGGCGCTCACCCTCCTCTTTCCCGCGCTTGAACTCATTGATGGACTTGCCGACGCTGCGGGCCAGTTCCGGAAGTTTTTTCGCCCCGAACAGTAGCACAATCACGGCCAGCACCAGCAGCATCTCAGGGCCGCTGAAGTTCTGGAGGAATCCCATAGGCATTGTCATACTCGTTCCTTTCCTTGGTTATCGGCCATACCTGGCCATGGCGCGACGGGCTTCCTTGTCGGCCTCGCGCCGCTTGATTGTTTCACGCTTGTCCGCATCCGCCTTTCCCCGGCAGACGGCGACTTCAACTTTGACTTTTCCCCTCGGCGAACGGTAGAGGCGCAAGGGCACGAGCGTGAGCCCCTTCTGCTCGCTCTGCCCCTTGAGCTTGAGTATCTCCCGCCGGTGCATCAGCAGGCGGCGGGGTCGGCGCGGGTCGTGGTTGAACCGGTTGCCGAACTCGTAAGGGGGGATGTTCGCCTGCAACAGCCAAAGTTGGCCGTCGGGCTCCACCCGCACATAGGCCCCCTGGAGAGAGGCCTGGGCGGAGCAGACGACTTTGATCTCGGTGCCGACCAGTTCGATGCCGGCCTCGTACTTCTCGAGCACGAAGTAGTCGTGCAACGCTTTGCGGTTGGACGCAAGCGCCGACGGGTTGACCGCGCGCTTATCGGTACGAGGCGACATGGCCGCGCGTCAGTTCGCCTGATGGTGGCTCCAGCGGGTCTGAGCCTGCTCCGCGCGGGCGATCGCCTCAAGGTCGACCTGCGCCGTAAGTTTGCCCTCGGCGATCTCCCTCAAGGCAATGTCCGCCTTGTCCTCGTCGGCGGAAAGCGGCTTGATCAAAGGCCGCTCCCCGGCGATGAGCTGGGCGACGCGCTTGGAAACCATATTCACCAGCATGGGAATGCACTGCACCTTGGCGTGCGCCTTCTCTATCAACTCTACATTCACGGTTGTTGCTACCTCTGGTTGTCGGTTGTGCCTACCTGCGGACGGCGGAGGTGCGAACCTCCAGACCTGAAAGATGGATACCTACTCCCCTGGACGCCAAACTTCAGCCGCGTGGACAGGCTTGGTGTACTTCTGAAGCGGCTTCGGCGGCGGCTGAGGGCGGTACGGTGCCGGAATCGGCGCGTCGTCTTCGGGACGAACCGCCTTGGGCGCGGGAACCGTTGCCGGAGCCTCCGCCTTGGATTCAGCCTCCACCACGGGCTCGGAAGAAATGGACTGGACGGCATCGGCCGGGGTCGGCGGAACCGGTTCGGACGACGCGGGCGCAGGCGCCTCGGCGGAAGCCTCCCGGCTAGGACGCGGAGCCCCGGACGGCTGGCGGCGCGGACGCTCCTCGCGACGCGGCAACGGCGGCAGCGGCACGACCAACTCCTCCTCCGGCATCGAACACTTCAGC
>JAXFQS010000087.1:0-17313 GCA_034178815.1 Kiritimatiellia bacterium | reverse complement strand
CTCTTCACCCGCCCCGCCCTCAAGACCGCCCTCGACCGAATGGTCATCAAATCCTTCGCCTTCGATGTCGAACTCCTCACCCTCGCCGTCAACAGCGGCCACACCATCGCCGAAGCCCCAATTGAACTCCACTTCGGGCGGAAACTCGGATGCCTGAGCCCAACCACCGTCCGCCAAGTCCTGACAGACACCCTCGGCATCTTCTACCGCCTGCGCATCCTCCGCTACTACCAAGCCGTCGAGCCCGTCGACTACCCCAATCCGCCGCCCCTAGTCAGCGTCATCATCGCCTGCCCCGCCCCCAGCCCCTACCTCGCCGAAGCCCTCAGCGCCCTCCAGAAACAGACCTACACCACCTTCGAAGTCCTCGTCCTACCCGACGCCGGGTACATCCCCGGCCCCGAAGCCGACGGACTCAACCTGCGCATCATACCCACCGGAAAAGTCCGTCCAGCCGAAAAACGCAACCGCGGCGCCGCCCTCGCCAAAGGCTCCATCATCGCCCTACTCGACGACGATGCCGCCCCGCTTCCCGACTGGCTCGAAAAAGCCGTTCCACACTTCGGGGCCCCCACTGTCACCGGCGTCGGAGGCCCCGCCATCACCCCGCCAAACGACCCCTATTGGGCGCAAGTTGGAGGCCGCGTCTACCAGAACCCCCTCGTTTCCGGCACCTGCCGCTACCGCTACATTCCGGGCAAACCGCGACGCTCAATCGATGACTATCCCAGTTGCAACCTCCTCGTCCGCGCCGCAGACTTCCGCGCCATAGGAGGCTTCAGCATCCGCTACTGGCCAGGCGAGGACACCATCCTCTGCAACGACCTCGTCACCCGCGGAAAGCGCATCGTCTACGACCCCTGGAGCATCGTCCACCACCACCGCAGAGCCCTATTTCTCCCCCACCTTCGCCAGATTGGACGCTACGCCCTCCATCGCGGCTACTTCGCCAAACGCTTCCCCGCCACATCCCTCCGGATCGCCTACTTCATGCCCAGCCTGCTGGCCATCGGCCTTCTCGCCGGATTCCCCCTCGCCCTGCTGATTCGCCCGCTTCTGCCGCCCTACGCGATTGCCGTCGCCCTCTACGCCGCCTTGACCTTCATCGCCGCCGCCGATTGCCGACACCCGTTGACCTGGCTACTCACCTGGCTGGGCATCATCGCCACACATATCTGGTACGGATTGCGCTTCCTCGCCGGTTTGCTCGCCACACGAATGCCTTGCGAAGTTGCCCGCTTCGACCACCCCGCCGAACAAATCCCGCCCACCAACCCCTAGAAATCCAAAAGTCTCACCCAACGAAACGATAAGGCTTGCACCGTCATCCCAAATATGATATTGTTTGCCTTTTCACAACGGATTTTGGAGACTACCAGTCATGGGTACAGGAAGAACACTCAACAAGACCTCCGCTACGCGCCCGGTCAAGAAAGCCGGTGAACGTCGTCGCCGCGAACGCACCCAGCGCGCCCGCCTCGTCAAGCTTGGATATGACGAAGCGGCTGTCAAGAAACTCAATCCCCCCGAAGTACGCGCCCTCCTCCGTGCGCCCAAGAAAGCTCCTGCTGCTGCCAAGTAGAATTGCGGCAGACTTATTGCTTGCTCAAACAGGAGAGGTGGCCAATTTGGCTACCTCTTTTTTGTCCATCCAAACAGCACACATCTGCCCTCCTCGTATCCCCGCCGGAAGGTAGCCTCCATATGGATTGGCGGGCGAGATGTATTTCACGGGATGGGTAGGAAACTGCGCGGTTAATAGGCAGATTCACCTGGCGGAGCAAGAAGGTTTTCGCCTGCGCTCGTGCGCTGGAAGTTGCACGGTCATGAGCACCGATAGGAACCTCTAGCAAGTCGACTATCCCAGCATTTGTGCGCAGGATGCTGCAGAGTCAAAAGGCAGATTTTGTCTCAACAAGTTAGGCGCGTTCGATTCCTAATCTGCCCGCATCAGAGCGGCGGCGTAGGCTCCGTCGTGCCCCTGAAGATGGGGAAGGAACTGCCGCTCTTCGACGAGCCGCCAGCCTGGATGGGTGTCCACGAATCGCCGCACCTGCAACTGATTTTCCTCTGGCTCAAGGCTACAGGTTGAATAGACTAATCGACCTTGGGGAGCAAGCGCTTGGGCTGTATTTTCAAGTATGGCGGCTTGCCGCTCAAGCAGTTTGGACAAGCGCGCCGGGCTCCACCGCCAACGGGCATCTGGGCGACGCCTCAGAACCCCAGTGTTGGAGCAAGGCACATCCAGCAGGATACGGTCGAAAATACCATCTGGTCGTTCAACATCTGCGGACAACCGAAGCACTTCGACGGTCTGCAGCCGGGTGCGTTCCAAGTTTTGCCGCAGGGCTGAAAGCCGGTCTTCGTGGAGGTCGGCGGCGACAGTCTGTCCATGCGGATTGCGCACGGCGATTTGAAGCGTTTTGCCCCCTGGAGCGGCGCAGGAATCGAGAATGCGCTGCCCATCTTGTATATTGAGAAGGTCGATTGCCGCTGCCGTGGCGGGATCCTGAACGATGGCCTTTCCCGAGACCAGTTCCGGTACTCCTGCCGGATCGATTCCTCGTTCGAGCCGCTCAAAACGCCGGGGAGCATTCGGGTCGAGGGAAGCCAACCAGGTCTCCGCCGGAAGGTTGTCAAGGCGGCAGATTTCAAGCGCCGCGGACTCTCCAAACTGCTCACTCCAGCGGCGAATCAATACGGACGGGTGGGAAAAGCGGATAGACGGGCGCTGCTTGGCAAGGTTGGCGAGCAACTCCTCTCGACCTTCCGCTATACGGCGCAACACGGCGTTCACAACCCCCGCCGTTCGGCGGGAAGCAATCTTTGCCACGCCAACCGCCTCGTTGACCGCCGCGTAGGGAGCACGGCACTCAAGGAAAAGCAGTTCCGTCGCCCCGAGGAGCAAAACCGCCAGCAGTTCTCCCGACGGCAAACGCCTCAGGTGTTGGCCGAGAATCCACAGTAGGGCGGTTCGATTGCGGATGGCGGTATAAACCGCGTTCTGAACGAAAGCCCGCGAAGGGCCTGCCGTCAGCATCCGGTCGGGGAAGTCACCGCTCTCAAGCCACCGCGCGAGGATGAAGACTGCTTCACGCCTTGGGTTCATGGGGCTCCAAATAGTCTTCCAGGGCGGAATCGACGCAGGCTTGCATCTGCTGCAGAAGGGACTCATCCTTTGCCTCCAGAATCACCCTCAGCCAAGGCTCCGTATTCGACGGTCGTACACTTACCCAGCCATCGGGCCAATCTAGCCGCACACCATCAAAGTACAAACGACTTGAGGGGATTCCTAGCATCCTTACCAAGGCGGTCTCGGCAACGACTTGAGCGGATTGCTTATTAGCAATCGCCAAATTGCGCTCCCCGCTTGTGGCGTAGCGTCCGCGTACCGGTTCAAGCCACTGACTGAAGGTCAAGCCGCTCTCCTTTGCCCGCCGGGCCGACTCAAGAATGGTCAAGGCTGCCAGTTCGCCTGAGTCGCAAAAGCCAAAGGATTTGAAGTAGTAATGCCCCGCCAACTCGCCGCCCAACGGGGCGTCGAGTTCCCTCAGACGGCGCTTGGCATAGGCGTGCCCGACCTTCCACAGAGAAGGCACGAACCCGTGCTCCTCAAGGCGTTCCGTGGCAGCCCGCGAAGTCCGAATATCGCAGAGCACGGTATCACCCTTTTTCGCCTCCGGGAGCGCATCCGCCAGAAAGGGAATCAGGTAGTCGGGCTGGACAAAATCGCCTTTCTCATCAACCGCGACTACGCGATCGGCATCGCCATCGAAAACCAGCCCCAGATCCAATCCATTGCTTCTGACACAGTCGCCCAAAGCCTTGCAATTCGCCCGCACAAGAGGATTGGGCGGGTGATGGGGAAAGGCACCGTCAGGGCGGTCTCCCAGCAAGATAGCGCGATCGCCGAAGAGTTCCCTCGCGAGAATGGAAGCCATACCATCAGAGCAGTCGACAGCAAAGCGAAGCCCCCCGAAGTCGCGTCTCCGCCCCTTGAGCCAATTCACGAAAGGAGCCAGCCCATCAATGCGCCGAAGCGCTCCACCCGCGCATTCCGCAGGGAGCCGATGACTGGCGACACGAGCCTCCAATTCCGCCAACCCCGAGTCATAACCCACGGGCACCGCAAGGGCACGGGAAATCTTCAAACCATTGTCACCGGGAGGATTGTGCGAGGCCGTAATCTGGACAGAAGCACCATAGTCCCCCGTGAAGGTGTGATAGTAAACCATTGGCGTGGTGGCGAGCCCAAGGTCGTCGACAACGGCTCCGGAGGCCAGCAACCCCTGCACCAGCGCGTCGCGAATCGATTCGGAACTTGCGCGGCAATCTCTACCCAGAACGAAGCGCTTGGTTTGGAGGACATCCGGCAAATGACGGCCAATCGCGTAAGCCGTATCACTATTCCACTCCTTTCCGCCGAATGGCCCGCGAATATCGTAAGCCTTGAAAATGCCGCTCATCAAGGTTGCTCCTCTCTACTCCATAATAAGGAAGACGGTTCCTGGGCGATCGGAAGGCTCGCGACGCTCTACGCTCCACTCTCCGGCGGGCAAAGCAGCGAAGGGGGAATTGGTCAACGAGTTGCCTGCGGAGAGGGTTCTGAGGAGGGCTTCGCGGCGCAATTGGCGGGAGCGGTCGGTGCGCGAGGTTTCGATATAGGAGCCTATATAGGCGCCACTCAGGAAAGCCAGCGCGAGGCCTCCGAGGACGACCAGCAGGGGAACGCCAGGCGTGCGATGTTCGGGGGGGGGTGATTCGGCTTCGCTGCGGACCCGCTTTTTCAGGGAACTGAGGCGTTCGCGTTCGAGATCGAGGCGTTCGCGTTCCAAGTCGAGTTTCTCGCGCTCGAGTTCGTATGAGAGGTTTTTGCGTTCGTCCATAGTCACTTCCACAACCGGTGAATCAGGGCCAGTCCTGCCCGTAAATCGTCTTCGGGGACATCAGGGGCGGGCTCGAATACTTTGGCTAGGGCGTCGTTTTTTCCTAGGAAGGCGTAGTCGCGAAAGTCGGTTTGGCCTTTTCCGGGAGCGAGGTGGTCGCAGTCCCGCCCCAAGACATCGTGTATGTGGATGCCGCCGGTATGGGGAAGGAGTTTTTCAAGCAGTTCGGCGGAGGGTTCCCAACCGTGCCGGGCTCGGATTTCTCCGTGCCCAAGGTCGTGCCAGTGGAGCAAGGCGGGGGTCGGGAAGCGGCGTTTGAGTTCGGCGAACTCCGCGCCATCGGGGAAGGCCTCGAATGAGGGCAAGTTCTCTAGGCAAAGGGCAACGCGGGCGGTCTCGAATCGGGGGAGAAGGTGGTCGAGGGAGCGGCACAGGGCGTCCATCCAGGCGGGTGCGCAGCGAGCCCGAATCTGCCTTTCGAGAGCTAGGCGTTTCGTGTAGGCGGGGGTGTCAATGCTGCCCATGGCGGCGAGGCGTTTGAGGCGGGATCGGCAGCGCAGGAAACCCCAGCGTTTGAGTTCGACGCGTCCGGCGTGGCAGATGACTCGTGTGGCGCCGCACTGGCGGGCGGTCTCCAGGGTTTGGAGCAGTTGGTGGCAGGCCAGGGCGCGTTCGTCTTCTTCGGGGGAGGCGGGGGAGTAGAGTTCGGGATAGCCGTAGGGTGCGGCTTCGGGGACGGGACAGAAGGCGTGAACGCTGCCGATTTCGAGTTGGAGCGCGGGCTGGACTTTCAGGATTTGGGCGAACTGTCTGGGGGTCAGCAAGTAGCCCAGTTCCAAGCCGTCGAAACCCAGTTGCAGGGCTTGCTCGGCGATGGCGTCACCGGATGATACGCGCTCCGAGAGCCAGTTGGTCGAGAGGGCGATTTTCACAATCCGCGCCCCCTGCGCGCACACGCCTCGGCGACCAAAGGTTGCCACCAATGGGGGTGATTGATATACCACAACAGGGTCTGGCGCAACCCATCTTTGAGGGGAATTCTCGGATACCAATGGGTTGCCGTCCTTAGTTTCTCTGTCCGCAAGGCGTAGCGGCAATCGTGCCCGGGGCGGTCTTCCACATGGACAATTCGCTCGGCATAGCGCCCCTTGGCGGACGGGCACAGTTCATCGAGAATGGCGCAAACCGATTCAACCAGTTCGAGGTTTGTCCGCTCCTCGCCGGAACCAACCGCGTAGGTCTCGCCGGGAGTGCCAAACTCGAGAATTGCCAGCAGGGCGCGGATGTGGTCGTCGACATGGATCCACTCGCGAACCTGCCTACCGGATCCGTAGATGGGAAGCGCCCCGGCATCCGACAAAAGGCGCACCGCCATCGACGGAATCAACTTTTCGGGGAACTGAAACGGGCCGTAGTTATTGCAACAGTAACTCACCAGCACCGGCAACCCATAGGTCGTCCCCCACGCCCTCGCCAAATGGTCGGCCCCGGCCTTCGAAGCGGCATAGGGTGAGCGCGGCGCATAGGGCGAATCCTCCGCAAAACTGCCCGTCTCCCCCAGCGTTCCGAACACCTCGTCCGTAGAGACCTGCAAGTAGCGAAAGCCCTCCGCCTCGCTAGGCGGCAATTTTCCCCAATAGTCGCGAACCGACTCCAGCAAAGTCGCCGTTCCGGCAAGATTGGTATAGACGAAATCCAGCGGAGAGTCGATGGAACGGTCGACATGAGTTTGCGCCGCTAAGTGTACAACCGCATCGGGATGGAACCCCGCAAAAGCCTCCCGAAGCCCCTCGCGGTCGCGAATGTCCAAGCGCGCAAAACGGTAATTCTCAGCCCCCGCAATTGATTCGAGATTCTCCAAGCGCCCGGCATAGGCGAGGCTGTCACAATTCAATACCGAACACGCCCCGCCGGCAACCAGATGCCGCACCAGCGCAGAACCAATGAACCCAGCGCCCCCTGTGACCAAGATGCGCTTCATAGGCAGGAATTACTCGTCGTCTTCTGAATACATCGAGGGATCGACAGCATCGCTTCGGCTGGAACGGTGCGTATGCGGCGCATCCTCGTCATCCTCCGATGACATCCCCTTCGCGCCCGCATTCTGGGCCCCGTCCAACTTCTGATCGGCGCGCTTCTCGGCCTCCTCCTGGGCAATAATAGCCTTCTTGGAATAGCCGTAGGCGCCGTAGCGGGTCGAGTAGCGGTAAGAGTAGCGATAGTGGTCATCGTACTGGCTGAAGGTAGTCCCCCGTCCGAAATCGACATCGTTGACCACAGCCCCGAGAATGCGAGCACCAGCCTCAGTGAGCGAACGCACAGCAAACTTGATTGGGCGGTAGCGCGTACGGTCTGGACAGCACATCATAATGACTGCATCCGCCAAGTTTCCAAGCACCATCACATCCGAAACGACACCAAAGGGCGGGGAGTCGATAATGACCCGATCGTAGTGCTCCCGAGCCCAGGTGAAGAACTCGGTGATAATGCCCGTCCCCATCAGCGAAGCAGGCGAAATCTCGGAGGACGCTTTCGTCAGAATGACATCCAAGTCTGGTATCCCGACATTCGTGGGAAGACTATCAAAGAGAGTCGCATCATTCTGCACCAAGACATGGGAGAGGCTCTTATAGTCGCGCGAACTCTTCTTGAAAATGTGCGCCAGACGAGGGCGGCGAAGGTCGAAATCGACTAGTAGCGTCTTCTGCCCGGAATTGGCACAGACGAGAGCGAGGTTTGTCGCCGTGACGGTCTTGCCCTCGCCTGGTTGGGTGGACATGCAAAGCAAGACATGCGAGACATCAACATAGCGAGGCGAGTCGAGCAGGTTGCGCAGACTTGAGATGCCTTCCGCATAAAGGGAGAACTTGTCCTCGTGCGAGATAAGGGCCATCTGTTCGCGCGTTTTGCGGCGAATGTGGGGCAGGACGCCGAGGACTTTAAGGCGCAAACGGTTCTCGATGTCGGGCGTGCCGATGATCTTGTCCTCCAAATGGTCGAGCGCCATGACAAAGAGGATGCCGATGACGAAGCCGAGTATGGGCCCGGCGGGAAATACGATGAAGGGATTGGGCGAGACGGGCTTGTTGGGAACAAGGGCCTTCTCGACGAGGCGGATGGTGGTTGTGTTTTCGTCGATGGCGAGCTGGGCTTCGGCGATGCGCTGGAGCAAGGCGCTGTGCTGCTCGACGGCTACGGTCCGGGAGCGTTCCATCTGCTGTATGCCCATCTGGGCGGTCACGAGTGATTGCTCGTTTCGGGTGAGTTCGTCCATCAGGTCTTTCTGCCGGTCTTCGAGGGGCGAAATCTGATTCCTGACGAGGGCGAGGTTGGCCGCGGCGGTCTCGCGGGCGCGGTTAACGGCATCCGCAAACTGTTCTTTGTAGACCTCTAGTTCTTTCTCTTTGACTTTGACATCGGGGTGGTTGGTGGTCAAGCGAGTCAAGAGTGTCTTGAGGGCGGTTTCCGCCTGTTGCATATTGGCGAAGACGGTTGAGATTTCGGCCGAACGGGGGATGGAATCGGGCAGGGAGGAGAACTTCTCGGGGGAAGTTTGGATGGCGTCGAGGGTCTTAAGGAGTTCGTTTGCAAGGGCCTCTTGGGATTGCAGGCGGCGGATTTCGGCGTCGACAGCGGCGATGGCGGAGCGTGAGACTTCGCACTTGGACTGGAGGACATCGACGGCGTTCTTTTTGCGAAAGTCGAGCAGGACAGCGTCTTGTTCGGAGATGGAGCGTTCGAGTGCTTCGGCCTGGGTTTTAAGCCAGGCGACGGCGGACTCAGAGTCGGCTTTGTTCTGGTCGTAGGAGAAGGTTTCAGCGGACTGGGCGTAGGCGTTGGCAAGGTCTGTGGCGAGTTGGGCGTCGGTGGAGCGAACGGTGATGGTGATGAGGCGGGATCGGCGGACGAGTTCCATCTTCGCGGCGGCAAGGGTGGAGATGAGCTGCTCGTTGTCAATCATCGAGGATGGGTTGTCTGAGCGATAGCGGCGGATCACATTCTCGAAGAGTTCGCGGCTGGAGAGGCGTGCTAGGCGGGTGTTGAAGACCTCCTCCATACTCGAACCGCCAACATTGTTGTCGTCGACAAAAGCTCCGCTACCCTTGACGATTCGCGGGGCACGGATGCTCATTTCGATTTTGCAGACCGATTCGTAGATAACCGGCATGAGTTTGAAGACGATTGTCGAGGCGATGACGCCAATGACCATAAAGACGAGAATCGTCACCCACGAGGAGATGCAGACGCGCCACAACCGGGCCGGCGAGAAGGTGCCGAACATCGAACCGTCATCCTCTCCGCCCTCGCCTCCGCCGTAAGCCTTCCCGTAATAGGGATTGGCATAGTAGCCGGAAGAGGTACCATAGGGTGAGCCCCCATAGTAGGCAGGAGAGCCCCCCGACGCTGCGTAGGGAGCGGAGGCATAGTAAGGCACCTTTCGATGGTAGTAGACCCCGCGACGGGATGTGCTCCTGGGATCCTCCTGCTCAGGGAGGGGGGCGGACGGCTCGCTCGGTTTCTCTTCGCTCATAGACAAGTTCTTTCAGGGGCGGCGGGACGGGCTCGGGAAAGAAGCAACATTCACCCTCGCTTCTCGGTCAAAGCACGCGAACCCGTTTTAACGGTATAGGCTGACAACGCCAGCGCCAGACACCAAAGAAACAAATTGACAGGATGCAACAGCGGCTCGCAAAAGACCATCTGAACCGCCCCCGTCGCGACCGCAATCCACAGTGCAACAGGCGTATTGGAAAGTTCCAGCCGATCCGACACTGCCGTCTTCGTCGCCCGCTTCAAAACCAACGAGCGCGACATCAGACGGGCCACGACCGTCGCAAGCAAAACCACCCACGCCGCCGCCAGCAAAGCCGTTCCGACCAGTCCCTGCTCCACCAAAAGCCGCAAATACCCATTCTCGACCAATTGCTTCGTCTGCGCAATCACCGCCCAGTCCGCAGCCTTCGCATAAAATCCGACAAACTCGCTATAGCCCCCCGGTCCAACCCCGCACCACGGATAATCCTGCCAAATCGACAGCGCCAACTCCGCCCGCTGCACCCACTGCTCGCCCCAAGCCCCAATCACATCCGACCACCCCGTCCGCGCAAACAGCGCCATCAGATTAGGCGACCAGCACCAAATCGACAGGTTCGCCACCCAAGCGCCGATCACCCCACCCAGCAACACCACTAGAAGACGAAACCTTAGTATGTTCGCCGCTGCACCGCGCAAACGCCCCACACCAATCACCACCGCCGCAACAACCCCCAGCACGGCCGGTACGATAACCGCAACCGACAAAGTCGCCGCAATCGGCACCTGACAGAGAATCACCACCCCCATCCCCACAAAACCCCATTGCCGCTTGATTCGCTTCGCCGACTCAAACACCATCGCACACGACATCAGCGCCCCCAGCGTAAACACCGCCCCAATACTCGTCGCATCCCCCCCCTCAAGCGGTAAAACAGGCAACGAAATCCCCATAAACGACACCAACACCGACTGCACCACAAAACACAAAGCCGCCCCCCCAGTCAGCACCGACACCCCAACCATCAGACCATAACGCCCACCAGGCGGCATCCCATGCCGAACCGCCACGACCGCCGAAATCGTTGCCAACACCCCCACAAAAGCCCGATACGCCACCACAGGCTTCACCGCAAACGGCCCCCACCCCAACGGCGACTTCCCAAAAGCCCAACTCTTCGTGTCAAACTGATACGCCAAAACCAGTCCGCTGTTGTACCACTGAAACCCCGCATACGCCAAAAGCCCGATAGCAACCCAGACAAAAGGATCGGCAAACAACGCCGCCCGAACCCGCTCCCGAGCCATCGGGAAAGACTCTCCCCTGCGAATCGGAGGAAGCGTCAAAGTCGCAAAAAAAAGGCTTCCCGACAGCAACACCCACAACCCGACAGGCGAAGCATCAAGCGGCAGAAACAGCAGGCAAAACAAAAGCAACAGGGCATGCTTCACGCCCCAATACTTGGTGAACAATGACTGCATGCCCTGAAACATACGCCGTTCCCAGCTACGGGAATCAGTAGCGCAGCGTCACGCCCATATCGGCGCGATACTGATCATAGTCCTGAATCCCCGTATTGTTAATGTAATACTTGAAGGACCCAAAGAGGAACACATGCCGAGCCAACTCGTAAGCAGCCGAAAGCCGAACCGACTCCGAGTCACCCCACTCATCATACTGAGGACCCCACGAACCCTGGTAATTCGTCAAAGTCACAATACCATCGGCACGCAACGGCAAACGACGAGTCATCGCATAAACCACCCCCAAAGAGGTGCCGTAATTGAGCCGATACCCGTCCGCCTGGGCCCTCGTCGTACTGGGCGTAAACCCCGAATTGAGCGACCAGGTCAAAGCCCACTTGCGGTTCAACTGCCACACGAGCGAGCCATAGAATGTCGGAGCAAAGGTGTCATCCGACTTACCCTGATTATTCTCGAACTGGTAGTACATGCCACCAGCCATAATGCGATAACCAATCTTCTCCGAAATACGGGAGCCAAGACCGGCCATCACCGAATACTGATAAGTCATCTTGGCCAGCAGATCGGAATCCCGCATCGAAAGACCAGCATTGACGAGGAAATCGGTCTTTTCCGTCACGCGGCGAGCAAGTTCAGCGGCGACATTATAAGTGTCATACCCTGAATATTGCCCGTCCTCATACCAGTAAGACTGATAGCCGGCCGTAAACGAGAGGGTGGTCTTGGGCCCGGCTTTCCAGGAGACCGCGGCCGAGACATCGATGGTGTCGCGCATACGGCTATAGCCATCGAAGGACGAATCATTCACCAAACCGAAGGAGACATCCTTATTGCGCTGATAACTCTGCGCGAGCATCACGCGCCAGTTGCCCTTCTCCTTATAAATAGAGGCGGATTCGGAGGCCGTCCATTCGGGATCGAACTTGCTGTCGAAGTACTGATCATAAGAGAAGAAACCGCCGAGGGTGAGGCCCCAGTCGTTGCCGACATAGGAGATATCCGCACCCGGGGTGTAGTTCCAACCTGCGGAACCCTTATCGTTTTTACGGAGCGGGACATTGCTGTCGTAAAAGGGCCCCGTCTTGAAATAAGGGGAGAAGCGAAAGCCCTTGTAGGTCAGCCCAGAGGCCTTGCGCACCTGCCCGCCGACGAAGCCGCCCCAAAAGGAAGAGAAATCGCTAGCCACATCCTGATCGGCGTCCTCTGGGGCAGGCTGTTCTACAGGTGCGGATGGCGTCTCCTGCGCGGTCTCTGCGAAAGCGATGGGGGTGACGGCGGCCAACAGGAGCATCCCGAACAATTTGACGAAAGTCTTCATTTCACACTCTCTTTCCGGGACTATCAATGGGTCTGACCTTGATACGGCGGCGGAGTCGGCGGCGCTTCAGGCGTATCGGGGTCTGGGCGAGGATTGATGGTCTGCGGGTCATCGACCGTGGTCAAACCGGGAAGGTCATTCATACCGACTCCGACGGGGGGCAATGCTTGGGCAGACAAAGCGCCAAGCAACTCTTGCCCTTGGGCGCTATCGGTCTTGACGGGGTTAAAAATGACTGGCGGGGTAGCCAACAACTGGTTGTCCGCCTTGCGTGCGTCATTGGCACTCCGGGAGGCGGAATCGAAAACCATTTTTGCGTCGGTCATATCCTGCAAGGGGTTGTAGTTGCCCTTGGCGGCTTCGTTGGCGACTTCGACCACGAGCGGTTTGTTGAAGGTCGATGGGAGGACATCATCAGCGAGTTTGGAAGCCTGATCGGAAGTGAGCGGCCCGGCGGCTTGGAAGACGGCAAGTGCGGCGGACATCCGGGCTACAGGGAACTCAGCCTTGGAGACCGCGTCTGCCGTACGCTTGAGAATATTGGCGGCAATGGCCTGGAACTGGGCCTCTGTGAGGTTGTTCCGCTGACGGTCGAAGGCGCGCGCGAGTGTCTCATTGATGGCGGCGAGAGAGGATATGGGAACTGCGGCGTAGATGGCGGCGACGGTATCGGCCTTACGAGCGGAGGGCGAGGCTGCTATGAGTTGGCGAGCCAATTGGGTCTGACGGGCAACCTTTGCCTCCGGCGCGAGGGGGAGTGCGTCGACGGCCTTGACGACTTCTGCGACGAACGCCGCATAGTCGGCGGGGGGAACGGTTTTTGCGATTGCCGCGGTCTGGGCGGCATCCTGGGCAACCGTTCCAACCTGCTGCTGCCAAGCGGGGGCGGCAAGAAGTGCTCCGGAGACAAACAGCAAGGGCAGGATTTTGTTGATTTGATTCATAACTTCACCATACTCCTTGATCAATTACCAAACTGATTCAGGAACGAACACCACATCGCCAGCCTTGAGAACAAAGTCGAGGCGGTTATCGCCGGTCTCGGCAATCTTCTTTAGGTTGACAGTCCGCCGCAGGGCGGTGCCATCGGCTTTGCGACGCGTCACGCGAATCGCGTCGTTCAAGCCATAAGGGGAGACGCCGCCGGCCTCTTGGATGGCCTTGGTGACGCTCAAATCGCATGTCGGGGGAATGTCAACGGGGCCAGGGCGCGACACGCATCCGAGAATCAGGACGGTTCCCCACGGGGAAGTCATGCCCTTCTGGTAGACGAAGATGGCGGTAACCTGGGGGTCGATGTAGAACTGCTGGAGGGATTTGGCGAGGTTGTCCTGAAGTTGCTGGAGGGTCAATCCTTCGCAAGGGACAGTGCCGACATAGGGCATCGTGATGGCACCTGCGGCGGAAACCTCTTTGATGGTTTCGGGGATGACTACCGTGCCCGAAGCGACGACGGAAATGCGCACATTGACGCCCGGACGAAGCGTGGGCTCGCCATCGGGGTTGTACTTGGCCATCTCCTCGGCAGCGACTGCTTCGTCCCCAGAGGTGTTCTTGTGGAGGAACTTGCCGACGAAGCACCCCTGTAGCAACACCATAGCTACGGGCAAGAAGCGCGTGAATGTGGGTAAAAGTCTCATTACAAGGATAGTCTACACCTATTCGTAATCGCGTATATTCTACCGAATGCAACCTTCATCGGCAAGCAAATAGTCGCCAATTGACCAACTATTTGTTCGTAGTGCCCTATCCGCCCTAAACGCGACGGTTTTGAGGTCAAAAACCCCTCGAAAAACCAGAACGGTGAGCCGCCCCGCGCACCAGTCCGGCACATCCCGAATCCAAGTCCTCCGTCAGCGCGTACGGTCAAGCGCCCAGAGTCCTGCAAGCGAGGCCACCAAAGTCACCGCGTGAGTCTATCTTGGAGTGCCCCCAACCGCACGAAAAAGGCATCGTGTCGAACGCGCCGTCCAGAGCCGACAGAAAAGGGGTAATCGTTGTGCCGTCCCAACCCGTGCAGAATAAAAAGGTTGCAACCACCTGCTGTGCCACCAATCAACCTTCGGGGGCAATGGGTGGACACCTGATGGAACCAATCCTAGATAAGAACGAGGGCTTGCCACGGACATCGTCTTTGTGATAGACTATTTCTATTGGTATTAAGAGGAAAACAAATGTCCGACTCACTCACCTTCATCGACCTTGCCCGGTTGATTCTCGCCCAAGCCGCCGAGCCACTCACGCCAGACGAGATTTGGCAACGCGCCTGTCAAATGGGGGTGGAACAACGACTCGCTTCCAAAGGAAAGACTCCCATAGCGACTTTGGGGGCAATGCTCTACACCAGCGTCAAGCGACCTGATAGCCCATTCATAGCCACCACCGACCGCCCCAAACGCTTTCAACTCAACCCCGACATAACCGCCAGCGCCCCCGCCCAAAGTCAACAGTCCCCGACCACCCCCACTCCCTTCCCCAAACCACCAGAGGCCACATTCCACCGCTACTCCTTCCTCGATTGCGCCTACAAAGTGCTTGAGCAATTTGCCGGCAAACACCCCATGCACTACCGGCAAATCACCCAGCTGGCCCTCGACAAAGGTTGGCTCCAAACCACCGGCAACACGCCCGATGCCACCCTCTACGCGTAGATACTCACCGACATCCGCCGTTGCCGGGAACGCGGCGAAAAACCTCGCTTTGTCAAGCACGGCAAAGGGTTGGTCGGACTCACGGCGTGGGACGGCAACGGCGTCGACTCCGTCCTTGAAAAACACTACGCCGAAACCCGTCGGAAACTCAAAGAGAAACTCTTGAAACTCTCCCCGGGAGACTTTGAAGAACTTGTCTCCCGTCTCCTCTTCTCGCTAGGTTTCACGGATGTCATCCGCACCCGTCTCTCGGGCGATGGTGGGGTCGATGTACTCGGCAAAATATCCAGTGCGGGCGGTACTCTGCAAGTCAATCTTGCCGTGCAGGCCAAGCGGTGGAAGAACAATGTCCAGGCCCCGACCGTCCAACAAATCCGTGGCTCTCTCGGCGCCCACGACCAGGGGTGCATTGTCACCACCAGCGACTTTTCCAAGGGCGCGCGGGAGGAGGCCCAGCGTAGCGACAGCATCCCAATCACGCTCATCAATGGCGACGATCTCGTCAACCTTCTGCTGGAGAAGCAAATCGGCGTCCGCCGCGAAAGCGTCCCTGTCTACACCATCCGGGAGAACATTCTCTCCGTCCCAGAAGAGGACGAGGAGTAGCCCCGCAGATTGCTACTTCCGCAGAAGGCGCTCCAATTGCTCCAGCCTCAGACGATCGGCAAGCGCACGGATGGTTCCTTCGAGCGTCCCGTCGCCTTCGATCCAATCGATTCCGGGCGGCAACGCCTTTGAGGTCGGCCCCCCCAAAGCCACCACGCGCCGCCCCTTGAAGGCTCCCTCGCCATAGCGGGCGCGGTAGATTTCCACCGCCGAACGGCTCGCGAAAAAGAGACACTCGCAGTCGGGAAGCGGTGCATTGGGCAGCGGCTCATTGCGGTAAAGCAAGCAATCTTCCACCTCCGCACCTAGCAACCTCAGCCCCTCGGACAAAGTAAGGTCTGCCTTCGACGAGTGCATACGAAGCACCCGCTTTCCTGCCCACGAAATTCGTTCCGCCGCGCGAAGCAGCCCACTCGCCCCGAAGTCACCCTCCGGCAAGAGATCCGCCTTCAAACGCCACCGGCGCAACTCGGCCTCCGAGCCAGGTCCACAGACCATCACGCGCGGCAGGGTGCGCAGATTCTCCACCCGTTCCAGAAAGATGCGGATGGCCGTGGGCGAACTGAGAACCACCCAGTCGAAACCCGACAAATCCGGACTTTGGTTCGCGACGGGGACGAGCCGGAATAGGGGAAAACGAAGCGGAATCCCACCCCAATCCTCCACCAGCCGAATGGCGCGAGGCTGAAGCGCGGATGAGCAGGTCAACAACACGCGCAAGCCGCCCAACGCCCCGTGAGGATGGTAGGAAGAGGGCGGCACATCGACCAGCAACAACCCCGGGAGATGAGTCTCCGGCAACAGCGACGGCTCCTTGGAAAGTGCCTCAAGCGTAGTTTCTACCGTGCGCTCGTAAAGCCCACCAGCCCCGTAGACGACCGCGCAGAAAGTCTCCGGCGCATAGCCTTGCGCGAGTAGTTTTCGTGCCTCCTCCCGGGCCACCTTGGCGGCCATAAAAAGGACGCGCGGATGGGAGACTTGGCGGGGCGCATCCGCGCTCCTTCGGGGGGTCTCGACGGTAAACCCGTGGGCGCGGCCACGGCAAGTCAAAAGGCGGCCGGTACCCGTCGTGGCCACGCTAAGGGTGCTCACTCCGGGGCGGACGCAATAGGGCAAACCATAGCGGTCGAGCCAAGCGATCTCCTCGGAAAGTCGCCCAAAAATGCCGGCATCTCCGCCTTTGAGCCGCACCACGCGCTTGCCTTGGCGGGCCGCGTCGGCTATCAAGCGGCAGATGGTTTCCTGGGGCACCGAATGGGCCGCACAGCGCTTGCCGACGGGGACGCGGATGGCTTGCTTCGGGAGGTAGTCGAGCAAGGCTGGGTCGAGCAATTCATCGTAGAGGCAGATATCGGCATCGGCAAGGTCTTGGGCTCCGGAAAGGGTGCAAAGCGAGGCGTTTCCCGTGCCGGCGCCGACGAAACGGACGGCTTTGACAAAGGTGTTTCGAAGCAAGGTCAGCAGGGGATCGACACGGCGGAAGGTGATCGCGAGAATGCCTTGTCCGGGGGGCGGGGCAAGTTCGGAAAGGGGTATGACACGGGCTATCCGATGGGCCAGGCCCAAGCGATTGAGGGCTGCGCAGGCTGTCAAGATGGCATCGTAGCAGCCGTCATCGAGTTGGGCCAGGCGATTGGGTATGGCACCTCGGACGGGTAGGCACCGGGCGTGTGGATAGGTGGCTTGGCACCAGGCTTCCCGTCGGGCAGAACTGACTCCGATTCTCGGGCAGGAAAGGGTCTCGAAGGTTGGCAGGTCGAGACCCGATTGCAAGACAAGACAGTCTTCAGGAGGTTCGTACCAAGGGAGCCAAATCCAATCCACGCCTTCGGGG
>JAXFQS010000010.1:0-10867 GCA_034178815.1 Kiritimatiellia bacterium | reverse complement strand
GGAAGAACCCCTCGTCGTCGAAAACCTCCCGCGTCGCCGCCTCGTTCTTGAAGTAGCCCTTCATAATGTTGGGCCCGCGCAGGCAGAGTTCGCCCACCCCCTTGGCGTTGACATCGACCAGCTTGTAGTCCATATTTGGCAGCACGCGCCCCACCGTGCCGGGCTTCCAGACGCCGAAGTCGGAGCCGCAGACTTCGGGCGACGCTTCCGTCATACCATAGCCCTCCACAATCGGGATGCCCAGCCGCGTGAAGCCCCTGGAGACCTCGATTGGACACGCCGCGCCGCCCACGCCCAGGAAGCGCAGTTTGCCCCCTAGACTGTCAAGAATCTTGCGACCGATGAGTTTGCCCCCGCCACAGAGCAGAAGCACCCGCGCCGCAAAGTTTGACTTGACGCTGCTCATCGCTTTGTGATACATTTTTTCCGCCATCAACGGTACGGTCATGAGCACCGTGGGGGAAAGTTGCCGCATGTCTTCCGCTATCTGCCGGAGGCTCCGCATAAAGCAGACCTTCGCCCCGAGCCAGAGGGGAAGCATGAAGTTGGCCGTGAAAGAGTAGGCGTGGAAGAGGGGCAGCACGGCGTAGAAGGAGTCCGTTCGGTCGAAGTGCACCGCCTGGAGCGTCCCGTCGACATTCGAACAGAAGTTGCCATGGCTGAGCATAGCACCCTTGGGTCTGCCGGTCGTGCCCGAAGTGTAGATGAGCGAGGCAATGGTGTCCGTGTCCGGAATGTGCCGCTTGAACCAGTCCTTCGCCAGTTCAAGGCTCGCGGTGGCGGCTTTCTGCATCAAGCGGTCATAGTTCCAAAAGCCGCAGACCGGTGTCTGCCGCTGCTCGGGAAGGGTAGGATCCCCAACAAGCAGAATGTTGCGCAGATTGGGCAGGCGGGATGTCAAGGATTCGAGCAGGTTGCCAAGTCGCGCCGAGGCGAAGATGGTGGTAGTCTCGGAGTTCTCAAGTACATAGGAGACCTCCTCTTCGTGCAGATGGGGGTCGATCGGCACGACGGTTGTCCCGGTGGTGGCAAGTGCGAGGTAGATGGTCTGCCACTCGGGTCTGTTTTCGAGCATCAGGGCGACGCGATTGGCCGTAGGGGATAGGTCGAGGCTGCGGAGAATGCCGACCGTCTGCAGGACGAGTTCGCGGAGTTTGGCGTAGGTGTTGACTGTCCACGAGCCGTCTAGATGGAAGACTTGAGCGGGGGCGTCGGGTGTGCTGTTGCAGGTGTGCTCGAAGAAAGTCCGGATGGTCATAGGGTAGCCTTGGGCTCCTGTAGGGTGATGTCGCGACCGTCCCAGCAGTAGGTGCAGACAGGGTCGCCGTCGAGGGCAATGGCCTGCTTGAGGTCGTCGATGCGTTGGTAGGCGAGGGTAGTCAACCCGAGGCGGGTGCGGATGACTTCGACCATCTTCTTGTAGGGGGCGCCGTCGGGATCCTGATATTTGCGGATGTCGGCGCCGTCGCCTTCCAGTTCTTGGATGACGCGGCGGGTGACGAGGTCCATGACGCTACGGGAGCGTGAGAAGTTGATGAAGCGGCAGTTGTGCAGGAGGGGGGGGCAGGCGATGCGCATGTGGATTTCCTTGGCGCCGGCGGCGTTGAGGCGTCGGACCTGGTCGCGCAGTTGGGTACCTCTGACGATGGAGTCGTCGCAGAAAATGAGGCGTTTGCCTTTAATGAGTTCGGGGATGGGGATGAGTTTCATGCGGGCGATGTGCTGCCTGAGGGTCTGGTCGGAGGGCATAAAGCTGCGGGGCCAGGTGGGGGTGTACTTGACGAAGGGGCGTTCGTAGGGGATGCCGGACTCTGCGGCGTATCCGAGGGCGTGGCCGACGCCCGAGTCGGGGACGCCTGCAACGCAATCGGCATCGACGGGGTTGCGGCGCGCCAGGAGGCGTCCGGAGCGGTAGCGCATGGCCTCGACATTGCGTCCATCGAAGGTGGAAGCCGGGTATCCGAAGTAGACCCACATAAAGGCGCAGGTGGCGGTTTGGGGCTTTTCGGGGCGGTAAAGGGTTTCTACGACATCGGGGAGGACTTTGACGATTTCGCCTGGGGCGATGTCGCGCACGGGGGTGTAGCCGATATTGGGGAAGGCGCAAGATTCCATTGCAACGGCGCGGGCGTCGTCCTTTTCGGCCAGGGCGATGGGTGTCCGTCCGTAGGTGTCGCGCGCGACATACATTTCGCCCTTATCGTTGAGCACGATGAGCGAGCAAGAGCCTTCGACGCGGCTCTGGGCGTAGCGTATGCCTTCGGCGAAGGTGGGCTGGGAGTCGATGAGGGCGGCGACGACCTCGGTGGGGTTGATCATACCGCGTCCGAGTTCAGCCAGGTGGGTGGAGTTCTTGCGGTAGAGTTCTTCGACGAGGGCGTCGACATTGGTCAGCACGCCGACCGTGACAATGGCGTAGACGCCCAGATGGGAGGCAATGAGGATGGGCTGATCGTCATAGTCCGAGATGACCCCGATGCCCGCGCACGAGTTGAGCGTATTGAAATACTGGAAGTCCCCGTCAAACTTGGATCGGAACTGCGTGTTGCCGATGTCGTGGATTGCCCGGTGGAAGAAACGCCGGTCGTCGAGTACCGCCATTCCCCCGCGCACCGTCCCCAGATGCGAATGGTAGTCCGTCCCGAAAAAGAGATCGGGAACCGCGTTGACCTTGGAAACCACGCCGAAAAAGCCGCCCATGGAAACTATCTCCGAAATTGCACTGCGAAACTCCCGCCCATCTTACCAAACTCCCCGCTCCGATTCCAGCAAAAAGCCCCCGCCTCCCGCGCGAAAGGTGCCAACCTCCTCTCCCGGACGCTTGTCACCTCTCGCCCCCACAGGTACCCGCGAGCCCCTCCCGAAGGTGCCAACCTCCCGGCCCGACAGGTGCCTATCCGCCGCTCGCGGCCCGCACCACGCCCTTTTCGTGCCACCGCGACCGATTCGCGCTTGACCCCGCCCGCCTGGATGTGGCATAATAACACCGTTTTCAACATCCCTCACGGAGCAATCCTATGAAACAGACACAAGGCTTTACCCTCGTCGAGTTGCTCGCCGTCATCGGCATCATCGGCATCCTCGCCGCCGCCCTCTTCCCGCAAGTCACCGGCGCGATTATGAACGCCAATATGACCGCCGTCGGCAACAAAGGCCGCGACATCTATATGGCCATCACCCAGGCCAATCTCGAACGCGAACCCCTCGGACTGTCCGCCCTCTGGCCCACCTCCGATGCCGCCGAAGGGGGGGCTGCCGCCGACGACCCTGCCAGCCACTCCTCCACCTCCACCGACTACTTCAAGTTCCTCGCCGGCGTCTACGGCGACAAGGACAGCAACGGCAACTACCAGCCCTTGGCCGACGGCTTCGAGTTGAACAAACTCTCCGGCGCCGGCGTCCAGCCCGCCAACGAGCCCCAGTCCATGCAGGCCCGCAATAATATGTGGATCATCGCCAAGGATGTCCCCGACGGCCTCAACGAAATCGTCCCCATCCTCGTCACCCGCAACATCAACGAAGGCTCCCTCAAGAAAGCCGGCGACAACCTCACCGCCAACGACAGCACCCCCCTGACCTTCAGCACCGACGGCACCCGCCAGACCCCATTCGGCGAAAAAGGCCTCGTTGCCATCCGCCGCAGCGGTGCCATCGTCAAACTCCGCGGCGCCTCGCAGTGCAAAGTCGGCGTCCTCTACGGCAACACCGCTTTCAAACTGCCCACCGGCACCCCTGGTCTCTCCTACATCGTCCCCTAAGCCAGCCGCAGACGGGAGCCCCGCGCGCCCCGAGTCATCCCAGCAAGGCCGCAGTCCTTGGGCTGCGGCCTTCGCGCATTCAAGCCCCCAACCGTGATTGCCCGCCTCGCCATCGACAGTTACGCCGGAGCCCTCTTCGACTACGCCGTTCCCCCCGACCTCCAGAAGGATATCGCCATCGGCCAAGCCGTCCGCGCCCCCTTCGGCAGACGCGAAGAAGACGCCATCGTCGTCGAAATCGACCCGCCCGATGCCTACCTCCCTGCCGATTCCAGCGCACCATCCCTCCTCGATCTCCCCCCCCAAGCCCCCGAATCCCACCTTCGCCCCATTGCCTCCATACTAGACCCCGAGCCCCTGCTCAGCAAGCCCCTGCTCCAACTCGCCCGCTTCATCTCCTCTTATTACCTCGCCCCCCTGCCGCTGGCCATACGCAGCCTCCTGCCCGCCCCAATCCGCGGCCGCCGCGTCCAGGAGAAAGTCCGCTACTTCGTCACCCCCCTTGCGCCCGAGCCCCTTCCCAAACTTACCGAAAAGCAGGCCAAACTCTACGCCGAACTCCTTCGCGTCAAAGGCGGCTGGCTCGCCACGCTCACCCGCGAGTTCGACTGCACCCCGGGGTGCTTCGAGACCCTCGCCAAGCGCGGGCTTGCCGTCATTGAACGCCGCGAGCAGCCCAGAAACCCCTTCCGTCGACTCGCGACGCTCCCCACGCGCCCTTTGCCGCTCAACCCCGAGCAGACCGCCGCCCTCCAGACCATCCGGCGGGAAATGACCTCCGATTCGCCCCTTCCAACCCTTCTTTTCGGCGTCACCGGTTCGGGAAAGACCGAAATCTACCTGCAAGCCATCGCGCTCGCTTTGGAGGAACATCGCGGCGCCATTGTGATGGTGCCCGAAATTGCACTCACGCCCCAGACCGTCCAGCGTTTCGTGGCGCGTTTCGGTGCCCGTGTCGCCGTTCTCCACAGCGCCTTGAGCGATGGCGAACGCCACGATGAATGGCACCGTATCCGCAAAGGCGAAGCCTCCATCGTGGTCGGCCCTCGCTCAGCCCTCTTCGCCCCTGTCGTCAATCTCGGGCTCATTGTGGTTGACGAGGAACACGAGCCATCCTACAAGCAAGAGGAGGCCCCCCGCTATAACGCTCGCGATATGGCCGTCTATAGGGGGCGCATCGAAAAAGCCGCTGTCATCCTCGGCTCCGCAACACCCTCGCTGGAGAGTTGGGCGAACGCCCAGAGCGGCAAATACCGCCTGGCGCGCCTTCCCACCCGTGCCGCTGGACGCGAAATGCCGTCGGTATGGATTGTCGATATGCGCGACGAGATGCGCCGCACCGGCTTTCCCCAACTCTTTTCCGCGCCCTTGGTCGACGCGATGCACAATCGCCTGGCGCGCCACGAGCAGATCATTCTCTTCCTCAACCGCCGCGGCTATAGTTCCTCCGTCCAGTGCCCAGCCTGCGGGTTCGTCAAAGAGTGCCCCGATTGCAGCCTCCCGATGACCTACCACCGCGACGAAGAGTGCCTCAGGTGCCACATTTGCGGACATTGGGAGCACACTCCCGACCGTTGCCCCGAATGCGGTAGCGAGGCAATTCGTTTCGCCGGCTTCGGCACCCAGCGCGTCGAGGCCATCCTCCGCAAGTTCTTCCCCGATGCCTCCATTGTCCGAATGGACGCCGACACCACCGCCCGCAAGGGTAGCCACGAAGCCGTCCTGCGCGATTTCGCCTCCGGTTCCGCCTCTATCCTTATAGGAACCCAGATGATTGCCAAGGGCCACCACTTCCCCAATGTCACCCTCGTGGGCGTTCTGGTCGCCGATATGAGCCTCAATCAACCCGACTTTCGCGCCGCCGAGCGGACTTACCAACTTCTGGCGCAGGTCTCCGGCAGGGCCGGCAGGGGCGAAGTCCCAGGCGATGTTTTCATTCAGACCTACACCCCAGACCATCCCGCCATCCGCTGTTCCCGCCAGGCGGAGTACGAACGCTTCGTCCACGGTGAACTCGAAGAGCGCCGCAACTTCGGCTACCCCCCCTTTGCGCGCCTCGCGACCCTCTCCTTCAGAGGTGAATCCGAGGAGCGCACCCGCCATACCGCCGAAGCCTACGCCCAATGGCTACGCGACGCCGGCGCGGGAATGGTCTCCGACGCCGTTCCCGACCCCCTCGAACGCGCCAAGGGGCTCTTTCGCTACGGCATCGTCCTGCGTAACCCCTCCGCCCACCTCCTCAACCGCGCCGTCTCGACTGTTTTGCAGGCCCACCCACCCGGGAAAGAGGTCGCCATCATCGTCGATATGGACGCCAATCTGAGGGCCTGAAAACCCATTTGCCCGCCCTCGGGGCGTTTTATTCTTCACAATCGCCCTCCAAAATGGTAGAATCACGCCTTGTCGACTTCAGAGCCTGAAATCGGCACTGTCCAAATAGCAAGGAAATACGCAATGATCGTCACGACAAAAGAATTGTTCAAGCACGCCTACGGCAAGTACGCCATCGGCGCCTACAACATCAACAACCTCGAGCAGACCATGGGGCTGTTCCGCGGCAATGTCGAGAGCAAGGCTCCGTTCATCGTTCAGCTCTCCAAGGGCGCCCGCAACTACACCAATAAGGACATGCTCGAAGCCCTGATGACCACCGCCGACAAGATCTTCCCCGAGGCCGTCTTCGCCGTCCATCTGGACCACGGCGACGAAGAGACCTGTATGGACTGCATCAACTCTGGCGTCTACAGTTCTGTTATGATCGATGCCTCCAGCAAGCCCTACGAGGAGAACATCGCCATCACCAAGCGCGTCGTTGATGCCGCCCACGCCAAGGGTATCGTCGTCGAGGCCGAACTCGGGCAACTCAAGGGCGTCGAAGAGGATGTGGTCGCCGCCGCCCATGTCTACACCCGCCCCGAAGAGGTCGTTGACTTCTCCACCCGCACCGGTTGCGACTCTCTCGCCTGTGCCATTGGCACCTCCCACGGCGCCTTCAAGTTCAAGGGCGACCAGAAACTCCGCTTCGACATCCTCGAAGAGGTTCAGAAGCAGATCCCCGGATTCCCTCTGGTCATGCACGGCTCCAGTTCCGTCCCGCAGGATGAAGTTGCCCGCATCAACGCCGCCGGTGGCAACATTCAGGGTGCCAGCGGTGTCGACGCCTCCCAGTTCCTCAAGGCCGCCAAACTCGGTGTCACCAAGATCAATATCGACACCGACGGCCGTCTCGTCTGGTGCCGCGTCCACCGCGAGTTCTTCCGCGACCATCCCGAGAAGTTCGATCTGCGCGACCCCGGCAAGATCTTTATGTCCGAGTACGCCAAGTTCATCGCCCAGAAGAATGTCCTTCTCGGTTCCGCCGGTCAGCTCGACGATTGCCGCGCCGCTTGCCTCGCGAACAAGAAGTAAGCCCAACCCTTCCGGCACCGCCCAGTCCACGGGCGGTGCCTTTGCCGCTTTTTAATCCCTCACCAAGGAACAATCAATGGCCAAGAAAATCATGTGCGACGCCAACGAGGCCGTCGCTAAGATCGCCTTCGCGTGCAGCGAAGTCGCCGCCATCTACCCCATCACCCCCTCCTCGCCCATGGGCGAGTTCGCCGACGAGTGGGCTGCCCACAAGCAGAAGAACCTGTGGGACACCGTTCCCCAGATTGTCGAACTCCAGTCTGAGGCCGGCGCGGCCGGTGCCGTCCACGGTGCCTTGACGACCGGTTCGCTGACCACCACCTTCACGGCCTCCCAAGGGCTGTTGCTGATGATTCCGAACATGTACACGATCGCCGGCGAGTTGACGCCTGCGGTCTTCCATGTCACGGCGCGTTCCCTGGCGATGCAGGGGCTCTGCATCTTCGGTGACCACGGCGATGTGATGGCCTGCCGCCAGACGGGCTTTGCAATGCTCGCTTCCAACTCTGTCCAGGAGGCGCACGACCTCGCCCTAGTCGCCCATGCTGCAACGCTTGAGACCAAGATTCCCTTCCTCCACTTCTTCGATGGCTTCCGCACCTCCCACGAGGTTCAGAAGATTGACGAAATCGACCGCGAAACCATTCGCCAGATGATTGACGAGCAGGCGGTTAACGACTTCCGCGCCCGCGGGCTTACCCCAGAGAATCCCACCATGCGCGGTACGGCGCAGAACCCGGATGTCTACTTCCAGGGCCGCGAGACCGTCAACAAGTACTATGATGCCGTCCCCGCCATTGTCCAGAAGTTGATGGACAAATTGGCTTCGATGACCGGCCGCTCCTACAAACTCTTCGACTACGAAGGTGCCCTCGATGCCGAGCGTATTATTGTTCTGATTGGCTCCGGCGCCGAATGCGTCCACGAGGTCGTCGAAGACCTGACCGCCAAGGGAGAGAAGGTCGGCGTCATCAAGGTTCGCCTCTACCGCCCGTTCGATGTCAAGGCCTTCGCCGCCGCCCTTCCCCAGAGCGTCAAGGCTATCACCGTGCTCGACCGCACCAAGGAACCCGGCTCCATCGGCGAACCGCTCTATACGGATGTGCGCACGGCTTTGGGCGAGGCGATGCAGGACAAACTGGTCACCCTCTCGGGCTATCCCAAGACCCTCGCCGGTCGCTACGGCCTCGGCTCCAAGGAGTTCACCCCTGCGATGGTCAAGGCCATTTTCGACAACATGTCCGCCGAGAAGCCGGTCAATCACTTCGCGGTCGGCATCGTCGACGACATTACCGGCAACTACCTCAAGATTACTCCGTATGAACTCGCCGACGACGGCCGCACAGAGTGCATGTTCTACGGCTTGGGCTCGGACGGCACGGTCGGCGCGAATAAGAACTCCATCAAGGTCATCGGCAACAACACCGACAACTACGCCCAGGGCTACTTCGTCTATGACTCGAAGAAGGCCGGCGGCCTGACGGTCTCCCACCTGCGCTTCGGGCCCAAACTGATCCGCTCGACCTACCTCTGCACCAAGGCCGACTTCATCGCCTGTCACAACTTCTCCTTCCTTGAGAAGTACGACATGCTCTCCGCCGCCAAGCCTGGCGCGACCTTCTTGCTGCAGTCCGAATACGATGCCGCGACAGTCTGGGACCACATCCCCGACGAGGTCGCCAAGGTCATCATCGAGAAGCGGCTGAAGTTCTATGTCGTCAACGCGGTCAAAGTCGCCAAGGCCCTTGGGCTCGGCGGTCGCACCAACACCATTATGCAGACGGCGTTCTTCGTCATTTCCGGCATCATCGAGGCGGACAAGGCTGTTGAACTGCTGAAGGCTGCCGCGAAGAAGGCCTACGGCAAGAAGGGCGACGATGTAGTCAAACTCAACTGGGATGCCATCGACGCCGCCCGCGGCGCCATCGAACAGGTGACCGTGCCTGCCGCTCCCGCCGGCAAACTGACCAAGCCCGCGACGGTCTCTGCCGACGCCCCCGACTTCGTCAAGAATGTCACGGCTGTGATGATGCGCCAGGAGGGCGACAGCCTGCCGGTCTCCGCGATTCCCGACGATGGTACTTGGCCGACGGCCACCACGCAGTTCGAGAAGCGCAACATCGCTACGGATGTCCCTGTCTGGGATCCGGCTGTCTGCATCCAGTGTATGCGCTGCTCGACGGTCTGCCCTCACGCGGCGATTCGCGGCAAGATTGTCGCCGGCGACCAGCTCGCCGGTGCGCCCGAGACCTTCCGCTCCGCCGATGTCAAGCCTGCCAAGGGCGACGGCAAGAAGTTCACCATCCAGGTCTCCCTTGAAGACTGCACGGGTTGCACGCTCTGTGTGAAGAATTGCCCGATGGCGGCCAAGGGCGCGCTCAAGATGACGCGCTACGATCAGGATACGCTCCGCAAGCCCGGCGAGGCCAACTGGAAGTTCTTTATGAACCTCCCCGAGACGGATGTTTCGGCGATGCCGGTCAACGCCAAGAGCGTCCAACTCAAGCGTCCGCTGTTCGAGTTCTCCGGCGCCTGCGCGGGTTGCGGCGAGACTCCTTATGTCAAACTGTTGACCCAGATTTGCGGCAATCGCCTTTGCATCGCGAACGCGACGGGTTGCTCTTCAATCTACGGCGGCAATCTGCCCACCACGCCTTACTGCAAGGATGCCAACGGCAAGGGGCCTGCCTGGTCGAACTCCCTCTTCGAGGATAACGCCGAGTTCGGTTTGGGTATGGCGATGACCCGCGACAAGCAGAAGGAGTTTGCGCTTGAGTTGATTGCGAAGATTCTCGCTTCGGGCAAGGCTTCCGCCGATTACGCGGCTGTCTTGCAGGAGGCGGTTGCGCATGTCGACGATCAGAAGACGGACGCCGATGTGGATGCCCAGCGCGCCCGCGTGGCGAAGATTAAGGCGTTCGCTGCCGAGGCTCCTTGCTGCGAACTCTGCGCGAAGTTGATTACTGTGGCCGACTTCCTCATCCGCCGCTCCATCTGGATCATTGGCGGTGACGGCTGGGCCTACGACATTGGCTACGGTGGCGTCGACCATGTGTTGGCGACCGGCCGCAATGTCAAGATTCTGGTGCTCGATACGGAGGTCTACTCCAATACGGGCGGTCAGGCGTCCAAGTCGACTCCTCTCGGTGCGGTGGCGAAGTTCGCCGCTGGCGGCAAGCCGATGATGAAGAAGGATCTGGCGGCGATTTCGATGACCTACAAGAACATCTATGTTGCGCAGGTCTCGATTGGTACCAATCCGGAGGCGACGGTCAAGGCGTTTGCCGAGGCCGAGGCCTACGATGGTCCGGCGCTGATTATTGCCTACGCGCACTGCATTGCGCACGGCATCAATCTCAGCACTGGTCTTGAGCATCAGAAGATGGCTGTCGAATCCGGTCACTTCCCGCTCTTCCGCTACAACCCCGACTTGGTTGCCCAGGGCAAGAATCCGCTCCAGCTCGATTCCAAGGCTCCGTCGCAATCGTTCGTCGAGGTCGCGAAGACCGAAAACCGCTTCAAGCAGTTGGCTAAGGTCAATCCTGAGCACGCCGCTCAGATGCTTGCCGACGCGGAAGCCCGCTACGCCCGGAAGTACCAGTATCTCCAGACGCTGGCTGGTTTGAATGTCTTCTAAGCCAAGGTCTTTCTAGACTGAAAAAGAACGCTCCGCAAGGGGCGTTCTTTTTCTTTTTAGGATA
>JAXFQS010000002.1:0-3418 GCA_034178815.1 Kiritimatiellia bacterium | reverse complement strand
TCAGTTGGTTAGAGCACTTGCTTGACATGCAAGGGGTCGGTGGTTCGAGTCCACTATCTCCCACCAGTTCGTGTTGTAGTGAAGAACGCCTCGCAATTTTGCGGGGCGTTTTTGTTTTCCCGATGGGTGTGGCTGATTGGTTGGAGTTGGGGAATGCCTCGTTCGTACAAGAATGGGAAGGGTGGATTCGGCGGGGGCAATCAGGTGCCGCCGAAGGAAGCAACCGTCGGGTAAAAGGGGATGGCTGAGAAGAAAAGGGAAGTGACCGACAATAAAGCAGGTTCTGGGGCGTAAGGTAGAAACCTGTTGGAGGATAAGGTTGCAATGAGGGGGTGAAATAGTTGTATACTATCTGCTTCATTAGGTTGCAACCTTTTCCCTTGATAGTTGTTAAACAGAATATTAGTCGCTGTGTTGCCGTTTTCAGGCTTCTCAGACTCTTGTATTGATTCGGCAATTCGATTTTGATGGAGTGGGTGATGTTCTGTGAAGCCGGGGAGGTGATGGTGGACGGAGACGGAAGGAGCGGATGCGCGGATGTGTGAAACTGCCGGATTCCTGGGGCACTTCGGCATCGCTTGAGGCGGTTGGAGTATCACGGGTGTGATTAACTGGAATGGCGTTGCTCGGATCGTCTGGGCTGAAGGTGTACAAGCGTGTGGGGGTGTTTCAGAACAGGAACGGTTGGTTGGCAAGGTGTTGCCGGATTCGGTCTGAGAGGTTTTTTCGCTGGGCATTGCGCATACAAGGTGGTCGCCACTTGACGCAGCAACAGGGGTGAATGCGCATCCGAATATGGCGGAAGGGCGCGCTTGTCGGTGGCTACTATCGATATTGATGCCTACTAGAGTGCTTGCTTTGCCCTATAGGCGTTGGGATGGGGCAGAGGTTATTGCCGCTTGTCGATAGATGCGTTTCTCGGCACCGCGCTCACTTCGCGGGGAGAGTCGCTCTTGCCAGAGCGTTGGCTGTTGGGATTTTCACCCGAGGATGGGAAAGGGGAATGCGCGTGGGCAGACATTGCCGGACTGCTTGCGCCAAGGTGTCGGACAGGGCATCGATCGATACCATTGAGGATGGCGAGATTGCCTCGAACGACTTCGCAGATCCGCTGAGAATCTATGCCACCTCTCTGCCGCGCTCATACTTATTTTAGAGAGAGAGGATACCAGCCTTGCGCTGAAACCGGTGCCTATCAACCAAGGCGGCAGGTGCGTACGAATGCCCCCTGGGGGATAGCTAGCCGCCGCAGAATTGGTGCTTTGGTGATTGGCGCGTCGTGCGGCCAAACGGCGCCTTTAACGCCGTAGGTTTCGGGTCGGCGACTGCGAAGTTGGTGCCGCTGGCGTTGGCCTGGGCGCGGTTGCCGAGCGGTCAAGTTCTGCGGCCCGCGAATAGCCCCAGTCGAGCAACTTTCGGGCAAACGGATCGCGCCCCGTCTTGAGGTCTTTCGCCGCCGGAAAGCCCATGACGCATGCCATCAGTCGACGGCCATTTCGCAGGCAACTGACGGTTAGACAGAACCCCGATTGCGCGTTGTAGCCAGTCTTGATTCCGTCCACCCCCGGATAGCGCGGGCGCACCAATTTGTTGTGGTTGGCAAGCTCAATCGTCTTGCCGCTGGAGGGGTAGGTGAAGTGGTCCATGGGCGTACCGAACCACTCCATAAGTTTAGGGTATTCGAGTAGCCTCTCACCCAGCAATACCATCTCCTCGGGCGTAGAAACCGAGTTCTCCCCAGAGGCGGAATCAGTCAACCCGTGGGCATTGACAAACCGCGTTCCGCTGAAACCCAACTCCTTCGCGCGCTCATTCATCCGGGCTACGAAGGAAGCAACATCACCTCCGCCGAAATACTCCGAAATCAGATAGGCCGCATCGTTGGCCGACTTGATGGCGACAGCCTTGAAAAGGGTCTCAAGCGTAAGCGTCTCCCGGGGGTCAAGCCAGATTTGACTGCCGCCGATTTTCGTCGCCGATTTCGTGACCTGGACGGGCGTCTCAAAGGAGCGCTCGGGGGAAGCATCAAGTTGCTCGATGGCTACCAGCAGGGTCATCATCTTGGTCATCGACGCAATCGGAAGGCTCTGTTCAGGCTTCTTAGCCCAAAGTACCCGCCGTGAATCCAGGTCGACCAGAATGCCCCCTTTGGCATAGGTCGAGCCGGGCAACTTCAAATCGCCCGAAACGGCAAAGGAATAGTCGAGCGGCTTGCCAAATGCTGGCGACGAAGAGGGAACGCGGAAACGCGAGGGGCTGGGGGATTCCTGTTCCTTTTCCGCCGCAGAAGATGCCACGACAAGAGGCCCAGTCTTGTCAGATTCCGCCATCGAATCAAGGGTTTGGCGGTAGGTGCGGTTGAGCCAGATTTGGACGGCAATCAGGGGTATAGAAATGACCAGGGCAAGCAGTAGATACTTCTTCAAGGATTGCTCCATGGCAGGGTGGTGGAAAGGTGAAATCAGGCGAGAAAGTCGCGTATCCAACCGAGCTCCCGGCGCCGCATTTTCAGTCGGTCTGATGGGGTCGAATCGTCCGCGCCGGATAGGTGGTCGCACCCATGTGCGAGGTAAAGAAGGAACTCGTGCGCTGGGGTGGCGTGCCGGGCGGTCTCGTCAAGGTTGATGTAGAGTTCCCCGACAAGTCCCGGGGGCTCTCCCGGCAAGGGGTCGTAGCGTTGGGTAATCACATCGGTCGGTCCTTCGTGCCCCATAATGGCGGCGTTTGCTTCGGAAATCGACCGATCGTCCATCAGCACTAGTGTGAGGCTCTCCCAGGCTGGATCGGCGTGCATTCGGCGTTGGGCTCGTGCCGCAAAGTAGGCCGCCGCCCGGCGAATGTCGGGGGTATCCAGTGGCAATGGGGTTTTCTTGGAGCGGGAGTGGACGATTTTCAGCTGCATGGCACGCAAAAACGCCCGACGGGATGCGCCGGGCGTCTTCGGGCTGGTTTGGCTGGTTTACTTGGCCAGGACGCCGTCTTTGCAAGCTTTGTTGAGGGAGAGGCGCACGACGGTCTTGCGGGGGATCTTGATGGCTTCGCCGGTCAGGGGGTTACGGCCCATACGAGCCTTGCAATCTTTCTTTTTGAGGCGGCCGATGCCGGGGATCATGAAGCCTTCTTTGTTCTTGGCTCCGGCATAGACAATAGCCAGGAAGCGGTCGTAGATGGCGGCGGCCTGTTTCTTGTTGATTTCGCCGGCTTCGGCGAGTGCGGTCAGAAGTTGGGCCTTGGTTTTGATGACTTCTTTCTTAGCCATGATCGGATGTCTCCTGTAATTGAGGAATGGTCGCGCAGGACATCCTGCGCTTGGGTGTATGATACGCTGTTTTGTGGCGTAAAATCAATGCTAAAATGCGATTGTGGCGAATTATTTGCTACGGGGAGGGTATTTTTGGGGGATTCTGGGGGTGGTATG
>JAXFQS010000090.1:0-9351 GCA_034178815.1 Kiritimatiellia bacterium | reverse complement strand
ATTTCCCGCAGATGCCAACGAATCGCCCGCTACCGTGACCACCCGCTCCGTCAGCGGCAACCCCTTGACCACCGCATCGAAAATGGAGCAGAGCGTCGCCACATTTTCCACCACGCACCCGACATCCATCGGCAGCCCCCCGCGCGGAACCTTCCTACCCGTCGCCGACCAAATCTGCTGCTTCTCGCTCCCCTGCGGATAGCGCACCGGTAGCGGCACCAACGCCACATCCCCCTCCAGCCGTTCCAACTCCCGGGAGACCGCCTCAATCGCGTCCGGCTTATTCTCCTCGATGCAAACCCGCACCGCCGGCCCGCCCAAAATCGCCCGCGAAATCTGAATCCCAGCCACCAAATCGAACGCCCGCTCCACCATCAGACGATGGTCTCCCGTCAGGAAAGGCTCGCACTCCGCACCATTGACCAAAAGTGTGTCAATCGGCTTGGCGGGCGGCGGAGAAAGCTTAATCTTCACAGGAAAGCCAGCCCCCCCAAGCCCCACAAGCCCTGTCTCCGCCAAACGCGCCAACACCGCCTCCTTCGGCGCACCCCTCCAGTCCAACGGCGGCAAACTCGACGCCTCCCCAGAGTCAACCGTCTCCACCACCACAGCCAACGCCTCCCGCCCGTTCGGCAAAAGACGCGGCTCGATTGCCACCACCCTTCCGCACGCCGGCGCATGCACCGGCAGCGAGAACGCCCCCGCAGGATCCCCAATCACCTGTCCCTTCACAACCTCCTGCCCGACAGCCAC
This sequence comes from Kiritimatiellia bacterium, assembly GCA_034178815.1. Taxonomy (GTDB): domain Bacteria; phylum Verrucomicrobiota; class Kiritimatiellia; order RFP12; family DVOR01; genus JAXFQS01. The sequence continues at coordinate 8,598 of JAXFQS010000090.1, read as the reverse complement.
CACAGGCTTCGCCGGGCTCCCTAGATGCTGCGCCATCGATACCGACAAAACCTTCGGCACCCCAAGCATCCGAATCGGCGACTGCGCCGTAGCGCCCTTGCAGCCGTCCGGGTGGACACCGCCCTTGAAAATATGTGGCTTGAGGAATCGCACAATAGCCTCCTTTACCGGCAAACAATGGCTTTCGCGGGGCACTTCGCCGCCACCCCTTCGCCCGGCGGCTGCGCACCATACTCGCGCACAGCAAGGTTCCCCTCCATACGAAAGGCTTGCGGGGCGAACTTTGCGCAGAGCGTACATCCGATGCAGCCCCGTTGGCAGACCTTGCGTACGGCGGCGCCTTTCTCCGGGGACGAGCAGAGCACGCGAAGTGTTTCGGCGGCGGGAACCAATCGGATCAATTTGCGCGGACAGGCGGCCACGCATCTGCCGCAGGCGATGCAGCGTTTGGGGTCTACGACCGCCACGCCTTGGCGGATATCAATGGCCCTCACGGGGCACAACCTGGCGCAGGTGCCGTAGCCCAGGCAACCGTATGAACAAGCCTTATCTCCGCCGGCGACGGATGCGGCGGAAGCGCAGTCGGAGATACCGTTGTAGCGGGCGCGGCGGGTGGCCACGGATTCGTCCCCGGCGCAGTGAACAAGGGCGACGAGGCGTTCGCGGGAAGTGGCGGCGCGGCCGAGCAGGCTGGCGATGGCGTGGATGGCGTCGTCGGAGGCGGCGGAGCAGAGGGACGGGGCGGCGCCGTCGAGCACGATGGCCTTGGCACAGTCGGCACAACCGGCGTAGCCGCATCCGCCGCAGTTGGCTCCGGGGAGGCGTTCGGCGACGGCGGCGATGCGGGGATCTTCGCGCACGGCGAGGAAGCGGAAGGCGATGGCTAGGAGGGCTCCGAACGCGAGGCCGAGGAGGGCGACGAGGAGGGCGGGTTGCAGGAGCGGAAGGGTCTCGGAGATGGGTGTCATTTGACGAGTCCGTTGAAGCCCATGAAGGCGAGTGCGAGGAGTCCGGCGGTCACGAGGGCAACCGGGATGCCTTGGAAGGCTCGGGGGGGATTGGCCCGGGCGAGTTTCTCTCTGAGGCCGGCGAAGATGAGCAGGGCGAGGGCGAATCCGAGGGCGGCGAAGAGGGCGAAGAGAACGCTTTCGGGGAAGCCGCGGTTCTCTTTAGCGTTGAGGACGGCAACGCCTAGGACGGCGCAGTTGGTGGTAATCAGGGGCAGGAAGATGCCGAGTGCGGCGTGGAGGGGGGGGAGGAGTCGTTTGAGGGCGATGTCGAGGAACTGCACGAGGGCGGCGATGGCCAGGATGAAGACGATGGTGCGGAGGTAGTCGAGCCCCATGGGGCGCAGGAGGGCGTGTTCAACGCACCAGGTGGCGGCGGCGGCAAGGGTCATCACGAAGATGACGGCGCCGGACATACCCATGGCGGTCGGGAGTCTTTTGGAGACACCGAGGAAGGGGCAGATGCCGAGGAAGCGGCTCAGCACGAAGTTGTTCACGAGTATCGCGCTGACGGCAAGGTAGAAGTAGGACATGGGGCTCTCTGAGAGGTGTCGAGTGGAAAGGGCATTGTCTCAAGTTTTCCGGCGAATGTCAAAACAAAATCGGTGCGGACGGGGGCTATTCCATAAGGAGTAGGGAGCGGGGGCGGCGGAGCGGAAAGGTTGGCACCTCTGCGGGGCGTTGTCGGATACCTTTCAGGACAGGTGGTGGACACCTTCGGGAAGAGGAGGTTGTTTGGTCTGGAAGCCTTTGGTGTGTACCGGCGGCGAGCGGTGGCGTGAAGGTGGAGTCAGGGCTTGCATTGTCCCATCCAATCGGGTATAATCGTGGCAATGATGAACAAGTCGGGCAAAGCGGGGCAGACTATGATTGAGTACCTCATCGTGCTCGTCATCCTGCTTTTCGCCGGCGGCGTCTTTGCCATCTTCCTGCAGACCGTCCGCCAACAGTCCAACCGCACGCTCGACTTGGTCGCGTCAGACTATCCCTAATGGAGACACGCTTATGAACGCATCCAAACGCAAACGCGGGCAGACCATGATTGAGTATATCATCATCGTGGTGCTGATTGCCATCTCCCTGCTCGTCGTCTTCTCCTACCTCTCCAAGGCCGCCGGTCGAAAGGTTGCAGGCGCCACCGCCGCGCTCGACGAAAGCGCCGGCAGCGAGGCAGCAGCCGCAGCCGAGGATATCGACGCCTCCCGCGTCCAGAAACTCCAGACCGACGGCACTTTCAACTGATGCGCCATGCGCACGGCTTCTAAGGCCGGACGCCAACGCCTAGGGCAGGCGATGATCGAAACGGTCGTCGTCTTGCTTGCTATTTGTTTCCTCTTCCTAGCCCTCGTCCAACTCGTCCAAATCTACAACACCCGCCTAGTTCTCCAGCACGCGGCTAGCAGGGCGGCGCGGGCGAGGACGGTTGGATTCCACTCTGATTATGTCCGCCGGGTCATCGATGTGGCGACTATTCCTGTGGCCGGAAAGCGCTTGACTCCGACGGACACTTCTAGTGGTGGAACGGGGTTGCCGCTAGCCGATCCCATCAGGGCTTGGGACCAAACTTTGCGAAATCCGGCGGGCAGTGTCGACACGCTGGAAAGGGAACTAATCCCCGAGTATCTCGGGTGCGAGTGGACTTCTCAGGCTCGCGGGATGCTTGACTATGCCAACTGGAGACGGATTGGCGCATCTGCGGGTGTTTTGAACGCCATTGCGCCGCTCAAGACGGTCGTGACGCTCCATCTGCCGTTGCTGCTTTCGAGGGAGGAACTTGAGCAGGGGGAGTTCATCCAATCGGCCCCGGCAGACCCGGAAGAGACGGCCCCCAAAGGCACCATTCCGGTCGCGGCGTCGGTCGAGATTGAGCCCCATGCCGCGCTTTATCTCGACTCGAACGGCTGGTAGTTCGAACCTTACTTTCTTCACGCCCATGTCCCCAATCCCAAGTTTGGAGCCAAGCGGATTCCCTTCCGGCCGCCCGAAACGATCCTGCGCACCAATGTCCCCCAATCCTGCGCAGGAAGAGGTTCCGCTCCTGCGTACCAATTGTCCTCATTCCTGCGTACCAACCGCTCCGGTTCTCCGGCATCCGCGCCGCCGCGGGCAGGTAGCTATCTTTCTGATGATGGCGCTGGTAGCGCTGACCTTTCTGCTCTTCTGGAACTTCGACTTGGGGGTAATCCTCGCAGGCAAGTCAAAGGCTCAGAACGCCGGAGACGCGGCCGCCCTCGCCGCGGCCCGCTGGCAAGGCGCGACCCTCAACCTCATCGGCGAACTCAACCTCTTCCATATCCAGGCCGTCGTCGCCGGAGACGCAGCCACCGCGGAAGCCATCACCAACCTCCAGGCCCGGCTCTGCTTCACCGGCCCGATCGCCGGATTCTACGCGGCCCAATTGGCGGCCAAGAACAACCGCATCCCCGTCGATGACGACTTGACCGACGAAATCCGCTCGCACGCCAACACCGTCCGCTTCGGCTATACGCAGGATATGGGCGACGGCATCGTCTTCGACGAACCCTTTCCAGGCGCCTGGGGCGTCTACGCCGATCTGCTGCTGAATGTCGCCGCCCAAGGCATCGCCGCCGCCCCGGAAAACGCCCGCTTCTATACCGACCGCGACGGCAACCACATGCTTCTCAGACCCGACTTCTATTCGGCTATATCCTCCCGCAACTGGTGCTGGTTCTGGTGGAACGACCGGGCACTGCTCGAGGCCTACACCAACTACCGATACTGGCCGCCCCTGCCGCCCCCAGCCCACGAAAACGAGGGTACGACCGACTGTGAAATCTACGGTCTGGGAGTCGTGCCGGTGCTTGGGAAACTCGCCGATGTCTGCCCACCTGAACAGGTCAACGAAGCGATTGCGCCGATGGGCTACGCGGCCTTCGATCCGGCCGACACCAACCTGCTGGAGCAGGTTCAGGTCTGGTATCTCTACAACCCCGCCAGGTGGAGCGACTGGTCGGTTATGCGTGAACTTCCGATGGCCGGGACTGTCAAGCCGGAGTACGATTATTCGGGCGCGGACGCCTCCGTACGGGTGCACACGCAGGTCTCGCGCCTAACCCCTTCCGCGAGCGGCGGGCAGGCTCCTGCGGATACGATTCTCTGGACGGCGGCGGCCAAACCGTTTGGTCACCTGGAACTCTCGGGGCGGACGCGTCCGGACGCGCTTCGTCTGGTGCTGCCGGCCTTCCGGTCGGTACGGCTCATTCCCGTCGATGCGGCGTCGACTCCTTCGGGCGGCGGGTTCGACCTGTCGTGGCGGAAGCATTGCGCACAGCATCTCGACCGCTATGTCGAGCAGGGCACGGGGCATCTCCAGCCGGGCTGTTTCTTCTGCAGCCAACTCCGCGTCTGGGAGGATCGATCCTTCCGCCGCGCCGGCAGCGACTGGCTCAAGCACAACAGCGGCCTGTGCAACCGTCCTTCCGGCTCGGGGGGGCACTCCGGCGGCACCCGCCGCGGACATTGATGTCTATGACCGTCTGGCGCAGGTGCCTACCCATTTGCTTGTCTTGCGCCAACCTATTTGGTAGACTGGTGGCTATCCATTGACCCCCTAGATAGCCACCTTCGATATGCCATTCGACAACGGTTCCGTCTCCTACCGCCTCTTCTACCTCCGCCACGCCTACGAAGCCGCCGACCTCGTCGACCGCCTCGCGCACAACGCCGCCCCGCCCATCGACACCCTCGACAAAGACCCCATTCGCGGCTGGGTCACCGGCAAACACCTCCTCGACCGCCAAATCGAAGAGGAGAAGTGCCTCTACGGCCCCTACCTCCATGTCCAACTCATGAAGGCCGAGAAGAAGATTCCCACCTCCCTGCTCAAAACCTACCTGAAAATCGAGGAGGAAGTCGAGAAGAAAGCGCGCGACCTCGTCTACCTCCCCCGCAAAGTCAAAAGCGAAATCAAAGAACGCATCGTCGCCCAACTCCTCCCCCAGATGCCCCCCACCCTCACCGGCATTCAGACCCTAGTCGACCTCTCCGAACGTGTCGTGCTCGCCTCCGCCCTCTCGGATAGCCAAATCGATGCCTTCAATATGGGCGCCCGGGCCATCTTTGGCGACCCCCTCCATCTGCTCGACCCCGACAACACCGCCCTCATCCGCCACCACATCAACCCCGTCGACCTCAACCCCGTCCTCTTCACCCCGAACCCCGACATCGAGCCCCCTCACGAAGCAACCCTCGGCATGGACTTCCTCACCTGGCTCTGGCACGACTGGGAGACCGGTACCAACACCTTCACCCTCGACGGAGACCCCTGCGGCATCATGCTCGAAGGCCCCCTGACCTTCTACCGCGACGGCGAAGGCGCACACGAAGCCCTCCTGCGAAACGGCACCCCCCTCGACTCCACCGAAGCCGCCATAGCCCTTTGGAGCGGCAAAAAACTCAAACGCGCCAAAATCACCCTCACCCGCGCAGAGACCATCGTCACCGCCACCGTAGACGATACCTTCGCCTTCAGAAGCCTCAAACTCCCCAAGCCAGAAGCCGACCAGACCGACCCCTACGGACGCTTCATGGAACGCATCCGAGCCATCGAAACCTACTGGCAAGTCTGGTACGCCCTCTACGCCAAGTTCCTCGCCCAGCGCACCGATCCCGTCCAATGGAGCAAAACGCTCAAAGCCATCGCCGACTGGATTCAGCACCGAGCGCAAAACGCCGCCGATACCAGCCCGCGACACCCCTAGAAACCAACTTGACCGACCCAATCCTACACATCCGCCGACTCTTCGCCGATGCACTCTTCGCCGCCCTTCCCGCGAAGCACCCCCCCACACTCGCACTCCCCGAACTCACCGGCGCAAGCGCTGCCCTCACCGCCCTCGCACTCCACGAACGCTACCCACACCTACTCCTCATAGCCCCCGGCGAAAACCAATCAACCCCCATCCAGAACGACCTCCAAGCCCTCCAGGCCCAATACACCCCATTCCCCGAGCCCAACCCCGAAAACCCCGACGCAGAACGCTACCGCCTCCTCCTTCCCAAAGCACTCCAAAACGCCGCCGATACCCTCATCGTCACCACCCTCGGAGCCATCCTCGCCCCCATTCCAGACCCGAAAGCCCTCGCAGAAGCAACCCTCCCGATCGCCCCCGGATCGACCATTCCCCACGCCCCCGAACGCCTTTCCGCAATGGGCTACGAACGCATCCCCGAGATCGATTCCCCGGGACAATTCGCCATGCGCGGAGGCATCCTCGACATCTGGCCCCCAGACACCGAACAGCCCGTCCGGATGGAACTCTTCGGGGACGAAGTCGACACCATCCGCCTCTTCGACCCGTCCACCCAGCGCTCCACCTCGCAACTACCATCCGCCACCATTCCGCCCCGCGCCCCGAACGCCCTTCCGACCATCACCATCGAGCAAATTCTCCCGGAAAACGCCGTCATTCTCTGGCTCGACCCATTTGCCATCCAAGACGCCCTCGACCGCATTCGACTTGAACAAAAGCGCTCGCCAGATTGGCGCGAACTTTGCCGGAGATTCGCGAAAAGGCATCCCGCCATCGAGTTCTTCTGCGGTGACCAGCCACCCGCGAAAACACCGGTTTCTCGGTTCGAATTGGCCCCATTCCCAGGGCTCGGACGGGGGGACGAACTGGGCGCAACGCCCGAGATTGCCGCGCTCCACCGCCGGACGGTGCTAGACTCGTTGGCCAACCAGTCCTGCCCTTCTTTCGTCTGCGCGGATACGGACGCCATGGCTGAACTGCTTCGCCGCGACGCCCCCGCCTCCACACCAACGGTTTTCCTGCGTCTAGCGCTTTCAGGGGGCTTTGTCACGCCCTCCTTTTCGCTGGCTTCCCAAGGTGATTTGACTGCGGCTCCACGCAAGCAACGCCAGCCGATCCGCCCCATCTGCGAGGGCGAACGGTTCGACCAGATTGCGGAACTTGAACCGGGGGATCTGGTGGTGCACCTGAACCACGGCATCGGGCGTTTCCTCGGGACAAGGGAGATTGCGGTCGCGGGCGGTCACTTGGAGGTCTTTACACTGGAGTACGCCGACGGGCAACTACTCCATGTGCCGGTTTCGCACATCCATCTGCTCTCCAAGTATGTCGGCGTAGCGGGCAAGAGGGCGAAACTCCACAGGCTCGACGGCAGGCGCTGGCTGAAGGAGAAGGCGGAAGCGCAGCGGGGCGTGGAAGATCTTGCTGCGGCGTTGCTTGAAACGCAGGCGCGGCGCGATGTGCTGAAGGGTTTTGCCTTCGAATCCAATCCACCTTGGCTGGCGGAATTCGAGGCGGCATTCCCCTATTCGGAGACACCCGACCAGCTCCGGGTCATTGCAGAGATTAAGGCGGATATGGCCAAAACGCGCCCGATGGACCGGCTTGTCTGTGGAGATGCCGGATACGGCAAAACCGAGGTTGCCATGCGGGCGGCGTTCATCGCAGTGATGAACCACAAACAGGTTGCCGTACTGGTGCCGACGACGGTTCTTGCCGAGCAGCATTTCCAGACTTTCCGCCAGCGAATGGAGGGCTTTCCTATCAAGGTTTCGGTGGTCAGCCGGCTGAGGAGCCAGTCCGAGCGGCTGGAGGCGTTGAGGGGGGCTGACAAGGGGCAAGTGGACATTCTGATTGGCACGCACGCGCTACTTCAGGAGCAAGTTTCATTCAAGGATCTTGGGCTGCTGATTGTCGACGAGGAGCAGCGGTTCGGGGTCGCGCACAAGGAGCGGCTCAAGCGGTTGCGCGGGCTGGTCGATGTGCTGACGCTGACTGCGACGCCGATTCCACGAACCCTGTATTTGGGCATGACGGGAGCGCGCGACATGAGTCTTTTGCGCACTGCGCCCGCCAACCGCCAACCCGTAGAGACGCGCATTGTCCGCGACACCGACACCACGCTCCAGAGCGCCATCCGCCAGGAACTCCACCGCAAAGGGCAGGTCTATTTCCTCTACAACCGCGTCCGCACCATCCCGCTCATCCGCAAGCGCATTCAGAGCCTTGTTCCAGAGGCCATCGTCGGCATCGCCCACGGGCAAATGGAGTCCGCCGAACTTGCCGCCCAGATGGAGGCGTTCGCCCGCGGCAAGACCAATGTCCTGATCTGCACCACGCTCGTCGAAAACGGTCTGGACATCCCATCGGCGAACACCATCATCGTCCATCGGGCCGACCGTTTCGGCATCGCCGACCTCTACCAGTTGCGCGGGCGGGTGGGGCGCTCCGCCGTCAAGGCGCGCGCCTGGTTCCTGCTTCCCGAGAGCGGCGCGATGGACTTGGAGGCGCGGGAGCGGATTCGCGCCCTGAAGCGCCACGCGGGGCTTGGGACGGGCTTCAATCTGGCTTTGCGCGATCTTGAAATCCGAGGGGCGGGGAACCTGTTGGGAACGGCGCAGAGCGGGCACATCGCGGCCATCGGCTTCGGGCTCTACTGCCAACTCCTCAAGCAGACGGTCGCCCGCCTCAAGGGGGAGAAGCCGCCGCTGCTGGTGGATGTGTCGCTCGCGCTCGACTTCGTGGATCTTTCGCCCGGGCTCTTCGACAGCGAGCGTTCCGCCTGCCTGCCTTACGACTATGTCGACGAGGAGATTCAC
>JAXFQS010000084.1:0-72094 GCA_034178815.1 Kiritimatiellia bacterium | reverse complement strand
GGGAGGGTGAGGGTGGCGGTGTAGAATCCGTCGCCTGCCTTGTCGGCCATTTTCTTGGCGGTGGGGTCCCAGTTGTTGAAGGATCCTGCCAGCCAGACTTCGCTGCCGGTCTCGGCGCGGACGGAGAAGGTCACGCGGATGCCTTTTTCGCGGGTTTTTGCGGACTTTCTGGCTGCGGCGGGCTTGACGACTTTGTCGGTCGCGGGCTTTTCGGCAGCGGCTTTTGTGGCTTTTTTGATTTTCATGGTCACCATTCCTTATTGGGGGGTTGAGAGGCATCTGCCTCACTGGTGCTGGGGTTAAGATAGCAAAACGCTGTGGTTTTTTCAATCAAAAGTGGAGGTTTGGCCGGAAGTTTCGCTTGGGGGAGAAGGGGGACGGTGGGTGTCTATCTTAGGGTTTGGCTGGTAGGCAGGAGTGGGGGGCTGAGGTGGATACCTTTGGGGGTGAATGGTAGGCAGGAGTCTGTCGGGGAGTCGGGTGCCTTCGTATTTGGGGGTCGGTGTGTTTGTTGAAGGGTGTCTCGGCGGGGCAGATTATGCCGTCGCGCTGCCGCTTGTTGTGGTGGGGTGGGGCCACGGGAAGCGCCCGAGGCCGCTCCAATTGACCCGGTGCGCGTGTTTGGGCAAGCGGGCAAGACTCTCGGCGCGGCGGGCGTTGGGCGCGCACAAGGTAGCCCCTCAGTGGTTCGGTCTGAGGGCGTTGAGGAGTTGGTGTCGTGGCGGCATAGTCGGCAGGTGAATGTCCACTCGCCGACGAGGCTTCAAGGGACGGTACCACTTGGCGTGGGCGGCGTAGGGAGTGGGGCGAATGACATTGTCTTCGAGCGAGCTATCGGCGCGAAGGTTGGCACCTGTCGAGGGCCTCGCTAGCAAGGTCGCAAGGGGGAAGGGGGCAAGGATTGGGTGTATGGGGTTGGTAGGTGCCGGGGCAAAAGGTTGGCAGGATTTTCGCCGTGGCTAGCGCGTCGCTTCGAGGATGCTTTTGCCGTCACGCTCGATGTCGGTCAGCACCAACCGCCCGCCGAGAAAGCGGTAGACGGCGACTAGGTTCTGCTTGTCGAGAGACTCTTCTTCAAGGCGGTCGGCGAGGCGTTCGTTGAGGAAGAACTCTCCGGGGAAGTGGACGGAGAGAATCTGCGGGGCTTGCCGCTGGCGGTCGTAGAAGGCCGAATAGGATTCATTCGTCCCTTTCGCGCTCCACTCCAATGAGGAGCGCGACGAAATCTTGCCGAAACGGAACCAAATTCCCTCTTCCCCGGGCTCCGTGCAGACCTCGGCAACCCGGAACAGCCCATTGCTCCCGGTCGGCACCAGGTGCGCAAAAGCCCCGGGGGTCACCCCCTCGGAAAACGGTGGAACCTCTAGGTTCTGCTCAACCGTCACCCGCAAGTAGCGCCCGCGGACTGGGCACATTGGATCGTAGACCCGAGCCGGCAAGCGCACCACCTCTCCATGGCGTACGACCCTCTCGTAGCGAACCATCAAAGCCCCCAGCGCCGCCACCTGAAAGGCAAGCAGCAAGGCCACGCCCCACAATCTCATCCGATCAACCACGGGTCGCCCCCTTCCTCTGGAATTGTTGGAAAACCACATTGCCGACAATCAGCAAAAGCCCCGCCGCCAACGCCGCAAAGCCCTTCGCCGCCAAACTGCAATTGAGCGTGAAAAAGCGCACCAGCAGAAGGTAGAGCAACAAAATCAGCCCCCCGTTGAGTAGCCCCAGGCGCCGGCGCACGATGCCTACCCAAAGCAACCCCAGAGCGAAAAGAATCGCAAGCGGCAACACGCGCCATCCGACCACCTCGTTGAACGGCGTCGGAAGCGACGCCACCCAAGCCAGGCACATCCCCGCCGTACGCCACGAACGAATCCCCCAAGTCATCCCCGCGCCGAACAGCAACCCCTCGCATACCCATATCGTCAGCAGAATTCCCTGAGGCTCAAACACCTCTTTGCCAATCGACCCAATAACGAGAATCGGCAGACTGATACCATAGACCAGCCCCGAACACACCCCCGCAAACCCCCTCAGCGCGCCATCCTTCAACCGCCTTAGGTGCCAGACCATCGCCCCTGCCGAAACCGCAAAAGCCGATAACACCAACCACGGCGTCAGCCCGGGCGGCACGCACCAGCCGCCCTCGCTGGCGCGAATCGAACAGAGCCAAATCAATGGGAAAACCGACCACGCCAGAGCCGCCAGCGTGCTTCGCGTCACCCAGACAATCGGATACGAAAGAATCCCAGTCAGCAGCACCAGCATCGGCACAGACCCGCCCATCTGATATGTCTGCGCCACCAGTCCCGTGCCTATCACCGTCGCCCCGACCCAGCCTAGCCCAAGCGCCTCCCATAGCCGCGTCGCGCGCCAATTCCGACACACCCCCCACAACGCTAGGAACCCGCAGGCGAGAGTCGGCAAAACCGCTAGAACCGCCCGCTGCGTGCGCCCGAAACAGTCCCAGTTGACCGCAACCAGCGTCACCCCGCCAAGACAGCAAAGCACCGTCCCGAAGGCTAGCGCAACAGATGCCCCCAGCCCTTGAATCGGCGTGCGTTTTGGGTATCGTTCGAGCAGTTTTCGAGTGAGCCCGGGGTCAATCAGATGCTCTCGCTCCCACAGCAGAATTTCCTTGCGGATTAGATCGGATTTTGCCATTACAGACCTATGATTTGAGTATGATATGACCGATTGCGCGTGGCGCCCGCAGGGGCAAAACGCCTGCACCCAAACTCATCGCACCTGGTGCCGAATCGCTGTCGAAGTTGGGCAGCCAGAGCGAGCGTCCTAGCCTGAGCCCGGGGGCGGGCTTGGCAATGTCGAGCTCGCGCTAGGGGCGGCGAAGTTTGCAAGTGCTGCAATCCTCCTTGTGCCCAACCTTCATTTGGTAGAGCGGATGAGTCTTTCGCGCCGCATATCATACCCTTTTTGGGGGAGCCGAAGCAACCTTCATTTTGTAGGGCGGATGAGTTTTTCGCGAGTTGCCCCGCCGGCTTGCCTTCCGAGCGGCCGACTGGTTGGTAGCGTGTCTGCCTGCTGGAACCAGCCTCCGGGTCTTTGTTCCGGAGCCAGGCGGGGCTGGCTTGCGGGGAGCCGTCGGTGGTTTGGACGGCGGCCTCGAGGCGGTCGGCGCGGGCGGCGGCGCGGAAGTAGTGGCTGTGGCGCCAGGTGTCGATGTTGCGCCAGCAGGGGGTGAAGAGGATGGTGAGTTCTTTGAAGCCTTCGCCTTCGAGGAAGATGGGCAGGGGCATAGCAGTCAGACGAAAGGTTCCAACCTCTTGGAGGGTTTGGTTGCGACCTTGGTAGTCGGTCGCTAGCAACCAGTCGCCCCCGGTGGTAAGTTGGATGTGGGCAGGCTCGCTCTCGGGAATCGAGCCGCGCACGGCAATGTCTTTGCCTTTGGATTCAAAGAGGCGGAGGCGCGCGATGCCGGCGGCAGTGAGGTCGGTGTGGTAATTTCGCGACCAGAGACCTCCCAGAAACGGCACCTCCATCTCGGGCGCGACCGACTTCAACGCGCGGGTAGCCGTGCCGGGTTTGAGTTTGGAGCGGTAGTCGAATGTGCGGGGCTAGCCTTGGGGGCGGGGCTTGACGGAAGTCCACAGGGGGAAGGCGTCTCCGCCGGGCTTTGACCCGTGGAGGTGGCAGGAGATCTGTTTGCCGTCGGGGCGTGGGGCGGTGGGGAGAATGCGGATAGTGAATGTGTCGCCGGGGCGGAGCGTATCGGGGGGGGGCACCGCGGCACTAGGTAAAGGACAAAACGCCGGCGCTGAGCGAGAAGATCTGCCGCGAGAGGCGTACGGTTAGGAGCAGGTTGGGGGCTTGGAACGCTTTTCGCCTCATTGTATCAGCAGCAGGCTGCGCTGCGGAAAGGTCTGGACTTGCCAATAGGGTTCGCCGCTTTGGGTGTCGAACACGGGCGCGAGGGTGGCGCCGGTGGAACCGAGGCGGATTTGTCCGGAGCAGGAGGCCCAAGTGGCGGTTTGGTCGCCGTTGCCGACCATCGAGTGGCGCAGGATGGTGCCTTTGCGCGCGGCGAGGCGGTCGCCGAGGTTGATGGTGGCGGCTGGGGCGAGCGCGAGGGTCTGGACGATGCGCAGGCGCTGGCCGTCGAGGTCGAGGCTGGAGGTGGATTCGAGGCTCAGGTTGGAGACGATCAACTGTTCGCCGGAGGGAGTGTCGAGTCCGATGGAATGGTTGAGGTTGAGACATTCGTTCACGAGTCGCAGGTGGGCGGCGCGGAGGGGGGCGCCCAGCGTAAGGCGTCCCAGCGCGAGGGTACCGCGGTCGGCGTTGGTGGTTGAGGCGGCATCGGCAATCTCCCATACCTGCCGGGCCGATTCATTGCCGAGAATGCAGATGTTTCCTTCGCACAGTTGGGGGTGCGAGGTTGATACCGATGTCTGCGAGGTGTGGTAATCTCCGCCGAGTTCGAGCGTAGCGGAGGCGTCGAGGTGGATGCCGTGCTCGGCGGCTCCCGGCTGGGCGGCGTCGGAGATGAGCAGGTCGCCGCCAATGCGCAGGATGCTGCCCGCCGCCTCGAGCCGGCAGAAGGACCCCTCGTCCCCCGTCGCTCCCGCATCTAGGCGCAGACCATTGGCGAGATCGAGGGCGTGCCCGTCGAGGTAGAGGGCGAGCGAACCGGGCGAGGTGTAGGTCGCCAGCGTGAGACTGTAGGGGCGCGTCTGCGCCTCACCGCCGCTCTGCATAGGCGTCTCGACCACCTCGCCGCGCAGCGCGACATCGCCATCGAGGGCAATGCACTGCCGCCGCGTGGTGCCAGACGAGCAGAAGTGCAACGAGCCGTAAGTTCCCCCGCTCAGATGCAACCCCGTCAGCGGCGTGGCATCCGCCAAAGGCTGTCCGCAGATGCTGAAATTAACCTGGCCGAGATTGTCTAGACGCTTGGAATCGAGAGGTGTGGGAAAGACCGGCCCCTTAGCGCCTTCCGGTGTCTGGCGCGCATTGAGCGAGACATAGGCGGTGGGCTCCGCGATCCAAGTCTGGTCGCTGCGAAGTTCGAGATTGTTGTAGCCCAGCCGGATCGCCCCCTTGTCGAGCCCTTGCCCCGCTAAGCGGATTGTACCCGCCGCCGTGCTGAACCGGATGGTGCCGTTGGAAGAGCAGGCCGCGTCCTCAAAATAGCCAGAAGACTGTATGGCACCGTCGGATGATGTCTTTCCCACAAGGCTCTTGGAAAAGACAATCTCCTCGCCGCAGAAATCGATGACACTCCCCGGCGCGAGCCGGACATAATTCCACCCCGAAGAGGACTGCCGGAAGTCGAGCGGAGCCGTCCCCCCAGAAAGCGCCAGCGTGACCGGACAATCGGCAGTTCCCACCTGCACGCGTCCCGCATGAACCCCCGCAGCCCCAGCCGTGCCATCCTGGCATTCGAGCCGCTGAAGTTCAAAGTCACGGTGAAACTCCAGACGGTAACCCTGCCAAGTGCCTTTAAACAAGAGCGTCAAAGGGGCAAAACGGATGACTGAGTCGTCGATGACCAGATAGGTAGCCACACATGCACAGTCGAGATTCTCCCGATCCGGAACCCGATCCAGCGACCAGTTCGCGGCAAAATCAGGGCTCGGCAGGCAATCGTCTGCGGCAACAGCACCAAGCCAAAGGTTGGTAGCCTCCGCAGCACTGGCGATACCGGACAACGCAACGGACGTTTGCGAGAAGCGATTCTTGAGGAAGCCCTCAGCCAAGGCGCCGGGCGCACACTCCGCCGCCTCGGCGGCTGCCCCGTCCCCGACCGCCGCATACCGGGGCGCACACCCGGTTGCAGCCTCTGCTACCATGGCCGCCGCCTCATCCTGCGCGGAGAACGCAAGGTTCAGTTCCGCGAGCGAACGGTCAATCTCCGCCTTTGCCTGAAGCGTGGCGGCTGCCCGAATCGAATCCAGCGCCAGCAGGGCGCCGCTCGAAAGCAGCAAAACGACCGTTGCCGCGAGGGGCAACCATTTCCAACGGCCGCCTTGCTTCATCTGCACCCGGCGACCGGAATCTTTCAGCAGGTCGGGGAACCTGGACAGTCGGGCATGAATCTCAATCTGCTCAACCCATTCGTGCCGCGCCTGGCGGTTTGGGCGTAGAATGGCATTGAACCGTTCGCGCTCGTCGCCGCGCAGGCCGCCGTCGAACAGGCGTTCGAGGAGCAGGTGAAACTCAGGCATGCTCTTCAAGGTTGCCTTTCCAGACGACATTCCTGTCGTATGACGCAGTCGGCGAGTTCGGAACGGATCCGCACGAGACGGGAGGCCATGGCCGATTCCGTCAAACTGCAGAGTCGCGCGATTTCGCTCACGCCGCTGCGTTGCCAGTATCTCAGGCGAATCAGCCGAAGTTTAGCTTGGTCGAGCCGCCCGATACACCATTGCAAGCAGGAAACGCGTCGTCCAAGGTCGGCATCTGGCTCTTGGGCGAGCGTGTCGACCAGCAGGTTGAAGACATCTTCGTCGAAGACCAGGCGTCTAGCGTCGCGTTTGGCGTAGAGCAGGGCCTTTCGCACCTGGTAGGTGGCGAGGGTCTTGCACCAAGCCTTGAAGGTACCCTTGGTCTCGTCGAAGGTCGGGGACTTCGCGCAGATTTCGAGGTTGGTCTCTTGGAGAATGTCTTTGGCCCGTTCGACATCGGCGCATAGGACGCAGATGTGGCGATAGAGGTCGTCCTGCAGCTGGGTGAGCTGGAGAACCATCTCTCCGGGCAACGAGATTCCCTTTTGCATACTCCTGTAAACAGTCCGGCGGCAAAACCGTGCGGACTTTTTGATGGTTGAGCGACTTTTTTTGCGTCGGCGCGGTGCAGACCGGCAACAGCCTCTTCCCATAGTGTAGCGCAAGGTCCATCGGCTTTCAAGAGAAATACGGCGGAATCTCTCGGGGACGAAGCGGGGTGAACCGGGGCCTTTTTTGGGGTGGAATGCGTCCTTCTCGGAGGCGGCAACCCGATTCCGCTGGGGTTCTCGGGGCGGTCTCCAACACTTTCCTTGACATCAGTTCTCCAAAAAGGTAGACTTGACCGTCAGTTCTACTTACACAAGGATCGAAATGAGCACGATTGAGAGCCTGCTTGCGCTGCAAGAGGTGGATAGCCGCATCCGCGACCTCCAGCGGGAAATCGACCACGCCTCCTCCAACACTGGAACCGAACTCCGCCGCCTGGCGGAAGCCCGTCAAAATGTTCAAGCCGTTGAGCGGGCCCTCTTGGCTGCGCGGACGCGCGTGGCCTCCCTCGAAGCCGAGATTGTCGAGCACGAGGAGACGATTCGCCGCCGCAAGGAGGCTCAGAACGATCTGGTGACGAACCGCGAATTCCAGGCACTCAACGAGGATATCGACCGTATTCACGAGCAGATTTCCCAGGTTCAGGCGCGTCTGACGGTTGCCAACGATGATCTCATTCCGCTTCAGACGGACTTGGCGCAGGCGAACGAGGCGCTCAAGGAGGCCGAGGCCATTGCGGGCGACCATGAGCGCGAGATGGCCGAGCGCCTCGATCGCGTCCGCGAAGAGTTGGCACGCTCCCAGGCGGAGCGGGACGAGGCGGTCAAGACGGTCGATCCGACCTATCTGGCCTACTACGAACGCCTGAAGACTTCGCGCTGGCCCATTGTGGTGCGGATGAATGTGCAGGCGGGGGTTTGCAGCGGGTGCAACCTCATCCAGACGCCGGCAACGCGCCAGTCCGTTTTGCGCGGGCGCGAGCTGGTGGTTTGCGAGAGTTGCGGGCGCATCCTCTACAAGGCGTAGGGCCGATTTCCTTTTCCACCGCACGGCGGGTCGCTCTCTTCGGAGAGAGGAAAGTCCAGACTCCACAGGACGGGAAATCCCGAGGGAAACCCGGGAGCGACGCCTCTATAAAGCGTCGACGGAAAGCGCAACAGAAAGCAGACCGCCCCAACGGGCAAGGGTGAAAAGGTGGTGTAAGAGACCACCGGGCGGAGGTGTGAGCCTCCGCCGCGCGGCAAGCCCTTTCCGGAGCAAGGCCAAATAGGGAACGGAGGTGCTGTCCGTACCGCACCGCTTCGGCGGACAAGTTCCGGGTTGGCCGCTTAGACAAATGACTCGCACCGCTTCGGCGGGACAGAATCTGGCTTACAGTGCGGTGGAATTGGGGGAGGTTGCCGGTAACGGCGGCCTCCCTCTTTTTGTTGCCTTGCCGGCGGTTGGGCGGATGGATTCGGGATGGGGGCGAAGTCGGGGAGCCGTGAGGGAAGGGGCGTGCCGCTTCGTGGGGGGATTGGTACGCCGGAATGGGGACGAATCAAGGGGTGGAATCGGGCTTGGGGGCGCGTTGGAGGGAGAGAAAGAGGTTGGCGAGGACGGCGCCGGAGACGGAGTGCCAAATGCAGGCCATGGCGCACAGCATGGCGGCTTCGGGCATCTGCGGGAAGTGTCGGGTGGCGAGCACGGTGGCGAGTCCGGCGTTCTGCATTCCGACTTCAATGGATAGGGTACGGCGTTGGGGCGGGGTAAGCCGGAGGGCTGTGGCGGAGGCGTAGCCAAGGAGGTAGCCGGAGGCGTTGTGGAGGAGAACGGCGGCGAATATGAGTGGGCCGCTGGCGAGGATTGCACCGCTCTGCTGGGAGGCGACTCCGCCGACGATGCAGCCAAGGGCGAGCACGGCGACGGCGGGCATTGCGGCGCAGAGGTGGCGGCAGAAGGCGGTGGTTCCGAGGAAGGTGTTGAGGAGGAATCCCAGTAGCACGGGGGCGAGGGTGACGGTTAGGATGGAGCGGAACATGGGCCAGGGATCGACTTGGACGGTGACCCCCGCGAGAAGGAGGGTCAGCAGGGGCGTGGCGAGGGGAGCCAGGAGGGTGGAGAGGGTGGTCATTCCAACGGAGTAGGCGACATCGCCCTTGCAGAGCCAAGACATAAGGTTCGAGGAGACTCCGCCCGGGCAGGTGCCGACCAGCAGGAGGCCGGCGGTCAAGGCCGGCGGGAGCCCGAGGGCTTTGGCAATCGCCCAGGCGGCGCAGGGCATGACGGTGAATTGGGCGAGGGTGCCGGCGGCGACAATCCACGGGCGTCGGGCGAGTTCGCGGACATCGTTCGGGGCGAGGGTGACCCCCATGGCGAGCATAATCAGTCCGAGCAGGGCGACTTGGCTTTCGCCCTGAACCCAGCCGAAGGTGGCCGGCCGGATGGTTCCGAGGAGGGCGGCGAGGGTAACCACGAGGGCGGTGTGGCGGGAGAGTTTGGCAGGCAGGTCGCGGAGCAGGTGCATCGTTTCGAATGGGGAAAAAGGTTGGCATCAGCCGCCCCCGGAGGTTGGCAGGGTCGGGGGCGGCTGGCGTGTAGGAATCAGTGGATGAGGTTGTAATCTTTCGGGGCGAAGAGGTTGTCCCAGAAGGCGGCATTCTCGCGGAATGGAAGTTGCTGGGCGCTGAAGGAGATGAAGGGCAGGAGACTGCACCGTTCATCGGTCATCAGGGGCACTTTCTTGACGCGGTCGAGGTCGATTTCGCGCCCGCCCGAGGGCAAGGGGGCATCGCCGCGGTTGAGGTAGCACCAGACGCAGGGAGAGCCGAACCGATCGCCGGTGATTTGCTCGGCCCGGACTTGGAGGTGGAGTTCGTCGCGGACGGCGCGGCAGAGGCGTAGCAAATCGAGATGCCAGTTCGTCAGGTGCAGGGCAATAGTTCCGCCGGGCTTGAGGCGGGATAGGAAGAGGTCGAAGGCCTCCCTTGTGGCAAGGTGCAGCGGTATCGAGTCGCCGGAATAGACATCGAGGATGATGAGATCGTAGCGTGGCTGGCGCTCGCGGGCTTCGCGAGCCAACCCTTGGCGGGCGTCCTGAACGGCGATTTCAACCGTTGCCTGGGCGTCGCGCACAAAGGTGAAACAGGTGGAATTGGTCGCCAGCTCAACGACTTGGGGGTTGATTTCGTAGCAACGGTAGAGGTCGTTGGTTCGCCCGTAGACGGTGCAGACCCCCGCCCCCATGCCGAGGATGGCTACGCGCAGAGGAGCCCCGTTGGTGAATGCCGGAAGGGTCGAAACCGCCTTGCCGACGGCGTTGGAGGTGTGGTAGAGCGTAGGATCGAGATGGTAGAAATCATTGTCCCAAATCTGCATTCCGTGCCAGGTCGAGCCGTGCAGGAAAAGGTGCGTCTTGAAGGTGCCTTGCGAACCATAGGAGAGCAGGTGATTCGCCACCCGGCTCACACCGTATGCGTTGCGGCGCGCGTAGAAAAAGTCGAGCGAGTCGGGTTGCCAAAAGGGTCTTGCCGCAAGGAAAAGCGCCGCCGCGCAACCCGCCCAAACCCATTTGGAACGGCTATGAAGCAGGCTCGCCGCCGCCAAGGAAAGCCCCCCGAGGGCGAGCGGATATTCGGCTATGGAGTTGAAGAGAAGCGGGGCTAGGAATGAGGCGAATGCGCCCCCGATCGCGCCGCCCGCCGCCAAGCAGAGGTAGAAGAGCGTCAGGCGCTCGGCTTTCGGTCTTGAGGCATAGAGCCAAGCGTGGAGAAAGGCGCATCCCGGCAACAAAAGGGCGCCGGCGGCGAGTAGGTTGAGGAGAAATCCTTGTTCGCCTGGCCGGGTGCTGCAATAGCCCGCATAACCCGCCGCGATAAGCGCCAACAGGGCCAAAAGGTGGATTGCTTTCTCGGCGATTGGCGTGAATCCAACCATCCAGGAGGCGAGAAAGGCCGCGAGGGTCAGTGTCCAGAGAAGCGGCATCGGGGATGCATCGCTCATCAGGTGCAAGGTGGTGGCGTTGAGCAGCAGGGTTGAGAGCGCTGGGAGGGCTATCCAAAGCAGGATTCCGCCCTTTTGCGTGCCTGGTTCGGGGGCTTTTGGCGGGTTGAAGCCGGGCCGGGCGTTGATGAATTGGAGGAGGCTGGCACCGTAGATCGTGAGGAGGAGACCAAACGCTCTCCACTGCCATTGCAGGGGAATATAGGGTTCGATTGCCAGCGGATAGAGGACTAGGGCGAGGAGACTTCCGGCGTTGGAGAGGCCGTAGAGCCAGTAGACATCGCGGCGTTGGGAGGTGTGGGAGACCCAGGTTTGGACGAGGGAGCTGTTCGCCGAGAGAAGGATGTAACTTGAGCCCGCTAGAAGGAGCACGGCCAGGGCGATGCCTAGTGGGTTTTTCGGCAGTTCCCCGAGCCAGTGGGCGTAGTTGGGCGCAATCAGGAAAAAGGTCGCCAGTCCGGCCGCATGCACCAGCCCGGCGTGGCAGAGGATTTTCGGCTGGGAGAGGGGATTGCGGGTGGTGTAGAGGTGGGCGTAGAGGTAGCCAGCGAGCAGGAGGGTCTGGAAGAGTCCGAGGCAGATGAGCCAGACACCGGCCGAGCCGCCCAGTACGGGCAATAGGGTTTTGCCGGTCAGCGGTTGGAGTCCGAAAAGCAGGAAGGAACCGAGGAATAGGGTCGGCAGTGCGCCGTGACGGGTCATTGGGGGTGTCCTGAGGGTGAGTTTAGGGAGAGTGTAGGATAAATGGCGGGAAAAATCAATCTCATACCCGCGCCGTAGCGGGAAAGGTTGCAATCTCAGCCGGCAGCGGGTGGGTATTTATGGAGGCGAAAGGTGCTCAACTTGGCGTTCCGGTCGTGCGCATCGATGACTCCCGAAGGTGCTAGGGAATCGTTTCGGGGGTGGCATCGAAAGATTTTTTGGGACAGCGGACGAATTCTCTTGCATCGGGGTGCGGCATTTTGGTATCGTCTCTTCACACCCACCCCGACAGGGTTCCCAACACGCCCTGTCACGGACGCTGCCCCCCAGCGTCCACCCCGGTCAAGGTGAGAATATTCCTGCCTTGGCCGGTTGAGCGGTTCTGCCCCCCCAGAACCGCTCATTTTTTTATCCAGACACCCTCTCGGCGCGCGCGCCGATAAAGGCTTGAGTCGGGGGACAGTTTAGAGTATAATGAGCGCCGTTGACCCGTGCCGAAAACGGAAGGATTGTGTTATGCCTCTTGATGAACAGGCGCTCCGCGCCGAACTCGACAATGTCCGCCAGATGCTTCAGAACGACGGCGGCGATCTGGAACTGGTCTCCATCGAAGGAAAGAATGTGCTGGTGCGCCTGCGCGGTGCCTGCGGGTGCTGTCCCCACGCCGCCATGACCCTGCGCGATGGCGTCCAGGCCCACCTGCGCCAGACCGTCGACCCGGAAATCATTGTTGAACGAGTGGACTGAGATCTGCGCTTCGCCCGCCGAGACCGCGCGCTTGGCCGCGCGCTTGGCTCCAGCCTTGGCGGCGGGGAGCGTCATGCGTCTCCACGGCAACCTTGGTGCGGGGAAAACCACCTTCGTTCAGGCTCTCGCACGGGCGTTGGGGGTGACACGCCCCGTGACCAGTCCAACCTTCGCGCTGGTGCAGGAGTATCCGCTCCCCGATGGGGGCGTCTTCGCGCATCTCGACCTCTATCGAATGGCCGAAGGGACGCTGCTGGAGGATATCGGGTTCGACGATTTGCTCGAACGCCGTGCAATCATTGCCGTCGAGTGGCCAGAGCGGGCTGGGGATGTCTTTCCGCCCGGGACGATAGACATTCGCCTAGAGCGGGATTTGAATCGTTTGGAGGATTCCGAGGTGCGGCTGGTTGCCGTGCGTGGCATTCCCCAAAATGAGGAGTAGGCAAATGGTTCCCTTCAAAGTTGACCTTTCAAGAGAGGTCGCCGTAGTCACCGGCGGCGGTGGTGTCTTGTGCCGTGCAATGGCCAAGGCTTTGGCCGAATGTGGCGCGGCGGTTGCTGTCGCAGACCTCAAGCCAGAGGCAGCGGAGAAGACTGTTGAAGCAATCCGCCAGGCAGGTGGGAAGGCTCTCGCCGTTGCGTGCAATGTGCTCGACCGGGGGAGTCTCGAAGAGGCAAATGCCCGCATTGAAGCCGAACTCGGACCTGTCACGCTTCTGCTCAACGGCGCCGGCGGGAATCATCCTAATGGCACCACGGCAAAGGAGTATCTGGAGCCGGCGGATCTTTCCGGTGTTCCCCGGGAGACCGTTTCTTTTTACGAACTTGACCCCAAGGGAATCGAGTTCACCTTTAACCTCAATTTTCTCGGAACGCTCTTGCCCACGCAGGTCTTTACGCGGCAGATGGCCACGCGGGGCAAAGGCTGCATTGTCAACATTTCTTCGATGAATGCGTTCCGTCCGCTGACCAAGATTCCGGCCTATTCCGGCGCCAAGGCGGCCGTCAGCAATTTCACCCAATGGCTCGCCGTCCACTTTTCAAAGGTTGGCATTCGTGTCAACGCCATTGCCCCGGGGTTTTTCCTCACTGACCAGAATCGCGCCTTGCTCACCAACCCTGACGGTTCGCTCACTCCGAGGGCGGACAAAATCATCGCGCACACTCCTATGGGCAAGTTCGGCGAGCCGCAGGATTTGCTGGGGGCGCTCCTTTGGCTGGTTTCCAATGAGGCCGCCGGGTTCGTGACCGGCACGGTCATTCCGATTGATGGCGGATTTGCTGCCTATTCAGGAGTCTGACATTTGATTGACTTCCGCAGAAGGAGTATCCAAGGATGAAAAAGCCTGCAAAGAAATCCCTTGCCGACATCGGTTTGATAGGCCTCGCGGTCATGGGGGAAAACCTTGTCTTGAACATGGAGCGCCATGGTTTCACGGTCGCGGTTTTCAACCGAACGGTCTCGAAGGTGGACACCTTTGTCCAGGGAAGGGGCAAAGGAAAGAGGGTCATTCCTTGCCACTCTGTCAAGGAATTCGTTGCTTCCCTCGCCAAGCCTCGGCGCATTATGATGATGGTGAAGGCTGGCGCGGCGGTGGACGCGACCATCGAGTCGTTGCTCCCGGAGTTGGAGAAGGGCGACATTCTGATCGACGGCGGAAACACCCACTATCCCGACACGATTCGTCGGGCGAAGGCGCTTGCCGAGAAGGGCATCCGGTTTGTCGGTTCGGGGGTCTCTGGCGGCGAGGAAGGGGCTTTGCTGGGGCCTGCAATCATGCCGGGGGGCGACAAGAAAGCGTGGCCGTCCATCCGCCGAATCTTCCAGTCCATTGCCGCCAAAGCGCCCGACGGCTCGCCTTGTTGCGCGTGGATGGGCGCCGATGGCGCGGGACATTTTGTCAAGATGGTCCACAATGGCATTGAGTACGGCGACATGCAGTTGGTTTGCGAGGCGTACGACCTGATGGCGAGGGGGCTCGGGCTGGATGTCAAGGCCATGCAGAAGGTCTTTGCGCGCTGGAACAGGGGCAAACTCGACAGTTATCTGATTGACATTACCCAGGAAATCCTCAAGCAAAAGGATGCGCAGACCGGCAAGCCGATGGTGGATGTCATTCTGGACACGGCCGGGCAGAAGGGAACGGGGAAGTGGACGAGTCAGGCGGGACTTGATTTGGGCGTCGGGATTCCGCAGATTGCCGCGGCGGTCTTCGCCCGGTGCCTTTCCGCAATCAAAGAGGAACGAGTGGAGGCGTCCAAACGGTTGGCAGGACCGAGACGCGTTGCTGCTAAGGTTGGGGTCTCGGAGTTTGTAAGGGATTTGGAGAAAGCTGTCTACGCATCCAAAATCTGCTCTTACGCGCAAGGGTTCCAACTGCTACGCGCGGCGGCGGAGGAGTACAAGTGGGAGTTGAACTACGGGGAAATCGCACTGGTGTGGCGTGCAGGGTGTATCATCCGGGCGCGTTTTCTAGGTGAAATCAAGGCGGCGTTCGAGAAGGATCCGGCTCTGCCGAACCTTCTTTTGGACGGCTATTTCAGCAGGATTCTCTCGCAGGGGCAGGCTGCTTGGCGGAATGTGGTCAAGTGCGCGGTGGAGTGGGGGATTCCCGTGCCGGCGATGTCGACTGCGTTGAACTACTATGATTCCTACCGCAGCGCGCGCCTGCCGGCAAATCTGCTTCAGGCCCAGCGGGATTACTTCGGAGCGCACACTTTCGAGCGCACGGATGCTCCTAGGGGCGAGTTTTTCCACCACATTTGGACGGCTACGGGCGGGAGCACGACCTCCACCACTTACAGTGCCTAATCAAACTATGGATCTATCAGAAAAGCGTTATCGGGAGATTCTTTCAGAGTCCCGTCGTATTGTCGTCAAGGTTGGTTCTCGGGTGATCGTCTCGAAGAGCGGGTGCCCGGAACTGAAGTATTTGACCAGCCTTGCGGACCAGGTAGCGAAGTTGCGGGAGAAGGGCTATGATGTGATTCTTGTCTCTTCCGGCGCGGTGGCCGCGGGAATGGAAGCGTTGGGGATCAAAGAGCGGCCGACGCTGCTCTCGGATCAGCAAATGTGCGCGGCCGTGGGGCAGGCACGGCTGATTGCGCAGTACGAGCAGTTGTTTCTCGCCCGGAAGGTCAACATTGGGCAGGTTTTGTTGACGCACGCGGACTTCCAGAATCGTTTGCGTTTGGCCAATGCGCGGCGCACTTTCGACCATTTGCTTCGGGCGGGAGTGGTGCCAATCGTGAACGAGAATGATGTGGTTGCCGACGAGGAGTTGAAGGCGGGGATGTCTTTCGGCGACAATGATTATTTGGCTGCTTTGGTGACGAAACTAACGCGGGCCGACCTGTTGTGCATTCTCAGCACGGTCGACGGTCTGCTCGATATGAGTGCGAAATCGCCGATGCGAATTCCCTTGATTGAGAAGTTGGACAGCAGTGCGTTCAAACTGGTCTGTCCGATCAAGAATGCGCTTTCGAAGGGGGGAATGGATTCTAAACTCAAGTCGGCTGGGATTGCCGTCAAGGCAGGCTCAAGCGTGGTTATCGCGGGGGGGCGGAATCGTAATGTGCTGACGCGAATCGTGGCGGGGGAGGATGAGGGTACTTTGATTCTCTCGGCTCCGTTCTGAGCCTATCTGCCATATCGAAAGGTGTTTGAGGCGCGGCCATTTTTGGTCGCGCCTTTTTTTTGTTCTGGTGTTTGGCGGGGCGGATGTTGAGCAGGAAGGGCGTGGCGATTGGCGTTTTCCGCCTCTTTTGAGATGGTATTTTTGAGTGGCTGGCGTTGGTTGACACCTACGGGGGTAAGGGGTATTTGGAAAAGGTTTGCGGTGATAGATTCCTTTTGGGGGCGGGGGTAGGAATCTTTTGCGCCATTGGAGGGCGGGATGGAGCAGTTGTGGCTGATTTTGTGAATTTTGTTTGAACTAGGTTTTGATTGGGCGCATCTTTAAATCTTAGAGGCTTAAGTTTTGACACGGAGGTTCATTATGAAACGATTGCGACTGATGGTCTGCCTGTTTTTCGCGTTGCCGGTTTTTGCTGATCCTGTCTGGACAGACGGCACATTCACTTCCGCCACGACGGCGACGAGCGCGGAGGAGGGCAATTTGATGCTCGCGGCAGGAACGGTACTCTCTTTTTCGGGCAATGAGGGGGCCTGGGCGGCGGCTACGCTGGGTGATGCTTCGGTCTTGAACAATGGGGTGATTCCCAAAGGTGCTGCAGCGGGGCTAGCCTATTCGGTCGGCGACAATGCGGTGATGACGATTATTTTTCCGGGCAAGGCGAATCTCTCCCGCTTGCGTTTTTGGATTTACGGCTCTAAGGGGCGCGTCGGCATTCAGGTCAACTCGATTGAAGCCGTCTCGAGTGGGAATTCCAAGCCAATTTTGAGCGCTCCCTACGAGAACAAGCCGTCGGGCAAGAATGGGTACTGGTACAATCTAGCCAATACCGATGGTTCGAACTTTGCAACGGATGCCGAGCGGCTGGTGGTGACCTTCGGCACGATGCACAACAATGGCACTACGCTGGTCGAAGTTGAGGTCATCGGCTCGGTGAGCGTTGCCTCCACCTATACCGTCACCTTCCTCGACCAGGACGGTCAGACCATCAAGACCTTGGACGAAGTCGAATCCGGCAGCGATGTCACCACCTTGGCGCCGGAACCTCCGGCGGTCGACGGTCAGGTTTTTCTCAAGTGGGATACCGATCTGACCACCATCATTGGCGACACCATCGTCAAGCCCGTCTATGTCCCCAAAGGCACCCCCTACTGGGAGACCAGCGTTTGGACCGAGTCGGCCGTCAAGCCGAAACTGAAGGAGTTGAACCTCTTCGCGCAAGAGGGCGCCACCGTCTCCGGCGAACAAGGCACGGTCGCGGATGCCGTGGCGACCCATAGCGATCTGGCCGCGCTGGTCGACAATGTCTGCGCAAACAATAACACCGCCGCCTTCTACGGAATGGGCGACAACGGCTCCTTGACCTTCACGCTACCCTACCCGCAGGACATCGGCTCGTTCGAATTGTACACCCGCTGGAGCGACGGCGGAAGAGACGGCGTCGAAATCGTTTCGCTCTCCTACCAGACGGCCGACGACGCCTGGCACACCATCGCCCTAGACCCAGTCTCGGTTGGGTTGGACAACAACGCTTCCGACAAGTGTTATCTCCTTCGCGCCTACTGCCCGGATCCCACCGCTCCGCTCGCGCCAATGGCCAAAGCCTTCTGCGTCGCCTTCGGCAGAGCCGACAACTCCGGCGCCGGACTGATGGAAGTTCGCGCCACCCGATTCCTCGCGCCGAAGTACGACTGGCGCGCGACCGATTGGGATTCCTCCTCGGAAATCCTCCTGCCCGCCGCCGGTAATCTCCTGCGCCACAAGGAGAGTACCTTCACCTTCATCACCAATGAGGTTCACAACTCCCTCTACGGCTGCACAAACGATGTGAGCGTGTTGACCAACGGAATCGTCAAAGGCGATAAAAACCTTGTCGGTGCCATCTACCCGATTGGCAGCTACGCAGTCGCCGAATGCACCTTCGCATCCCCGAAAGACATCAGCGGATTGCGCTTTTGGACCTACTTCTACAACGCTTTACGAGATGGCATCGCAATCGACACCCTCTATGTCCGCTACGAAGGAGAGGACTTCTTTAGACGCGTCGATACGGTTCAGGCCTACACCGTAGGCGTCGACGATGCGACGAGTTCGGGGGCCCTCAAGGCAGAAATCAGCGCCCCCGGCGGCGACTTTATGTTCACCCGCGCGACAGCCATCCGGATTGCCTTCGGCGTGCTCGACTCCACCTGCTCGACCTTCAGCGAAATCGAAGTGCTCGGAAGAGACTGCCGACTCCCCTCCGGAATCCTCATTTACTAGATTGGGCGGTGAACCCAAAGGCGTCCCGGCGCATCTAATAGAGTGTATGCAACCCGGACTCCCCCGCTTTGACCGCCTGCTCCCCGCTACCCTTTTCGCCATCCTCGCGACGGGGGGCTTTGCCAATAAAGTCGAACAGATCTTCCGCGATCCGCCGCCCATTCCCGGCAATGTCAACCTCGTCGCGATGACCCCCATCGACCAGGCAAGGTGGATTGCCGCCAATGGCCCCGCCCCGCGCCACCGCAAGGTCAATGTCGAATACTATACCTGCGATTTCGACCGACAAGGCGACGAACCGCTGGAAATCGACATCTCCGCGGATGAGCGCTTTTGGCTCTTCCTCGACGGCAGACTCCTCGCCCGTGGACCGCATAGAGGCACCCCCGCGCGCTGGTTCTACCAGAGTTATCGCATCGACCTCGATCCAGGGCGGCACAACCTCAAAGTTATTGTCACCCAAATGGGTGAGGCCGCCCCGTTGGCGCAGCTGAGTTCCGGCCGCGCCCGCCTCATCCTCAAGGCATCCGGTAGTTACGACCCGCTTCTCACCACAGGCCGAGGCGCCTGGAAATGCGGACTCCTTTCCACCATGGAGGCGTGCGGTCCCGGCGGCGGCAGTTGGGGCGGCGGACACCAAGTCCAAATCACCGGAACCTCTTTTCTTGACGCACTCCCCGAAAAACTGTATACTCCCTCCATCGTTGCAACTCCAATACCCAAACGGCACGCTTGCGGCGTACGCAAAGAGCGCGATCTGCGCCTTTGGCCGACCGATATCCCTGACCAGCTCGCCGCGCGGCGGCGCGTTGGAATCTCGGGAGACAAAGGCTTTGACGAACTCCTTTCGAAGGATGCTCTGCTGGTCGTTCCCGCCCACTCCAAACGGCAGTTCGTGATTGACTTGGGCAACTACTTCTGCTTCTATCCCCAACTCCATGTCGGAGGCGGGAAGGGCGCGAAGATTGCTTGGGGCTGGACCGAATCGCTCGTGATTCCGGACGGCCAAAGCGACAAGGTGGCGGGGCAGAAGGGGCGCAGGAACCAGCGAGAGGGCAAGATTGTGCCGGGGCTTTTCCAAGACACCTTTCTTCCAGACGGTAGACAGGACGCCTCCTTCACTACGCCTTGGTGGCGCTGCGGAAGGTGGAGCGTGCTGACGGTTGAAACAGCCGATGATCCGCTCACTTTGAAGCGTCTTGTCCTAGAGGAGACGCGCTACCCTGCCGATGCGGAGAATGCCTTCGAGGCAAGCGATTCCCAACTCGCGCAGATCAACCGAATCTGCAATCGGGCGATGGAGATGTGTTCCCACGAGATGTTCTTCGACTGCCCTTTCATTGAACAGCAGATGTACGGCGGAGACAGCCGGGTTGATTGGCTTGTCTCGGCCGCGATGACGCCAGACGCCCGCCTCGTGAGAAGGGCTATCGGGCTCTTCGACGATTCGCGCTTCCGGGACGGATTCCTGCCTATGAATACCCCCAGCAGGCGCCTTCAGGAGTCGGGAACCTATTCTATCTGTCTACCGATGGCGGTGGGAGATTATGCCCTGTGGCGTGACGATTTGCCGGGTCTTCGGAAGATGCTTCCGGGGATGCGTCATACGCTTGCTGCGATTGAGCAGTACGAGAATGCGGAGGGAATTCTCGAGTATCTTCCGGGGTGGTGTTTTCTAGATTGGGGGCATATTCAGGGCAAGACTCCGAGGCTGACGGCACCCATCACTTTGCATTGGGCGTTGGCGCTACTGAGGGCGGCGGATGCGGAGGCAGCGGCGGGAAACCTGGATTTTGCGGCGGGACTTCGCAAGCATTCTGCGCGTTGCGTGCAAGGCGTGATGCGGCGGTTTTGGAACGAAGCAAGGGGGTTGATAGCCGATGATCCAGGGGGACAGGTCTTTACCGAGCATGCGCAGGCTCTGGGGATTCTCGTCGGGGCGTTTGATACGAACCAGTTGCCCCGAGTGGTGTCGGCGCTGGAGGCGAATGCTACGCGCGAAGGGGGTGGGCTGGTACGCACGGGCATCTATTTTTCCCACTATCTGTTTTCGGCCTACAAGGCCGTGGGGCGTCCCGATTTGTTCCTGAAACGGCTAGGCATCTGGCGTGAGGCGGTGGCGTACGGATTCGCGACGACGCCGGAGGAAGGTTGGCTTGGGACGCGGAGCGACTGCCATGCCTGGTCGGCGCATCCAGCGTTCCATTTCCAGACGCTGCTGTGTGGGATTCGCCCGACGGAATACGGTTTTTCGTCGGTCGAGATTGCGCCCCAGCCGGGCCCATTGAAGTGGATTCGTTCGACCTTTCCGCACCCGAAGGGGAAACTCGTCTGCGACTTGCATTTCGAGGGGACTAAACTTTCCGGTCGCGTGGTGGTGCCCGACGGGCTGCCGGCGGTGCTACGTTGGAATGGGCTCGTGAGGAACCTATCTGCGGGGGTCAACGAAATCAACCTCTAGTTATGGAAGATACGGACGATATACTCTTGGCGATACGCACCGATGCGGAGCGCGGGGCGCGTCTGATGGTGGCGCGGTACCGCACCCGTCTCAAGGCCGAAGCCCGCGCTTTCGGGGTGGACGCGCACACGGCGGAGGACTTGGTGTTCCGTACCTTCGAGCGGGCAATCGAACGAATCGATACCTGCCGCTCTGCCGACTCCTTCTACGCCTGGCTCTCGGCTATTCTGCGGAACTTTCACCTCCAGATGGTGCGCACGCAGGCCTTCAAGAGGATGGTGGTGACCGACTCCCCGCCCGAATCGACCGATACGGAAAGCACCAATCGGTTGGGCCAAGGCCTGGACGCGGAAACCTTGCGCAAGAGCATCGACTCGCTTCCGAAAGAGATGCGCGAAGCCATCCTGATGCACTATTTTATGGACATCCCGGTGGCGCGGATTGCCAAAATCCTCTCTATCCCGGAAGGCACCGTCAAGTCCCGCCTGCACTATGCACGCATCTATCTTGGCGGGTTGCTCCAAACTCCGGCAGCGCGCGCGATCGGAAAGAGTTGCCTAGTGCTTCTAGCGGCGGCGGGACTCCTTCTCGGCATCCATCTGATGCGCCCCTCCGGGCGCGTGATGCGGCAGGAAATCTGGCTGGGCGACGGGCTTCAACTGGTCTGCCCGGGGCGTCGGCTGGGGGCGATTCAAGGGCTTTCGGCAGACATCTATCTCTGCTCCGACCGACTCTGCAAGCAGCGCATCCGCCCCTCGATTGTCAACGATGGCGCGGTTCTGATGGCACCGTGCGAAGTATCCACACCGTCGGGCACCTTTACGGCGAATCTCTTGTTGGTTCAGATCGGGGAGGATATTTGGGGGCGGGTCGCGACTCCCCGACTGAACGCCTCGGTCGCGCCTTTGACGGCGGAGAAACCCAGCACGGAGGGGGTCTTCGGGGTTCGCCTTCTGGATCTCGAATGCTCGCCCAACCCGCCTGCCTGGCGCATGAACGGGTCGTTCGCGACGGTGGCCGGGGGAGGAGTTCTCAAGTGAATCCCATTTTGCTACTTTCCTCTGCGCTCTATCTAGCGGTTCGTATCGGTGGTGGCCCTGCGGAGGTTGAAACCTATCCCTCCCGCGAAGCGATTCCCGGCGGCGAAGCGAGCCCCCGCTGGCGCGATGAATGGGTGTTGATGCGTCGCGTCGATCCCACGCCCGAACCCATCCGCCTCGGCAATCCCGCCGCCCCCAGAGGTGCCAACGATGAGGCCCGTAAGGTTCGCATCACCCGCCCCTATTTCATAGCCATCTTCGAGACCACAAGGAGCCAATTAAACCATCTCGGAGGTACGCAGGATACGGGGCCGCTCCCGGCTTTGAATCTCTCCTACAATGACCTGCGCGGCTCCCTGCGCGAAGGCATCGACTGGCCCAAGAGCGGCCCCGCCGTCGCCACCAACTCTATTCTCGGCCGACTTCGCGCCCGCACGGGACTCCCCTTCGATCTGCCCACCGAAGCCCAATGGGAGGTCGCCTGCCGCGCCGGCACCGACACCTGCTGGAACGACGGCTCCGACGCTCAACCCTACGACCGTCCGAGCCCCGACGGCAAACCCATCCCCTACTGGTCTGACCACGCCCTCGACCGCCTCGGCCGCTACTTCGCCAACGGAGGCTGCACCAACGGCCCTGCCCCTGTCGGCTCCTACCGCCCCAATGCCTGGGGACTCTACGATATGCACGGCAACGCCTACGAATTCTGCCGCGACTGGTTCGCCCCCGCGGGCCACCCCGCCTACGCCGGAGACAATCCCAAGGGCCCGGCAAGTTCCAAGAGCAAGACCCGCGTCCTGCGCTCCGGAAGTTACTGGAACTACCTCTTCGGCAGCAACTCCGCCTGCACCAGTTACGCCCGCTGGCTCGGCGATATGTGCAACCCCTCTACGCGCCATGCGGCCGTCGGATTTCGCCTTGTTCTCGAACCATCCAATGAGAAACCATGATGAATAGACTGCTTCAAAACCTCCTCCTCGGCGCCCTTCTCGCCCCCGTGCTGCACGCCGCCTCCGCCACGCTCCCCAAAGAACTCGCCGAAGGCGTCCGTGCCATCAACTGCGACGGTCTCCCCGGCACCGTGCTCGTCCTCTCCGACGAAGCCTTCCCCATCGCCCGCGCCAAGAACTGGGACGGTACCGCGACCTTCGCCGCCGCCGGAGCAATCTACGGCAAAGGTCGAGCCATTTACCTCGGACACCCCTCCTTCCTCACCCACGGCAAACTCTCCGACGATACCCTAGCATTCCACCGCAATGCCGTCCGCTGGCTCTCGCGCAACAAGCCCGCCCCCAAAATCGGCGTCTACCGAAACCCCTCCATCCGAAACGCCCTCAAGCGCGCCGGAATTGAATCCACCCTCGTCGCCGATACCGCCGACTTTCCCCGCTACGACCTCATCGCCTCCATCGACTTCACCGTCCAGAACGCCCCCGCCTATCTCGACTTCGTCCGCAATGGAGGCGGACTCCTCGGTGCCGGACTCGGCTGGGGCTGGAAGCAAATCGCCAGCCGCTCCCGGGCCGTCTCCTTCGCCGACGACTTCGGAGACAATCGCACCTTCGGCCCTATGGGCATCTTGATGGGCGACATCGGAATCGTCCGCCCCGACAAGCAGGGCTTCCCGCTCGATCCCCAGACCGTGCCCGACGGTACCCGCGCCGACGACGCACTCCAGATTGCCGCCAAAAACACCTATTCCAGCCGCGAACAGAAACGGCAAGTAGCCGTCGTCCTCTCCCAAATGGCCGCCGTCCTGCCCCCCTCGCTCCCTCAAGGCGTGCTGGAGAAGATTGCCGCTTTCGCTAAGCACCCAGACGCCGCCAAAGTGCCCTCCCCGGAACATCCCGTGGAACCCGAAGACATCTTCGCCAGACTTGCCATCCTTGCCCGCAAAGCCGCCTACGAGACCGACCGCTTCAGGCATTGGCCCGCCGACCCCGCCGCCGAAGTTTATCCAGGTCTGGTCAAGCCCGGAACCCCGACCGTCTCGCGCGAGATTGAAATCGAACCTGATGTTCCGCGTTGGCATTCGACAGGACTCTTCGCCCCGGCAGGTAGCCGGATAACCTTTACCTTCCCCGAGGGCGCCGCCGACTGGAACCTCCGCATCCGCATCGGCACGACCCAGGATGACCTCTCCGGCGCGGCCAAGGGCTGGAAGCGTTTTCCGCTTGTCACCACCGAGGCGCCTGTGCTACAATCCCGCGTCGAGTTGACCTCCCCATTCGGCGGACTCGTCTACATCATCGTCCCCGACCAGCCCCCCGCCGCGGGCAAACGCTTCAAAGTCCGCATTGACGGAGCCGTGATGGCGCCCTGGTTCAAACTGGGACGCGATACCGCCGAGGGATTCTTCGAAGAGTGCCGCCAGACTGGTGCGCCGCAGGGGGAAATTGAAGGCCTCAACTACATCATCACCTTCGAGACCACCGGCCTGGCGCAATGCAAGGATCCCGAGTGGGTCGCGGCCTACTGGGATCGCTATCTCGACGCTTGCCAGTGGCTCTCCGGTTTGCCTTCTCGCCGTTCTCCCGAACGCCTCTGCAGCGACATCCAATTGCAAGGGATCGGAGTCCTTCACGACGGCTATCCCATGATGGCTCTAGTCAATCGGCGCAACCCTTCGGCGGTAATCCTCGACCGTCAGGCGTTGGAACGAGCCCAAGCCTGGGGCGTCTA
Organism: Kiritimatiellia bacterium; assembly: GCA_034178815.1. Taxonomy (GTDB): domain Bacteria; phylum Verrucomicrobiota; class Kiritimatiellia; order RFP12; family DVOR01; genus JAXFQS01. The sequence goes on along the minus strand of JAXFQS010000084.1, from coordinate 47,853 downwards.
CCACGAGATCGGACACAATCACCAGAATCCCGCCTGGACGCCTGAAGGAACCTCTGAAGTCACCGTCAACCTCTTCACCCTGTTGGGCATATCCAAAGTCTCCGGACGCAGTTTCCGGGAGAACGGTTTCGCGACAGCCCGTGCCGTCGCGGATGCCAAAGTGCGGCAGTGGGTGGCGTCGGGTAAACGCTTCGAGAGTTGGAAAAAAGATCCCTTCCTCGCGCTTGAGTTTTACGCCAGACTGGTGGAAACCTATGGGTGGGACGCGATGGCACGGGTGTTCGCCGTTTACCGAAAGCCTGGCTTTGCGGTGCCGCGTACGAATGGAGATAAGTGGGATGTCTTCGCCCGGGAGTTTTCCGCCGCCGTGAAGCAGGATCTTGCGGCTGTGATGCGTCAGTGGTCGTTGCCGGTATCCGAGGCGGCTGCGCGGCACTGTTCCCAGTATGCGAAGGCTCCGGACGGACTAGTTCGAGGGTTGGTTCGGGAACCGTACAAGCCGCTGGCGACGACTCCGGTAAAGGGACTTTATATGGGCGTCTGCCTAACGGGGCCGGACGAGGGGAAAATTGAACTCTATCCGACTCGCGAGTCTGTGCCAGAAGGAGAGAAGGCCGAGCGGTGGAAGGGTGATTGGCTGCTGCTGCGCCGAATCGAACCTACGCCCGGCGAGGTCTTCTTGGGCAATCCGCAACTCTCTTCTGGGGCTGATGCGCGTCATGGGGTGACTTTGACCCGCCCCTATTATATCGGGGTTTACGAGGTGACTCAAAGGCAGTGGTTCCACATTATGGGGGCATGGCGCGGGGACACCTTCGGGCATTCGGAGGCTCGGGGGAGCCTTCCTGTCAACGGAATTTCTTACAGCCATACGCGTGGACATACATCCGACGGTATCTGCTGGCCGTTCTCGGGATATGAGGTCGCGCCCGACTCCTTTTTCGGTCGTCTGCGCGAATTGACGGGATTTCGTGCCGACTTCGATTTGCCGACCGAGGCTCAATGGGAGTGGGCGTGTCGTGCCGGATGCGAGGGGCCTTGGGGGACTGGAGAGGCGGCGGCGCCTTACAAGGTGAAGGATGCCAAGCCGCCTATGAGCGTCAAGCGGGATCGCGTTTTGGATACGCTGGGGCGCTACAGCGGAAACTGTGGCGGGGTGGCTTGTCCGGCGGCGGTTGGGTCGTACCGGCCGAACCTGTGGGGGCTTTACGATATGCACGGAAATCTGTTTGAGCACTGTCTTGATTTCCACAATACGCCGGAGAGCCTGTTGGACTGTTCCGGGACGGATCCTGTGGGGCCTCGCGATGAGAGTCGAAGCCACAAGGGGCGGCGTGTGATGAAAGGCGGTTCGGTGCTTTGCTATGGTGATCCAGGGAGTTGTGCGGCCTGGGGGCGGCGGCTGGGAAGCAAGACGGCTCCGGTGATTGGCCACGGCGCGACGGGGTTCCGGGTGTGCGTGTCAGACTGTGTTGCGCCTCAATCTCAGATTGCGCCTTGGGCGGAGCCGCTGACTGCTGAGCAACTCGCGGCACGGGCGGAGTTGACGGCGGGAACGCGTTATTTCAAGGTGAATGGTTTGGCGGGCTCGGTCTATTGCACGGGGAAGGGGGCGTTCCCGCTTTTTGCTGCGAGGAATTGGGATCGTTCGGCGGCGTGTGTGGCTGCAGCAGGGGGGGCGGGGAAGGGGCGCGTGGTCTATGTTGCCGATGATTCGGAGTCGCTGGAACTGCCTGAGAACAGGGGGCTTCGTGAGCAGATTGTGCGGTGGCTTTCGGTCAATGGGCGATTCCGGAAGGTGGATGGTTCGTCGCTCAAGGATGGGGAAGCGGCGGAACTGGCGGAGTTTGTCCGAGGGGGGGGCGGACTGCTGGTGACGGGGACGGCTTGGCGGTGGTGGATGGGGGCGCTTCGCAGTCGGGGCGAGGCGGCGGCAGTTGATTGGCCGGGGAATGTTCTCTTGAAGGAGTTTGGAATTTTGGGTGGTCGGTTTTGCGTGCGGCGGACGGCTCCGGATGGGTTCTCGACTCGGACGATGTGCTCGCTGGGTTCTGCCGTCCCGCCGCCGGAACTCTATGAGCGGCAGCGGTTCGAGCGCCCGAACGGGTTTGTGGCGTCGCCAGCAAGGGCCGGAGTGCGCGGCATTCGCGTGAAGGCGGGGGAGACGATTGCGTTTTTGGGCGATTCCATTACGCGTCTGGGGGGCGGAGATAGGGGGTATATCGCTCTGGTGCTGGCGGGGCTTGATGCGGTGGGCGTCAAGGATGTGCGGGCGGTGCGTGCGGGATGCGATGGGCAGAATGCGGGGGATATGCTCGGCCGGGTAGGCGGAATTCTCTCGAATCCCGAGGTGAAGGTGCTGACGGTCTCTTGCGGGGTGAATGACATTTGGGGCTATGACTGGGGCCGCGGGGTGGAACTTGAGGCGTATGAGCAGAATGTGCGGGAGATCTACGACAAGGCGGCGCGTGCGGGGGTGCTGGTCGTGCCGCTGACGCCGACGCTCATTCAGGAGAATCCGGACAATGACGAGAATCGCCAACTCGATTTGTTCGCCGACTTCATCCGCGCCGAGGCGAAGCGCCGGGGGTTGCCTTATGCGGACTGTCGGCGGGCGGAGGTGGAGGCGTTGGCAAAACTGCCGAAGACGGGTGAGCGGCATTTCACTTACGATGGGGTGCATCCGGTCGCGGCCGGGCACCGGCTGATTGCGCGCGAGGTGCTCAAGGCGCTGGGCGTTCCGGAGTCGTCGATGCCCGCGGTCGAAAAGGCTTGGAAGCGTCTGCTAGGCGATTAGGCGTCCGCTTGGCAGTCGAGGGCCGTCGGCAATGCCGGCGGCCCTCTTTTTCACCGCCTTCCGTCGCGTCCGGCGGGTGCCAACCTTCGGGGCCCGGAGGTTGGCTGGAAGGGGGAACCGAGGTGGGTATCTTTGGGGGCTAGAGGTGCGCACCAATCGCGCCGCCTGCAGAATGCTGACACAACCCTAACACGATTGTGCGATTGTGTCGGCGTGATGAATCAGCGCAACCCCTCTTTGGACAGCCTCCCCGCCGAGGCGCGGCAGAACCTCTTCATCAACCGCGAATTGAGTTGGCTCAAGTTCAGCGAGCGCGTGCTCGGCGAGGCCGCCCGGGACGATGTGCCGCTCTGCGAACGGCTCGCCTTCCTCTCTATCTTCCAGACCAACCTCGACGAGTTCTTCAAAGTCCGCATCGGAGCCTTGGTCGACCGCCTGCAGTTGGGCGGCGAACCAGATGAAAAAACGGGTCTGTCCGTCGCCGAGCAACTTGCCGCCGCCCGCTCGGAAGTCCAGCGTCTCTCTGCGTTTCGCGCCGAGGTGTGGGGTCATCTCCGTGAAACCCTCCAACGCGAGGCCGCAACCGAAATCGTCCCCGCGAACCAATGGAGCGCGCAGGACAAAGCCGCCGCCCGGACGATTTTCCGCGAACAAATGGCCGACACCCTCTCCGTCGTTTTGCTCGGCAAACATCGACCCCCCCCCTTCCTGCGCGACCGCGAAACCTACCTCGCCGTGCTCGCCAGACGCCGCGGAGATGTCGCGTCGAAAACCCGCCTAGGCTTCATCTCCTGTGCCCTTCCCGCCGTGCCCAGACTCCTCGTCCTGCCCGGGAAAAGCCGCTTCGCGCTCTCAGAAGAGATCCTCCGCCTCTGCGCCGCCAACGCCTTCCCGGACTGCACCCTGCGCGAGACAACCCTCTTCCGATTGGCCCGCAACGCGGACATCGACCCCGACCGCGAATACGACGGCGAACGCGACTACCGCGAGTTTATGGCCGACCTCATGCGCCGACGGGCTGAGGAAACTGTGGAACAGCCTAGCCAAGGGCGACCGCGCCGCGATTGACCTCATCCTGAGCCAAGTTTCCCACCGCATCCACACCATCCTCCCCGGTATGTCCATCCTCATGCGCCTGGTCAAACGCCTCCAGGCCCGCGAACTGGAGGTCTGCTCCCAAGGACTGAGAGAAGGATACCTCGCAGAACTCCTGTCAACCTTCTCGTCGCCCCGCCGCTAGCCGTCCGATTGCCCCCACCCGCGGCTCAAAATCTATTCCCACCCGCCCGAGAGTGTGCTATACTGTGAGGCATGAAGAGATGGACCACAGCCAAGATTTCCGCCCTCAAAGGCGTTCGCCGATTCACCTGCGTGACCGCCTACGACGCCGTCTCCGGCCAGTTGGCCGATGAAGCCGGATTCGAACTCATCCTCGTGGGCGACTCGCTCGGCAACACCGTGCTCGGCTATCCCAACACCCTCGCCGTCACGCAGAACATTATGCTCCATCATACTGCCGCCGTCGTGCGCGGAGTCAAAGACGCCCTAGTAGTCGCCGATATGCCCTTCCTCTCCTACCAGATCTCCGACGACGAGGCCCTCCGCAACGCCGGAACCTACCTCCAGCAAGCCGGCGCCGATGCCGTCAAACTCGAAGGCGGTGCCATCCGCGCCCCCCTCGTTCGCCGCCTCGTCCAGAACGGAATCCCCGTGCTCGGACATATTGGACTGACCCCCCAATCCATCCTCGTCACCGGCCTCTCCCGCCAAGGAAAAACCGACGAAGCCGTCGCCAATCTAACCCGCGATGCCCAAGCTCTCGCCGCCGCCGGAGCCTTCGCCATCGTCCTCGAATGCGTACCAGAAGAGCCCGCCGAAACCATCGCCAAAGCCGTCCCCGTGCCCGTCATCGGCTGCGGTTCCGGCAACCGTTGCGATGCCACCATACTCGTCTTCAACGATGTCGTGGGCCTTACCCTCGGACACAAACCCTCCTTCGCCAACTCCTACGGCAACGCGGCAGAGACCATTCGACAAGCCCTCGCCGCCTACCGCCAGACGCTCGCCTAATCCGCCCCCGCCCATGAACCCGCCCCGCCGCGCCTTCTCGTCAGACGACATCGCCCTAGTAGGCGCGGCCTGCCGCTTCGCCGAAACTCCCGACCTCGCCACCTTCTGGAGGCGTATTGTCCAGGGAGCCACCATTCCCGCCGACACTGCCCAAACCCTAGGGCCCCTCTATACCTGCGCCGCCGACGCCCCCTTCGTGCGAGAGCCCCCGGTTCCCGGCGAAGATCACGCCGCCTGCTTCCTGCTCCAACTTATTGGAGAAGCCCTCGCCGATGCCGGACTCCACCCCGCCTCCACCCTCCAGACAGACCGCACCGCCCTCTTCCTCTGCCACAACCCCGTCCACACGCCCGCCTCCGTCAACTGGCTTCAGCAAACCCTTCTTCTCGACCAGACCATAGGCCTCGTCCGCGCCGCCAATCCCCAGTTGACCGCTGCCGACTTCGACCGCCTTCGCGATGCCTGGAGACGAGCCCTGCCGCCCTTCGGACAGCGCACGATCGAACCAGCCTGGCGCCATGTCCTGCCCGTGCGCATTGCCCAGACCCTCGGCATCATCGGCCCAGCAAACCTCTGCGACACGGGCTGGACTTCCGGCATCACCGCACTGGAACAGGCCTCCGACGCACTCCGCGCCAGGCGTTGTGATATGGCCATTGTCGCCGCCCTTCAGCCCCCCATTTCACCCGCCACGCGCCAAGGCCTCGCCACCCTTCTTCCCCACTCCACCCGCCCCCGCCTGTTGGCATTCGACCACCAGAGCGACGGCGTCACCCTTGCCGAAGGAGGCACCATCCTCATCCTCAAACGCAGGCGCGATGTCCAGGGGGGGGCTGAATCCATCTACGCCATCCTGCGCGGGACTGGCTCAGCCATCGCCCGGCAATCCCACTCCGATTGCTCCAGCCTCCAGGTCGCGCCCCTTGCCGATGCCCTCTTCCGATCCCTCCGCCGCGCCTGCCGTGAAGTGCTCGACGACATGGACGCCATCGACCTCTACGAAGCCAACGCTTCCGGCTTGCCCCTTCAAGACCAAGCCGAACTTCGATTCCTACAGACCATCGCCGGCTATCGCGACGCAGCCAATGCACCCATGGTTGTCGGTTCCGTCAAGACCGCCATCGGACATGTACTGACCGCTTCCTCCCTCGCCGCCGTACTCAAGGCAGCCCTTTCCATCCGCGCCGCTGCCATTCCTCCTTCCTGCGCAGACGACAAGGAGATTCAACGACTCTCCCCCAATCTCTGCACCCTCGCCGCCCCGCGCCCGTGGATTGCCGTAAGCTCCCGAACCCGCCCGCGCCGCGCAGCCGTTGCCTCCATCGACTTTACCGGGAACACAGCCTTCGCACTCCTCGAATCGGCCGCAGTCAGTCAGCCATGATCAACCTCAGCGACACCTCCGTTTCACAGAGCGTCCTGCTGATTGGGGCGCACTCCCACGACGCACTCGCCGAGGAGGCCGACCGGATTGCCACCTACCTTGAGCATGCGCCGGGCGTCTCTTTGCGCGATATCGCCTATACCTCAGCCCTCGCCGCCAAACAGGCTCCGCATCGATTGGGGCTGGTCGTCGCTTCAGGCGATACGCTCTCTCTGCACGATCGCCTGCGCACCGCCGCCCGTAAAATCCGCTCGGGCATTGCCCGCATTCGCGACAAGGCCGGAACCTATTACTTCCGCGAACCGCCCATAGGGAAGGTCGCATTCCTTTATGCCGGAGCAACCGCCTGGCACCCCGAAATGCTCCGTGAGGCGGCCTTCTGCTCTCCCATTATCCGGCAACGCCTTGAGGAGGCGGAGGAGGCCCTTTCCGCTCTTTTTGGCGAAGGCACTGCGACGGATTTGCTCTACCCTGTCCGCCCCTCCTCTCCTGACAACGCTCCGCCTGCTTTGACTGCTGCGGTGACTATTGCCGATGTCCACGCCGCTAATCTCGCCTATACCGATATGATGGCGCGTTTGGGGCTTGTGCCGGATGCGGTTGCCGGAATTGGGTGCGGGGCCTACTCTGCCGCCGCCGTCGCCGGAGCAACCATCGACCAGCAGTTGCGCATCAAGCGCGTCCGGGCTATCCGAGAATCCGCCCGCTTGATGTCTCGATTGGCTACGCGCAAGGACATGCCTTCCGTGGCGGTTCTTTCAGTGGAGCGTCTGGCGCGGCAGAAAGTCGAAGAAATTGCCGCGGACTATCCCGGGCGTTGCGTGGTTTCACAAGCCATCGCGCCGGACTATCACCTTATCTGCGTCGCGCCCGACATTGCTACGCAGGTCTCCAGTGATATGCAGACGCAGGGGGGAGTCGTGACGGCTCGTCACCTGGCGCTTCCTTTCAATACGCCTTGGGCGGCGAAGGCTTTGCCGCTCTTGAACCAGTTCTGCTCCGCGTGGTTGCGGGATATCCCTAGAATCCCGATCTACTCGACCACGGAGAATCGGAAGATTGAGGCAGGTCAGCGGGTGAATCCCGCGTGGGTGGCCGACCAGTTCTTCAATCCGGTTGACTTTGCCGGCACGGTTGAACGGCTCTATGAAGATGGCGTCCGAGTCTTTGTCGATGCCGGTGTGCGCGGGCTTTTGGCGCGCCAGGTTTCGGCAGTATTGGGTGCTGAGCGGCCGCACTTGAGTGTTTCGCTCAACCGGTTCCATCGGCCGGACCGTTTGCAGTTGTGCCACGCCATCGCGCAGTTGGGTGCGTTGCCGCTGCCGCTGGATCTTTCTGGGGCTGACGAGTTCACGGGGGCGGTTATGTTGGATTTCGACACGCCGGTTCCCCGCGAGGTTTCTCCGCCGATTCGTCTGGACTCTGTTCTGCCAAGGGTAGATCCCGATGTGCTCTTGAATCCGCTCAAAGGGGGGGTGAATCTCAACCCGGTGCGAACGGCTTTGCCCGAGGCTGAGTCACCCGCGTCGATTGCGCCGGGGCATGCCGAGCAGGGGGACCGCACTTGTGGCGTACGCCAGCCGCTTCTGCAGCAGGCTCGGGTGCTCTCGCTGGAACCGGGCATCTCGGTGGAACTGCACGCAACCATCAAATTGGTGGACTATCCGTTCTTGCGCGACTACGCACTGGGCTCTTCGCGACTATCCCGCATCAATACGCAGTTGCGGGGCATGACGCTGCTGTCGGTTCCGACGGGAATCGAACTGATGTGCGAGGCGGCGCAGAGGCTTCTGCCGGATGGCTTGCGGGTGGTGCGAATCCTTGGGATGAAGGCGCAACGCTGGCTGGGATTCGAGCGGGACTTGCTGGATGTGCGGCTCTGGGCGGAGCGCGTGTCGTGGGGGATTGACGGGCAGTATGCGGTGAAGGTGCAACTGCGTAAGGAGCAGCCTAACTCCGGTTTCACCTGGCCGGCTCTTGAGGCTACGGTGGTTTTTTCGGCGGCCTATCCTCCGACGCGCCGTGCCTGTCCAAATCCTCTGGTCAATCCGCGTGCGGTCAACTGGTCGGGGCGAGACATCTATCCTCGCCGACTCTTCCAGGGGCCCCAATTGCGCACCATCCGCCATGTCGATTCGTGGAGCGAAAACGGGATTGACTTCGAGTTGGAGGCGCCTTCTCCGGCGCAGGCAATCACCTCGGTGGAGTTGCCGGCTTTCGCGGTGGCGCCAATCCTTTTCGATGGGGTGGTCTCGGGCTTTCCGCTGTGGCGCTCGCACGAGAAGTTTGAGGGCGCGATTTCGTTTCCGTTCCGCGCGCGGTCGATTTGCTTTTTCGCGCCGGAGCCTCCGCCCGGCGGGCGGTTGAAGGCCTATCTGCGGCTGACGGGGGTGACGCCTCGTTCGCTAACGGTGGACATATCGGTGAGCGACGGGCAGGGGAATCTGCTGGTCGAAATCCACGGCTGGGAGGAACTCAGCACGCATGTGGCGCGCAAACTCTATGACTTTACGCTGAGCCCCACGGAGAACTATTTCACCGATCCGTTGCCGAACGAGTTGATGCCGCCCGCGCCGGTGCCGGTATGGGGCGCGGTGGTGCAGTCCTTCGAGCCGCGATTCTTCACGGGGAACCAGGAACTTTGGCTCAAGACGCTGGCGATGATTGTGCTCACGCCTCAGGAGCGCGACGAGTGGTACGACAACTCAAGTTCGGTCGCCCGCCGACTGGAGTGGATGCTGGGACGCGTGGCGGCGAAGGAGGCTGTCCGGCGCCATTTGCAGGAGACGCGCCGGGAGCGTTGGGGCGCGGCGGACATTGCGGTCTGGCCGGACGATTCGGGCAAGCCGCATGCCATCGGGCCCTGGATGCAGGAGCAGGGGGGCCAACTCGATCTGAGTATCGCGCACACGGCGTCGCTGGTCGTGGCGGCTGTGGCGGAGAATGCGCGGCTGGGCATCGATCTCGAACGGCTGGGGCGCGATTTGAGCGAGGAATTCGCCCGCGGCGTCTTCTCGCAGGAGGAGCAGAATCTCGCGGCATCCTGCGGCGACGCGCCGGCTATGTTGTTGCGCTTCTGGTGCGCGAAGGAGGCCGTCTCGAAGGCGCTCGGAACAGGCATCCGCTATTCGCCGATCGACCTCCGGGTGCGCTCGGCAGACTGCGTCAAGGGTATGGTGGAGATGGAACTGCTCGGCGGCTGGCTCGACCCCTTCCCGCGCCTCAAGGGACAGCGCATTGCCGTCCGGGTCAGCACCTACGCCAACCACGCGGTCGCCGCCTGCATCTTGCCGGCCGAGCAGATTGGAGGAACGCCTTGAGCCAGTGGATGGTCAAGACGGAGGGGCGAGCCTGCGTGGTTGCTGCCGCGCCCGGCGGTTTGGAACTCGCACCGGGCGCCGCCTGCGTCGTGCGCCTCGAATACGGCGAGACCGTCGGGCGACTCTGCCGCTGCCTCGCGGAGGGAAAGCAACCCACCTTCTCCATCCAGAGGTTGGCCTCGGCCGGGGATTTGGCTGCTTACGAATCGGGGCGAAAAGTGGCCGAGAAATACTTCGACGCCTTCCAGACAATCCTCCGGAAATCCGCGCACCGCGTCAAACTCATCGGCGCGCGAATCTCCCTCGACCAGAGGAGCCTCTGCATCTACTGCGGCGGTTCCGGAACGGTCGATTTGCAGAACGAAGCGAGACTCTTCGCGCGCCAGAACCGCCTACGCGTCGACATACGCCAGATTGGCTCGCGCGGCGAAGCAATGATGCTTGGCGGACTAGGCTGCTGCGGACAAGAGATTTGCTGCGCCCGCGCCGGACTCGCCCTTCAGCCGACCCCTGCCATGCTCCGACTCCAGGGTGTCGCCCCCGTTCCTGAGGCGGCCGCAGGACTCTGCGGCGAATTCAAATGCTGCTATGCCTTCGAGGCGGAAGTTTACCGCCAATCCCGCGAAAGCCTCCCGCCGGACGGCGCCACAGTCGCGTGGAAAGATGCCCGCGCCAAACTTATCTCCCGCAATGTTCCATCCGCGCGAGTCACCCTCGAACTCGAGAACAACCGCCGCGAAATCGTTCCCGCCAAAGAGATTTCAACCAACCCCAGAGAGAACCCAAGATGAAGAAGGTACTCATCCTCAACGGCCCCAACCTCGCCCTTCTCGGCACGCGCGAGCCCGAACACTACGGGCGCGAAACTTTGCCCGACATTATGGCCCGTGCCGTCGCCCACGGTAGAAACATCGGACTGGAGGTCTCCTGGATTCAGCACGATGTCGAAGGTGAATTGGTCAAACTCATCGGCGCGTCAAGGGGTAAGTACGATGGATTGGTCATCAACCCCGCCGCCTATACCCACACCTCAATCGCCTTGAGAGACGCCATCGCCGCCGCCGGACTCCCTTGCGTCGAAGTCCATCTCTCCAATATTCACCGCCGCGAAAACTTTAGACAGACCTCCTATACCGCCGCCGTCTGCATCGGACAGTTGACTGGATTTGGAGGCTTCGGCTACTGCCTCGCCCTCTCGGCTCTGGCCGACCTCTACGCCCGCGGAGGGGAGGCAAAGTGATGGCTTCGCCCCAACTTGTGATCGTCGGAAGTTTGGGTATTGATGACATCGCCACGCCCACCGACAAGAGGCAGAATTTGCTTGGAGGCTCGGTTTCCTATGCCGGCGTTGCGGCCTCGCTCTTTGCCTCCACCGGAGCCGTTGCCATCGCAGGAACCGACTTCTCCCAAGTGTTGCTCCGCCGCCTTTCCGTGCATGGTCTTGATGTGCAAGGTATCCAGATTCGGGAGGGAAAGACATTCCGCTGGTCGGGGGTTTACAGCGCAAATATGATTGACAGGCGTACGCTCTCCACGGAACTTGGGAACTCGGCAGGCTTTTCGCCCGATTTGCCCGAATCCTACCGCGATGCGCCTTACCTTTTGCTGGGAAATATCCAACCAGAACTCCAACTTCATGTGCTTGAGCAGATGCGATCCCTGCGCTTCGTCTCGCTCGATACGATGAACCTTTGGATTGAGACGGCGCGCACCTCTTTGTTGCGAGTCCTTGAGCGGGTGACGATGATTTCGGTCAACGACGAGGAGGCGCGGATGCTCTCCGGTCGCTGGCAGTTGCGTGACTGTGCACGGGCGATTCTCGATATGGGGCCGCGCTATGTGGCGATCAAGAAGGGGGAGCATGGGTCGCTTCTTTTCTCGCGGGAGGGTGATATCCGTATCATTCCCGCCTACCCTGTCGAGGCGGTCGCGGATCCTACCGGTGCGGGCGATTCGTATGCCGGCGCGTTTATGGGGAGGTTGGCGGCAATGGGTTCGGATGGTAGCAATCTCGGGGAGTTGGTTGAGGCGTTGCTGACGGGGGCGGTGGTTTCTTCCTTTGGGGTCGAGGCGTTCGGGCTAGATCGTCTGGAGGCTTTGAATCTCGGGGAGGTGGAGGTTCGCCTCTCGGCCCTCAAGCGTATGTGCGCTCTGGCGTAGATCCGTGCCGGGAAATCTGACTAAACATTGCGCGGTGCCGCTCCGCATCGCGCCTTTCTCGCGCACATCCCATATGGTGACCTGGCTCACGGCGGAGCGGGGAATCGTCACCACTTCAGTCAAGGGGGCGCTGCGGAGCAAGAGCCGTTTTGTGGGGCAGTACGACCTTTTCTACACTTGCGAAATTGTCGTCTACCAGGATCGGCTGAAGGAGGTGAATCCCCTGCGCGAGTGCGTGCCGATTCGTCTGAGGGAAGGACTCCGATCGGACTGGCGGGCGGTTTGCGCGGCGAGTTATCTGTGCGATCTGACGCTGACGGTTCTTCAGCCGGAGCAGGCCAATCCAACCATTTTCGCGCTACTGGAATCAACGCTTGACGCGCTTGAATCCACCCCGCGCCGCCCTCTTTCGGTCGTGCTGCTCGACTATGAACTCCATCTGCTGTTGGATCTCGGGCTCTTGCCGAAGTTGGACGGAAACGGTGTCCTGCAGGGGGCCGCGTGGCCGAACTTCTCCTACCTCCACGGGTGTTTTCTCGAGCAGGAGGAGCCCGGCAGCGTCCGACTTCCGCGCCAGGTAGCCGAGGACTTCATCCGGTTGACCGGACGGCTTTGGTCGGGGCTTTCCTCTGACCTCCCGGAGAGCCCGTCCGCCGTGCAACCGATCGTGCGCCTGGTGGGGATGATCCTGCGCGCGCAACTGGAATTGCCGCTGCTCTCCCGCCGCATCTGTCTGGAACTGATTGCCGGACATTGATACGCACCTTAGTTCCCCAAAGGTTGCTTCGGCTGTCTCCCGGAGGTTGATACCATAGGGGGCGACAGGTAGGAACCTGTGCCGGAGGTCGACGCGTTGGCTAGTCAACCCCGCTCATTTTCAAATCGAGCCCCTCGGGCATACCTTCCAGACGAACGGCGCGGATGGTGTGTGGCGCGGACGAGCCATCGATGCGACCCGTCAGGCGAGGGGGATTGCCGTGCACGGTGAAGTTCTTGAAGGTGAGATTTTCGTAGAGAACTTTGAACGGAGAAAGGTCTTCGGCAGGACGGTATTTCTGATTGCCAAGATCATGGCCGTAACTGGCCACATCGACCACGATGAGGTTGGAAGAATCCCTCAACTTCCCATGGAAAACGGTGTCCTCCGGTGCGCGTTGGAAGTGCGCGGCAGGGTACTTCCTCCAGTAGTCCACAGCAATGTTTTCAAAACAAATGTTGCGGATGACGGTGTTGGAGGAGCCGTACCAAGTGGTGACATCGGCGACAATCTCATCGGGACTGATGCAGGCAATATTGCGGAATGAGACCTCCTCTATCGTGCAGGGCCTCCCGCCCGCCCAGACTTCAAGACATTTCCCCCAGTCGCACCAGAGAACGCAATTCTCCGCAAGCAGATTGCGGGTGACCGGCCCACTCTTGTCCAGGTAGGAGCCGCGTGCAATGATACAGTCATCAAAAGTGCGCAGATAGCAGTTCCGGATGACAACATCTTCGGATGCGCACACATTGATCCCATCCGCGTTGTAGCGCCAGCAACCGACTATCTTCACATTGTCTATGGTGACCCTTTTGGACTGCGTGCGCACAATCATCGTCCAGCGCGGTGGGTCGCGAATGGTGATGCCCTCTACGAGGATATTGGTCGCCCAGGCGCATGTGAACGCCGTGACCCCCATCTCGGCACCGTACTGGGAAGGTGTGAATCCGGCGCGCACGGCGTTGGCATAGGCGGCGGAATTCGTTTGCGCCCGCTGGAGGAAGGAGGCGTCGAGAATACCTCTCCCGACTACTTTGACATTCTCGGCGTGGAAGATTTGAATGGCCCCGTAGACAACCGCGCCTTCATCGATGACGATGGTCTCTCCGCTGGCGGGGGCTATGAGTCCGACATGGTGTTCGCCTGGTCCGAAGTAGGTGATTTGCTTCCCTTCCGGTCGGGCGAATCTCGGGTTGGCAAAGACCTGTAGTTCTTCACCTTCGATGCCGAACTTGAGCACGAATTGTTGCGGGTGGTCGATGGCAATCCGGAACTTTCCGCCTTCGGTGCGTGTCGACCAGTTGCGCGAGAGGGGAAGCAAAATGGGCGTGGCGTTGGTTTGGCCCTCGGGAATGGCGACAGCAAGTTCGCCCGCGCCATCCATATCGAAAGATATGAACGATGCCATCCGGGTCTGCTCGATTGGGCGTTGGTATCCCGCCCAAACCTGGTTCATCGGGTAAGCCGAGACCCGCGCCGGATGAACCTTAAGCGGACGCCCATTCCACGAGACCGAAAATCCGCCGACTTCTGCCGCCACCGCCGCCTGTGCGCACGCGAGCAGCAACACAATTCGCTTTACTGTTCCGCTTCCTTCCATATCAGACCTCCCTTTAGTGCATCCCCATCTTCACCCCCGAAAGGTTGCAACCTTCCGGGGCGTTGGATAGGCACCGCTATCCCCGCAAGGTGTCTACCTCCGCCTCCGTTGGATTGCTAGGAACCGCTCCCCCGAGCAGTCGCCTATTGCGCTACGACCTTCAGCAGGAAGTAGTTCTTCCTACCCTGCCGCACAACCGCCAAGCGCCCGCCGATGAGGTCGGCATCGGCAACCGTCCGCCCTTCGCCCGCCTTGGCATTGTTCAGATTCAGCCCTCCCTGCCGGGCCAACCGGCGCGCTTCGCCCTTGCTTGAGAAAAAGCCCGCCGCGGCGGCCACCTCGAATACCGGGTGCCCCACCACCTGCTCACGGGGCAGTACCGCCGAAGGAACCTCTTTGAAGATTGATTCCAATTCCTCGGCCGACAACCCGTCCAGACTTCCCCCGAACAGCACCGAAGCCGCCCGCTGCGCCGCCCGCAAACCATCCTCCCCGTGGACGGTGCGCGTCAACTCCTCGGCCAAGACACGCTGCGCCTCGCGCCGTTCCGGCTCCCTCGCGACACACTGCTCCAGTTCCGCAATCCGTTCCAGCGGGAGGAAGGTGAAAATCTTCAAGTACCGAATGACATCCGCATCGAGCGTCCGCAGGAAGAACTGGTAGAAATCGTAGACACTCGTCTTCTCCTTGTTCAAGAAGATTGCGTTGCCCGCCGACTTGCCGAACTTCTGCCCGTTCGCATCGCACACCAGCGGGAATGTCAGACCATTCGCCACGGCATCCGGCCCCAGCACACGATGAATCAAATCCGTCCCCGCCGTGATGTTCCCCCACTGGTCAGAACCACCCACCTCAAGCGAGCACCCGTACTCCTTGCGCAAATGGTAGAAATCATACCCTTGGAGAATCTGGTACGAGAACTCCGTGAAACTCATACCATTGTTCTCCGCATTCAGACGCTTTTGAACCGAATCCTTCGACAGCATCGGCCGCATCCGGAACAGCGTCCCCACCTCCCTCAGAAAAGGAATCAGCCCGTACCCCTTGTACCAATCGTAATTGTTCACCAATACCGCCGGATTCCCGCACTTCCCCTCAAAGTCCAGAAACCGCGACAGGTTCTCCTTGATCCCCTCCAAATTGCGGTGAACCTGCTCCTCCGTCAGCATATTCCGCTCCGAAGAACGCCCCGACGGATCCCCAATCATCCCCGTCGCCCCGCCCACAAGCGCAATCACCTTGTGCCCCGCACGCTGCAAATGCGCCAGCGTCATAATCGTCACGAAATTCCCCGCCTGCAGACACTCCGCCGTCGGATCAAAACCCGCATAGACCGTCAACGGCTGCTCCAGCAACCGCTCCATCTCTTCGGCAGAACAGGTGTGCGCCTCGACTAAGTGCCGCGCCTGAAGCATCTTGAAAAGCGTCATCATCATCCTCCTCAAGTGAAGCAGGGCGCAAAGCCCCTTATGGAGCCATTGCGCCCTGCCGTTCCAAGGTCAGAACCTGACCTTACTTGTCGCTGTCATCGCCCGGACGCCACTCTTCGCTGGCCGCGAAAGCGTCGTTGAAGGCAGAAGCAAGCCCGCCGAGGTTCTCGCCCCCGTCGGTCGCGCTCAAATCGCGAGCTAGAGCCTCAACTTCGCTGTCATCCATGCTGACGGCGCGAATCGAAAGCCCTATGCGACGCTCGTCGCGGTCGATCTTGACAATGCGCGCCTCGACCTCCTGGCCGACTTTGAGCGCATCCTTGACCTTCTCGACATGCTGATCGCTGATTTGGGAGATATGAACCAGCCCGTCGACACCGTCTTCGAGCGAGACGAAGGCTCCAAACGAAGCAATCTTGGACACCTTGCCCTTGACGATCTGCCCGATGGCGTAGCGGGAGGCAATGGTGCTCCAGGGGTCTTCGGTAGCCTGCTTGAGTCCCAGGGAGATACGCTGCGCGGCGGGGTCGATTTCAAGCACGACGGCCTCGACGGTTTGGCCTTTCTGGAGGACTTCGGAGGGATGGTTAATCTTGCGTGTCCAGCTCATGTCGGAGACATGAATCATACCGTCGATGCCCTCTTCCATCTCGACGAATGCGCCGTAGGTGGTGAAGTTGCGAACCTTGCCGGTCACGCGGCTGCCGACAGGGTAGCGGTCTTGGACGGTGTCCCATGGGTTGGCTTCGGTCTGGCGGATACCAAGGGCGATTTTCTGGTCGGCGGAGTTGATGGAGAGCACGACGACATCGACTTCATCGCCGACGGAGAGTACATCGGATGCGCGTGCGATGCGCTTAGTCCAGGAGAATTCGGAAACATGGACGAGGCCTTCGATGCCGGGTTCGAGTTCGACGAATGCGCCGTAGGCGACGAGGTTGACGACTTTTCCGTGGAGTCGGCTTCCAACGGGGTAGCGGGACTCGATTCCGTCCCAGGGGTTGGGCTGGGCCTGTTTGAGACCGAGGGAGACGCGTTCGCGTTCGAGGTCGACATCGAGAACCATGACATCGAGTTCCTGTCCGACTTTGAGGAGTTCGGAGGGGTGTTTGATGCGGCCCCAGCTCATGTCGGTGATGTGGAGCAGGCCGTCCATGCCGGTGAGGTCGATGAAGGCGCCGAAGTCGGTGATGTTCTTGACGCGGCCGCGGCGAATCTGGCCCTTTTCAATCTGGGCGAGGAGTTCGCGTTTCTTGTCGGCCTGCTGGTCTTCGAGGAGTTCGCGGCGCGAGACGATGATGTTCTTGCGCTCGTTGGAGATTTTGATGACTTTGAACTCGAAGGTCTGTCCGATGTAGCCGTCTGCGTCGTGGACGGGGATGAGGTCAATCTGGGAACCGGGGAGGAAGGCTTCGACATCTTCGATTTGGACGGTCAGCCCGCCGCGGACTTTGCCGGTGATGGCACCGCGGACGATTGCGCCTTCGGCGTATTTTCCGATGATGGCTTCCCAGCGGATTTTCTCGTCGGCCATGCGTTTGGAGATGGCGACCATGCCGGTTTTTTCGTCTTCGAGGTTCTGGAGGAAGACATCGATTTCGGCGCCGACCTGAATGGCTTCGGGGTCTTTGAACTCGGTGGTGCTGACGGTGCCTTCGGACTTGTAGCCGATGTTGACGAAGACATCGCTGCCTTTGATTGCGCTGATGCGGCCTTTGACGATGGAGCCGGGGGCGAACTTGACGCTCTGGCCGCTGAGGGCGGCGTTGAACAGGTCGTAGAGGTCGCCGGTCTTGGGGCGGTCGATGGTCGGTTTGCGGATTGCCATTAGTTGGATGCTTTCGAGCGGAACGCGCTATACGGCTCCGGCCGGCATGGCTGGAGTTCCCGCGTTCTGCCCTGTGGGTTGTGGATGGGGCCGCACGAGAGTCCCGATGGCACTCGCCTCGGGCGCACGGTCTTTTCTCCGAATGCGGAAAAATCGAGATAATAGCACTTTTCAAGGCGAAAAACAAGCCAAAAGCGGGGCACGCGGGCATTTGTTTCGTAGGAAACTCTGAGGGCGGTCGGTAGACAGGAGATGGGGGAGGTGATTGGCAGGTTCGGGGGATGGTCTTTGGTGGGAGTCGGGGGCGATGGTTGCAATCTTTCCCGAGTGCGGGGCGATTTGGCTTGAGAAGAATGTTTGCTTCTGCTAATATGGCGCCAATGACACCCAGCAACGAGGACTATTTGGAGGCCATTGCCGAGGCCATCGAACTGCACGGCCACGCCCATGTCAGCGATGTCGCCGCGAAACTCGGCGTGCGTATGCCCTCGGTTTCCGTGGCAATGCGCGTGCTGACCGATCAAGGGCTCGTCGAATACGAAAGTTACAAGCCAGTCCGCCTCACCCCAAAAGGCCAGCAGTTGGCCGACGAGATTCTCTCCCGCCACCACACCCTGCGCTACTTCCTTCGCCATTACCTTAAATTAGAGGAGCGCCACGCCGACGAACTCGCCTGCAAACTCGAACACAGTTTCGACGAACTCGCCTTTGAGAAACTCAACGCCTTCATCCACTTCACCACCCTCAACCGCCTCCAGACCGGTGAGACCGCACGCGTCGTGCGCATCAGCGCCACCCCCTTGCGCGAAAGCCTCAAGCAGAACGGCTTCCATCGCGGCGCCCTCGTCGGCGTCCCTCTCGACCATCCCAGCCCCGTTACCGACGCCGAGCGCCTCTACACTACCCCCGTAGGCCTTCAAAACCTCGATATCGCTACCGCCGTCAAAATCACCGTTTGCCGCGAATCCCGCCCCAACTAGCCGCCCCCGCCACTTTTTCCTTGCGTCCGGCGCCCGCTTTTGCTATCCTCTCGACTTTACCCTACCAGTACCCTGGAGTCCCTGATGGCAAGAAAAATCCCCCTTGACAAGATTCGCAACATCGGCATTATGGCCCATATCGATGCCGGCAAAACCACAACCAGCGAACGCATCCTCTTCTATTCCGGCAAGACCCACAAAATCGGCGAAGTCCACGAAGGCGCCGCCACTATGGACTGGATGGTGCAAGAGCAAGAGCGCGGCATCACCATTACCTCCGCCGCCACCGCCGTCATGTGGCACGACTACCAGATTTCCCTCATCGACACCCCCGGACATGTCGACTTCACCGCCGAAGTCGAACGCTCCCTGCGCGTGCTCGATGGCGCCGTCGCCCTCTTCTGCGCCGTCGGCGGCGTTCAGCCCCAGTCCGAGCAAGTCTGGCGCCAGTCCGAGAAATACGAGGTTCCCAAACTCGTCTTCGTCAACAAAATGGACCGCATTGGCGCCGACTACCATCGCGTAGTCAAAGAGGTCGAGACCAACCTTAAAGGCAACCCCGTCAAAATGGTCTGGCCGATTGGCGCCGGCGAAACCTTCCAGGGCCTCGTCGACCTCCTTGAATGGCACGCCGTCTACTTCGACGAGAAGGACAAAGGCACCACCGAAATCATCAAAGACATCCCCGCCGACATCCTCGAAGAGTGTCAGGCCGCCCGTCAGGAGATGATTGAAAAGGCCGCCGAGCAGGACGAAGAACTTATGAACAAGTTCTTCGAGGAAGGCACCCTCTCCAAAGAAGACATCATCAAAGGCCTGCGCAAAGGCTGCATCAACCGCGCAATCGTCCCCGCCTATTGCGGCACCGCATTCAAGAACAAAGGCGTCCAGCTTCTCCTCGACGCCGTCGTAATGTTCCTCCCCAGTCCGCTCGACATCGGCGCCGTCAAGTCCCAAGACGACCCCACCGTCGTGCGCGAACCAGCCGATGATGCCCCCTTCTGCGGTCTGGCCTTCAAGATTATGGCCGACAAGCACATGGGCAAGATTACCTTCGTGCGCATCTACTCCGGTACCCTCAGCGTCGGACAGGAAATCTACAACTCCACTCTCGGCGCATCTGCCCGCATCGGCCGCCTCTTCCGCATGCACGCCAACCGGCAGGAAGCCCTCGAAGACGCCCACACCGGCGATATCGTCGCGGTTGTCGGCCTCGGCAAGACCCGCACCGGCGATACGCTCTGCGACAAGGCCAACCCCATTGTTCTCGAAGCCATCGAGTTCCCTGCGCCCGTTATCTCCGTCGCTATCAAGCCCGACTCGCGACAGGACAACGAGAAACTCGGCAACGCCCTCCATGCCCTGGCTCAGGAAGACCCGACCTTCACCGTCGCCTTCGACCAAGAGACCTCCGAAACCGTCATCTCCGGTATGGGTGAGTTGCACCTTGAGATTATCGTCGACCGCCTCCGCCGCGAGTTCAATGTCGCCTGCCAGGTCGGTCGCCCCGAAGTCGCCTACCGCGAAACCATTCGTCACTCTGTCGAGGCGGAATACAAGCACGCCAAACAGTCCGGCGGTCGCGGTCAGTACGGTCATGTCTGCATCCGCATCGAGCCCCAAGACCCCGGCAAAGGCTTTGCCTTCGTCAACGAGGTCAAGGGTGGCGCAATCCCGGGCGAGTATATTCCCGCCGTCGAGAAAGGCATTATTCGCGCGCTGGCATCCGGCCCCGTTGCGGGATATCCAGTTGTCGATGTCAAGGTGACAGTCTATGACGGCTCCTTCCACGAGGTCGACTCAAGCGAGTTCGCCTTTATTGAAGCCGCCCGCCAGGCCTTCAAGCAGGGCTTCCTTAAGGCCAATCCCCAGTTGCTCGAGCCGGTAATGAATGTTGAAGTGTCCGTCCCCGAAGACTACATGGGCGCGGCATCCGGGTCTCTCTGCCAGCGTCGCGGCCGCGTCGATGGCATGGATTCCAAGGGCGGTTCGCTTCTAGTCCATGGGCATGTACCGTTGGGCGAGATGTTCGGCTACTCCAACGCCATTCGCACGCTGACTCAGGGACGCGGTTCGTTCACGATGGTCTTCGATCGCTACGAGGGTGTTCCCTTCGAGTTGTCGGAAAAGATCATCGAGAAGCGCAAGGCTGAAGGCAAGGTTCACTAAGAGAAAAGGACGACCTATGGGCTCCATTCTGACGGTTTTCCTCTATGTGATCGAGGTTCTGGTGGCGATTCTGCTGGGCATCGTGGTTATGCTCCAAAAGGGCAAGGACGGTGGTGCTGCGGGAATCACCATGGGCGGCGGCATGGGCGAGGCCGTCTTTGGCGCGCAGGTCGGGAATGTGCTGACGAAGGCGACGGTGGTGTTGGGCATTGTGTTTCTGCTCAACACGCTGGTGCTTTCGATTGTGAGCATGAAGTCCAACGCATCGGTGGTCGCGGGCGATGTGGCGGCTCCGGTACCTGCGGCTCAGGAGGTTCCGCCTTTGCCGACGGCTCCGGGGCCTGCGGTGCCAGCCCAATAGGCCATTGCCTGAGTGGCTGTTTCTTGCGGCGTCCGATTCTTGGCGATTCGGATGCCGTTTGTTTTTCCGGGAACGCGTATCGAGGAGGGGTTTTGCTATGTTTTTGTTTGATATGGATGGTACGCTGATTGACTCGCGCGGAGACTTGGCAGATGCGGTGAATGCGACGCGGCGGGAGCTTGGTTTGCCTGAAGTGGCGCGCGAGGCGGTTGTGGCTAAGGTGGGAAATGGGATGCGTCGGCTGGTGGTGGATGCGATTCCAGAACTTGAGGGAAAGGGTATTGACGAGGCTCTGGCAATCCAAGAGCGGCACTATGGGGAGCGTTTGCTTTGCCAGACGAGGTTGTATTCCGGGGTTGCCGAGGCTTTGCGGGTATTGGCCAATCGGGGGGAGAAGTTGGGGGTGGTGACGAACAAGCCTGGGCGGTTCAGCCGCGCAATTGTGGAGGGGCTGGGGATTGGTTCCTATTTCGGGGTCGTGGTGGGGGGCGGGGATTGCCCGGAGTTGAAGCCGAGTGGCCTTCCGATTGCCTATGCGGCGCGGGCTTTAGGGGTTGAGGTGTCGGCGGAGGATTGGCTCGTTGGGGATAATTGGACGGATTTGGCGGCGGCTTCGGCTGCGGGCGTCAGGAGTTGTTTCTGCCGTTTTGGTTTTGGCCGGATGGGGGACTATCAGCCGACGCTTTGCGTGGATTCGGCGGCGGAGTGGGTGTCTATTTAAGGACTGTGGGCGATGGAAGTTTTTCGGATTGCGGGGGCGCTTGTCGTCGGGTTGGGGGTGCTGGTGTGGAGTGCAGATCGGTTTGTCGACGGTGCGGCGGCGATTGCGCGGCGTTTGGGGATGTCGCAGATGCTGATTGGGATGTTGGTGGTGGGATTCGGGACTTCGCTTCCTGAGATGATTGTCTCGGCGACGGCGGCTTTGGGCGACGCCCCAGAGTTGGCGCTGGGGAATGCGATTGGCTCGAACATTACAAATGTCTGTTTGATTCTGGGGGTGACGGCGCTAATCAATCCAATCCTGGCGAAGCGGAGTGTGGTGACCTACGAGATTCCGGTTTTGCTGGGGACGATGGTTTTGTTTGGATGTCTGGCGGCGAATGGCTGGATTTCGCGGTGGAATGCCGTAGTGATGCTGGCGGCTTTTGGGTGTCTGATCTGGATTTCAGTGCGTAGGGACGCGTTGGGGGGGGCGGAGGAACCGGTGGTAAAGGAACTTTCGCTTGTGCGTGGTTCGGTCTATGTCGTGGCTGGTTTGGGCGGGTTGGTGTTGAGTTCGAAACTGCTGGTCTGGGGGGCGATTGCCTTGGCAAAGGCGCTTGGGTTGAGCGACTTGGTTATTGGCCTGACGATTGTGGCTTTGGGGACATCTCTTCCCGAACTGGCCTCTTCGGTGGCGGCAGCCTGGAAGGGACAGCACGACATTGCTCTGGGGAATGTGTTGGGGTCGAATCTCTTCAATCTGCTCTGTGTAATTGGCATTGCGGGCGTGCTCAAGCCGATTCGGGTGATTCCCGCGATTTTCTGGCGCGATGTGCCGACTATGGCATTGACGACTATCTTTCTTTGGGCGATGAGCGCGGGTTTCCGCGGACGCCAGGGTCGGGTCAACCGGAAGGAAGGTGGTGTGCTGCTACTGGTCTATGTGGGTTACACCTACGCGCTGCTGAGATTCCCCGTCTAGGAGCCGATTGATGCCCAAGCCCCGCCTCCAATCCTTCCTTGCCGCGCTATTTCTCCTTGAAGGCGTATTGCTTGCCGTGCTGGAAATATCCGCCTTGATTGCCTTTGGCGGAAGCACCCTCTGGAGTTGGCGCGTAGTCCTTTTGGGCGTGGGGCTAACCTTGCTTCTGGGGTGGGGCATCGCCCGTTTCAAACCTTTCCGCAGTTGGGCGGGGGCGGTGTGTCTGATTGCCGCCTGGGCGGCGCAGCCGTTCCTTCTCAAGTGGCTACAGCACGGCTGGGCTCAACTCGTAGTCGCTCCAGAGCGTTCCTCCTTGCTTTACGCCCAAGCATTGGTGCGAACCTTCTTTCTGACAATTGGATTGTGGGGGGCAGTCTGGTATGCTCTTGCCCGCGGCATCAGCCAATGGCGCCTCTGGAGGGCAACCCTTCTGCTGCTGACCGGACTGGCCACCTTGTTCACCGTTCGGAGCCTAGATCTATCCGGCGCGGCTGGCGCATTTGGGTTGCTGGCGAATCGCGACTCCGGCTACGCCGCCAAGCCGACCGCCAGCCCCGTTGAAGGCTATGGGCGCATCAGCTTCGCGCCCGATGGCCGCCCGTTGGCGATGGAACAACGATTCCTTGCCGCAACCACCCTCCAGACCGCCCTGCCTCTGCTCGTCCGCCCCCGCGCCCAAAGTGGAATCGTGATGGGCGATTGTCCAGAAATCCACCGAAGTCTATTCCATTCCCTGCTCGCGTCCCAGCCGCGCACCAACGGCTACGATATCATCCTCTACCGCCAGCCTCCCGCCTGGAAATGGCCCACATCGCGCCATCCAACGCCACGAAATCTCGCCCCCGACGGCCTCCTCGCGATTATACTCGATGTCCGACCGCTCGACCCACCCGCCCTCGCTCAAGAACTCGCCTTCTGGCGCAAGCGCTACGCTCACGCCCAACTTTGGCAGACCAGCATCAACGACTACCTCCTGCTTCTTTCCAACGCCCCGTTCGACCTTCCCCTAGGCAATATGCTTCTGCGCTATGCCGAGCCCGCCTTGATGCGAGCCCTTGCCGCGGCCGGCTTGACCTCCCTGCCCAACCTCTTCGCCGCCTATGTCGCCGGAACCTCGGGACTCGATGCCTATGTAACCCACCACCGCAACCAAAAGGTTGCCAGCACCATACGCCTCTTGTTCGCACGAGAGCAGGGCGCCCGTATCCTCCAATCTCTCCCGGAGATTGCCACCAATCGCCTCGACTGGCTCCAACCCGGCGCGGGACTGAACGAGCAGGTCTACAACTCCCTCCTGACGCGTGCCCTCGCCGCATCTGGCAAAGGACGCCAACTCGCCATCGCCACCCGTCTGGGCGACGGCAAAACCTTCCCCAGACAGGCAAATCCCCAGGATCCGCTCATTCTCGAACTCGTCGACCGCCTCGAACTGGAGGCTCAGCGACGGCAGAAACTGGGCGACATTCCCGGCGCTGCCAAGGCCCGCGCCGCGATTCTCGATATGGGGCACGACACCGCCGCCGCCCACTTCAACTACGCCTTCTCCTTGCGAGCAAAGACCGACTTCCCTGCCGCCCTCGAACACTTCCGCACGGCCGCCTCGAAAGCCCCTTCCTGCCTTGAATACCACCTCGCCGCCGCCTATGCCGCCGAGGATGCCCAGGCCTATCGACTAGCCCTCGACCTGTGGCGGAAACTGCCTGAAAGATTCCCCTCCGTCGAGGGACTCCGCGACCAATCCGAACTGGCCCAGGCGCGTATCTTGGCGGCCGACTGGGAGGGGCGAATGCCCCAGGAAGCCATCCGCCTCGCCCGCGGGGTCTGTGACAGGAACGGGTGGAAGTCTGACGAACTCTCGCGGGTTTATGCCGACATTTGCATCCTCTGCGGGCAAGCCGTCGAAGGGGTCAAAATCAAGCAGCGTTTGAAACAAGGACTGTAACCTATGTTCACCGGATTGGTTCAGCAAATCGGCGTTATCCGGACGCTTGCCCCGAGGGGCACGGGTAGGCGCCTGACGATTGGATTCAAGCCTTGGCCGGATCCGCTGGCCGATGGGGAAAGCGTCGCGGTGATGGGCACCTGCCTGACCGTGACGAGCCACGGAAACGACTGGTTTGCTGCCGATGTCTTGGAGGAAACCCTCTCGAAAACGGCTCTCGCGGTTGGCCCGGTCAACCTTGAAAGGGCGCTTGCTTTTGGGGAACGGCTGGGTGGGCACTTGGTGACCGGACACATTGACGAGATCGGAACGGTGCTCGCCGTCACGCCGCGCGGGTGCGACCGCGTGTTGCGGATTGGTTGCAGCCGGGCGTTTGCAAGGCGGACGGTCTTGAAGGGATCGGCGGCGTTGGACGGGGTGAGTTTGACGGTCAGCGGGTTGGGCGACGACTGGTTCGAGGTGAACCTGATCCCGGAAACCTTGCGCGCCACGACATTGGCATCTTTGGGGGCCGGAGATAGGTTGAACCTGGAGTCGGACATACTCGGGAAGTATGTCGAGAGGTTGCTAGGAAAGAACGCCGGCGGTTTGACGCTTGCCGCGCTGGAGCAGGCTTTCGGCGGGTGAACGGAGTTTAGACCTCCGAGGCGTCTACAATCAAATTGTCCATAATATAATTGTAGCGGTCGGCGGTGTTGTTGCCCATATAGAAACGGATGGTGTCGTAGATATTCGTGTCCGACATCATATCCACGGGGCGCAGACGAATGTTCTTCCCAATGAAGCCCTTGAACTCCTCCGACGAAATCTCCCCAAGCCCTTTGAATCGGGTGATTTCCGCGTTCTTGCCGCACTTGGCGAGTGCCTTCTCTCGCTCCTGTTCGGAGTAGCAGAAGTAGTTCTCGCTCTCGTTCTTCTTGTTCCGGACGCGGAATAGGGGCGTCTCCAGCACAAAGAGATGACCGTCCTTGACCACTTTGTCGAAAAAGCGGATGAAGAAGGTAATCATCAGGTTCCGGATGTGCAAACCGTCCACATCCGCATCCGTCGCGAGAATCACCTTTTGATAGCGCAGATCGTCAATCGTCGGTAAGGGAATTCCGTTTGCGTCGACTAGCCCGAGCGCCTTGAGCAGGTTGAAGAACTCCTTGTTCTCCACTAGGCACGGCCGCTCCAGGTTCCAGACATTCAACGGCTTGCCCCGAAGCGAGAAAACCGCCTGCACATCTGCGTTCCTCGCCTTCGAGATCGTGCCCGACGCCGAGAGCCCTTCGGTGATGAAAATGGAGGACTCTTCGCCCTTCTTGGCATCGCTGGCCTTGCGCGCGTTCCGGTGGTACTTGCAGTCGGCAAGCCCGTCAATGTTTACGGAACTGGCCCTGGCGCGCTCGCGCGCGGTCTTCTTTACGCTGCTGATTTCTTTGCGGAGACGGGCTGTCGCCTCGATCTTCTCGACAAGCTTTTCGGCGGTGGCGGCGTCACGGTGCAATTCGGCCTCGACGACTTTCTTGACTTCGGCGACGAGGTCGGCACGGATTTCGGTGTTGCCGAGTTTGTTTTTGGTCTGGGACTCGAATACGGGATCTTTCAGGCGGATGGCGATGGCGCCGACGATTCCTTCGCGAACATCGTCGCCGTCATATTTCTTGTTTTTGCTGAATTCGTTGACGGCTTTGAGGATGCCTTCCTTGAATGCGGAGAGGTGGGTGCCGCCGTCGTTGGTGTACTGTCCGTTGACGAAGGAGTAGTAGTTTTCGCTGTAGCGGTTGGTGTGGGTGAAGGCGAGTTCGAGGGTCTTGCTTCGGAAGCGGATGGGGGCGTAGAGTTGGTCGTGCTGGGATTCGTCGTTGATGAGGTCGACCAGACCGTTGCGGCTGAGAATCTCTTTGCCGTTGAGCCGGATGGTGAGCCCGGCGTTCAAGTAGGCATACATGCGCATGCGGCGGATGACATGCTCTTCGAGGAAGCGGTATTTGGGGAACATCTCTTCGTCTGGGGTGAATTGGACGAAGGTCCCGTTCGGCTCGCGGACTTTGCCGGAACTTTTTTTGAGCAGTTCGCCTTTGGAGAAGGATGCTTCGACATATTCGCCTTCGCGGACGGAGCGGACGAGGAAGGCTTTGGAGAGGGCGTTGACGGCCTTTGTTCCGACGCCGTTGAGGCCGGTGGAGAATTGGAAGGCGTCGGTGTTGTACTTTCCTCCGGTGTTGATCTGAGAGACGCACTCGACGACTTTGCCCAAGGGGATTCCTCGCCCGTAGTCGCGCACGGCGACTTCGCCGCTGTCGTAGTTGACGGTGACATCGACCTTGTTCCCGGCACCCATGATATGCTCGTCGATGGCGTTGTCGATGACCTCTTTAAGCAGAATGTAGATGCCGTCTTCGTATTGCGAGCCATCGCTCTTGCGGCCGATGTACATTCCTGCGCGCAGGCGTATGTGCTCGAATGAAGTGAGGGTTTTTATTTTGTCTTCGTCGTAATTGGTCTTTTTCGCCATGGGGGACTCCCGGATTGCGTGCGATACTCTACCATCTTTGACCCAGATGCGCAAGCCGCGGTTGCCTCTTGGGGCAACTTTCCGCAGCCATCGTCTGGTGGCTCCCTCGGGGCGCGGCGGGTATCAACCTTTGGCCTCGGATGAGAGCAACCTTCGCACGCTTCGGGTAGGCACCTTTGCCCCCCATCCCTGCCTATCCGCCGCCTGCGGAGAAAAAAGCGCGCGCCGAACCCGTTTTCCGACGGTGTCCGGCGCGGCTGCCTGAATCGAGGGGAGGGGTATGGTTTACTTAAATGCGCCTTGCTTGACCAAGAACGCCTCAATCTGCTCCATCCAACTGTAGCTGCCCGTTCCCGGCGAGGCCTCCCGCTGGAAGCAGTGGTCTCTCAGCGCGAGGGTATGGAGTTCCCCCTGAATGCCCATTCGGGCAAGTTGCTCCCAGCACTTGACCGAGCCCATCGACGAGTAGACATCCGAGTCGCCGTGAATGAAGAAAATCGGCGGCGTGTCGAGGTCGAACGAAAAGTCCCGAACCAGCCGATCTTCGTCGCGGTTGCCGCGATACTTGTTGCCCCCGTCCACGCCATCGGTCAGTACATAGGCGGGATAGACCGCAATCGCCCAGTTCACATTGCACGCAATCCGGTCCAACTCGTCAATCGGCAGGTAGGAACGCCGCCGGGAACTGGTCGCCCCCATCAGCGTCAGGTGACCGCCGGCGGATGAGCCCATAATGCCGATGCGGTTCGGGTCGAGGCTGTACTGCGGCGCCCGCTGCTTGACGATGCGGATGGCGCGCTGGAGATCCTGCCAAGCGGTTGTGTGCTTTGCCAGCCCTTTGCCCGGACGCGGCACGCGATATTTGATGGTGACAACCGTCATGCCCTTTTCGTTGAGGTAGCGGCGGATGGGGGTGACTTCGAAACTGTCCGGGCCGTTGCCCCAGTAGGCGCCGCCGGAGTAGATGATTTGGATGGCACGCGTCTTGAGCATCTTCGGAAAGTGCCACTCCAGATAGGGTTTGCACTGGTTTGTCTGCACATCCGGCATCCGTCCGGCAGGCCAAATGTCCTCCTTCTGATAGTCCGCCCGTGCCGTGTCGTTCGTGTAGCGGTCGTAGAGTTTTACTTGCGGCCCGAGTCGTCCGGTGAAGTTCATCTGATGGATGAACTCAATCGCCCGGTCGAGTCCGTTGGCACTGTGCGGACGGTTGGGGTAGAGATGCAACTCGGCAGGGACTTTTAACTCCCGGAGTTTGCGGTAGACCCGCGTTGAGGCGAACGGCGAATACTCGTCAACCCCGCCGTGGGATAGCCACATTGGACAGGTCTTTGCGTCGAATTTGAATTCGCTTCCCAGCCGCACATCGACGGCGTCGCCTTGGCGCGTATTGGGGCAATATTGCCCATCGGTCAGCGCATAGCCAATCGCAAACGGGCAGGCCCAGTTGATGTGGCAGGGCGTCTCATCCACCGCGTCGACCTTTTCATAGGCGGGCGTTTGGGAAGAGGTTGCCAGCAAAGTCGCCAGATGAGATCCCGCCGACATGGAGATGACGCCGATCTTCTCCGGATTGAATCCGCGCTTCGCCGCCTCGCGGCGCACCAGGCGAATCGCCCGCTGACCATCCGCCCACGCCGAAGCGTAGACGGGCAACCCTTTGGGGCGCGGCGTGCGGTAGACGAGGTTGACGCATTGAATCCCCTCGGCCGTCAGCCTGCGGTTCCACTCCGCCACCAGCCCCACATCGCAGCAGTTGAAATAGCCGCCGCCGGAGATGAGCACCATGCACGCATCGGTCTTCTTTTCAGGCGCAGGCGGTGTCATCCACTCCAAGTAGGGCATGCGGTGCTCCTCGGGCTTGAAGCCAGGCTTGTCGGCCTCATCCGTCATTGCGGCGATTTGATGGGGCTGGAAGAAGGGGATTTTACCCTCAGGCCAAAGGGGAATCCGCTCCCCCGTGGCGACTGGTGCCACCAACAGGAGGAAGCAGGCAAAAACGAAAAGGTGTAGTTTGGTAAGTGCGCGTTTCATGCCTCCATTCTAACACAACGCAGAGCCAAGTTCAACATTTCTTGCGCCCCACCGTCCGTACCGCGCTTTTGTCGGGGCCAAACTGCCGAAGAAAGCAAAAAAGGAAACATTCTGCCGCCAAGCGGGGACACGCCCCCGACACATTATATATGGGGCTTGCATTCGGCGGGAAAATATGCTATTACTTCCGCTCGTAATCCGTCCGAGCCGGTGCGATGCCTCCCTTCCCGGTCGGACAACCCATTTTCTCACGGAACGACTTATGGCTAAGCAACTTGTTATCGTCGAATCTCCCGCCAAGGCCAAAACCATCGGCAAGATTCTCGGCCCCGACTACCTCGTCAAATCGTCTGTCGGGCACATCCGCGATTTGCCAGAGCGGATGCTGGGCGTGGACATCGAGCACGGCTTCAAACCCGAATATGTCATCGCCAAGAACAAGAAGAAGTTAGTTGAGGAACTGCGCAAGGCCGCCAAGGAATGCCCCACTATTTACCTTGCCCCCGACCCTGACCGCGAAGGGGAGGCCATAGCCTGGCATCTGCGCGAAGTGCTTCAAAAGGCCGCCCCCAAGGCCGAGTTCAAGCGCGTTCAATACAACGAAATCACCGAGCACGCCGTCCGCAATGCCTTCGCCCATCCTGGCGAAATCGATATCGACCGCGTCAATGCCCAGCAGGCTCGCCGCGTGCTAGACCGCATTGTCGGCTACCAAGTCAGCCCTATGCTTTGGAGAAAGGTGCGCCGGGGAGCCTCCGCCGGCCGTGTCCAGTCCGTTGCCCTGAGGCTCGTCTGCGAGCGCGAACGCGAAATCCTCCAGTTCAAGCCTGAAGCCTACTGGGTTATGGGCGTGAAGGTCGCCAAGGGCAATGAGAGTTTCACCGCGCGACTGGCCCGTATCGATGGACAGGCCAAGGTCACGATTTCCGATGAAACAGCCGCCCAGGCGCATCTTTCGCAACTGGAAGGCCGCGCACTGGTCGTCAAGGATTTGCAGACCAAGGACATTCTCCGCCGAGCCGTGCCGCCCTTTATCACCTCCACCCTCCAGCAGGCGGCATCGAGCTTCTGCGGCTTTTCCCCCTCGCGCACGATGTCGCTGGCGCAGCACCTTTACGAAGGCGTCGAAATCAACGGAGCGCCGGTCGGATTGATTACCTATATGCGAACGGACTCCGTCAACCTCTCCCAGGAGGCGCGCACGGCGGCTAAGACCTTCATCTTGGAGCATTATGGCACCGACTACTATCCGGCCAAGCCCAACTTCTTCTCCAGCCGAACCAATGCCCAGGAGGCGCACGAGGCTATTCGTCCCACCGATGTCAACCTGACGCCGGAAAAGGTTCGCCCTTTGCTCGACCCACCTGCCTTCAAGCTTTACGACCTGATTTGGCGGCGTTTCGTCGCCAGCCAAATGGCCCCCCAGAAACTGAGGCAACATACCGTTGAAATCCTTTCGACTCCGCCTCCGGAGCAAGCGCATTCCTACCTCTTCAGCGCTTCCGCCACCGAGGTGCTCTTCCCCGGCTTCCAGCGTGTCCTCAAGGCCGATCCCAAGAAGGCCCGCAAGCCCCAGAGTGATATTGCCGAGGACGATGACGACGAGGACGAAGAACCCGATACGCTCCCCGAACTGGTTGTGGGCGATCGTCTCCAGCCTCTCGAATGGCTCACAACCCGGAAAGAGACCAAGCCCCCGAAGCGTTTCAGCGAAGCCTCACTCATCAAAGCCCTTGAGAGCAACGGAGTCGGTCGTCCGTCCACCTACGCCGCCATCATTGAGACCCTCGACGCCCGCAAGTACATCTCCCGGAACAAGCGTCAAATCGCCCCGACAGACTTCGGGTTTCAGGTCAACGACCTGCTGGTCGCCAAACTCGGCAACCTCGTCAATGTCGACTTCACCGCCGATATGGAGTCCAAACTCGACCATGTCGAACACGGCACCGTGCCTTGGACCGAAATGATGGCCAAGTTCTATTCCGACTTCAGCGACTGGATGGCGCACACACAAGATCCGGCTGCCGACCCCAAGCGCGTCCAGGTGTTGCTCGAACTGCTCTCCGGGGTCAAGGAGTGGCACGAGCCGGTCAAATACGGTCGCCGCACGCTGGACGACCACAAGTTCGTCGAATCCATCTCCCGCCAGTTCGCTGAGACACCTGATCGCATTAGCGACCGTCAACTTGCGTCGCTTATCCGGCTGGCGCAGAGGTACAGGGAGCAGTTGCCGACGGCGGAGTCCGTGCTTGCCGGTCTTGGCTACCAGGCGGAGGAGCCCCAATCTTCCGATGCTCCCGACACGAGCGCAGCCGAGGCTCGCTTTGCTTTGCTGGCCGAACTCCAGTTGCCTGACGAGACGCGCCGCTTTGTCGACTCTATCAAGGCTCAGGTCGCGGGCGGCCGTGCGCTCTCACCGGCCCAGGCGCGGGCTCTTGACCGGATGCTGCTTCGTAGTGTTCGGAAGTTGGATAATGGTTCGGCCCGGTTGCGCGAATTGGGGCTCGATGTTCCAGATGAGCCGCCCAAGGAGGATCCTGCCCAAGCGGGGCTTCAAGATATTATTCGCGCCCTCGACTCGGTCAAAGAGTGGGCCGAGCCGTTCAAACGAGGGCGTATGACTTATGACGACAAGTCGTTCTTCTCCAGCCTCTCTCGCCAGTACGCGCAGAAGGCCTACCTCTCGCCTAAGCAGGTGCAGGTACTCAAGCGTCTGGTGGTCAAGTATCGCGAGCAGATTGCCGACTTCGACCAGTTGGCCGCCCAATATGGCCTGAATCCTCCGCCTGCTAAAGCCTAACCTTTCCAAGGCGCAACCGTTATGCAAAACACTTCCTTCTTCCGCCGCGTCGATTGGGCTTCGTTCTGGACCGGCACACTCGTGGCGTTCCTCGTCTACTTCTTCACCTTGGGGCCCTCTGTCGGGTTGGAAGATTCGGGCGAGTTGGCTACCGCCGCCAACGCACTCGGCGTTCCCCATCCGCCCGGCTATCCCATCTGGACGATGATCTGTTGGGGTTTCTGCCGTCTGTTCGACTGGGTTACTTTCCGAGGCCAGCCTACGCCGGCCTACGCCGTGTCGCTGGCTTCGGCGGTTGCGGGCGCTTTGGCGGCTGGCATCACGGCGATGCTCATCACGCGATCCGGCTCTGACATGCTCAGCGATTTGCGCGGTGGGAACGGACGGGAGGAGGAGAAGTCTTCCGCTTTTGACACGCTGTTCAGTTGGGCCGGCGGAGTTGGCGGCGCACTGGCCTTTGCCTTCTCTCCGGTGATGTGGTCTCAGTCGACGATTGTCGAGGTCTACTCTCTTGGTGCGCTTTTCCTGATGTGGGTGTTTCTCTTGACCTACCAGTGGATGAAAGCCCCGCGCGACAAAACGCTCTGGCTGTTGGCCTTTGTTTTTGGTCTCGGACTGACCAACTACCAGGTGCTCCTGCTGGCGGCGGTGCCGCTCGCCTTCATCATCTTCATGCGCAACGCCAGCCTTTTCCGGGACTTTGTTCTGGTGGCGATTCCCATCCTTCTGACGGCCTGGATGTTGCAGCTCGGCGCCCTGCCTACGGCATTCCCCGGAGCCACCAGTTCGACCCCTTGCATCCTGCGTCCACTCGTTGAACCAGGGGCGCGTTTCGCCTATCCGCACGCCGGGCTGCTGGTTTCGGGCGTTGCCTGCCTCTGCCTTGTCGTGCCGTTGACGCTTCTGACCAAGGTTGCCGTTTCGCGCCCGGATTCGCGCCTCAATACTTTTGCCAAGAGGCCGCTTGACTGGCAGATGTTGCTCCTCGCGGCTCCTCTAATCGTCGGCGCGGTGCTTGTCGCCCTTGCCGCTAGGTTCTCGACCACGGCTCCGGTCGTGGACGCCCATCTCGACTGGGCACCTTTGATTGCGCCGGCGACCTATTGCTGGATTGGACTCCTCGTTCTGGTCGCAATCGGGTTGTCGGCCATCGGCGGATTGCTCTCCAACCAGGGCAGACGCTTCTCCGACCTGGTTCCCATTGTTGTCGCCCTTGGCGTAGTTGCGTTGGTTTTGCTGGTGGTCATAGGAATGCTCCCTACCCAATCCATACCGACAGGGTTCCGCGGTCCTATACAGGATTGGCTCTCGGTCGGTGTTGTGGTCGTGGCGCTACTAGTCTATCTGACGGTCACATCCGCGCTGACCCGAGGCGCCACCTTCTTCGCGGTGGCGGTGGCGTTTGTGCAGTTGACGGTCTACCTGCTGTTGCGCAAAGGTGCGCTCCTAGGACTGTCCCACCCCAGCACCTGGTGGTTCTGGTGGCCGGTGTTGTGGAACTTCCTCCTGCTCGGGCTGGCTTTGATTTGTCTGCCCAACGGAAGAACGGTCGCCGCGACCATCTTCTTCTGCGAATTGGGCGTGAGTTTCTACGCCTACATGCCAATCGTCTCCGACCTGCGCAATCCCCCGATGAACTGGGGCTATCCGCGGACTTGGGAAGGCTTCAAGCACGCCATTACGCGCGGGCAGTACGAGCAGATTTCGGCCCAGAGCATCTTCACTGAACGCTTTCTCCAGCAACTGGGCGACTACTTCACCGATGTGCGCGTCCAATTCACCCTGCTGGTCGCGCCGTTGGCGATTCTGCCATTCTCCGCCTGGAACTTCATCTGGCGCAATCGCCGAATCCGGATGCTGCTGCCCGCCGTTGTGCTCTTCCTGTTCTGCGCCCTGGTGGTTTTCATAGCAGAACTCTTCCAGACCGAGCCGCTTTGGCGTATCGACAAGTATCTGATGGGCGGGATGGTGTTGCTCAGCGCCGTTGGATTCGTGACCATTGGGCTGTCGCAAGTGGTCTCGATAGCCCGCGATTCCTGGCGTGACAGAATGACCGCCGAGGGTATCACGCGCGGCTTGGCGATTGTCGGAATCGTGCTGGGAATCGGGGCGTTGGTTTCGCGTATCTTGTTGGCTGTCCTGCCGACAATGTGGCACACTCCAATATGGCACACTCATTTGCCCGTTCTCATCAGTGTTGTCTCAATCTTCCTCGGATTTGGATTGACATTCGGCGCGCTTTTGCTTGCTTGGAACTTCCTCCCATCTGGCAGCAAGACGGATGCCGACTGCGTGCTTCACCAGGAGTTTTCGCCGCTTAGCCGCCAATGGCTCATCGGCACGATGTTGGCCTTTCTGGTGATGTCGGTCATGCTCATCGCTTTGGCCAACCCCACGGGCGATTTGCAGGACTACTTCATCCAGAAGGTGAAGTTCATCTCCTCCCACGGTCTCTATTCCCTCTGGATTGGCTACGGGTTGATTCTGGCGCTCTTCGTTGGCGCGGAGGTGTGCGCCAAGTACCTGCCGAGTTGCTTCCGTCCGGCGTGCCTTGGGGCTACGGTGCTTGCCCTGATGGTGCCGCTCGTGCCGGTATGGGAGAACTTTATGAACGACCATCTGGTTTTCAAGGCCAGTGCCGCCGAGCAGAATGGGCACGACTATGGTTGGCAGTTCGGCAATTACCAGTTGCGCGGGGCGGACGCGATTCGTGAAGAACTCGCCCCCGACGAAGAACCTCTGCCCAATCCGCTCTATCCTCCGGCAATGACCACGAATGCCGTCTTCTTCGGCGGAACCGATCCAGGGCGTTTCGTGCCGACCTATATGATCTATGCGGCGAATGTGCGGCCGGATGTCTTTCTCATCACGCAGAATGCCCTCGCCGATGGCACCTATATGTCGGTCGAACGCGATCTTTACGGCAATCAGATGTGGATCCCTTCGGCGGATGATTCGGCAAAGGCGTTCCAAATCTATGTCGAAGAGGTCAATCAGGGCAAGCGCGCCGCCAACGCCGATTTGCGGGTGGAAAACGGCCGCGTTCAAGTCTCAGGAGCACTCGGGGTCATGGAAATCAACGGCATCCTTTGCCGTATGATGTGGGAGAAGAATATCGCTCGCCACGACTTCTATCTCGAAGAGAGTTATGTCATTCCGTGGATGTATCCTTACCTCTCGCCGCACGGCCTGATTATGAAGATCAACGCGAAGGAGACTCCGCTGGACAGAAGGACGGCGAATGCCGACTTGGATTTCTGGGACTGGTACCTGCGGCGGTTGACCCGTGACCGCAAATTCCGTCGCGATTTGGTCGCGCAGAAATCTTTCTCGAAGTTGCGTTGCGCGTTGGCGGGGCTCTATGCCAATCGCGGCATGAGGCGCGAGAGCGAGATTGCTTTCGAGCAGGGGCGTGCGCTCTACCCGGTCAGCCCGGAGGCCAACTTCCGCCTGGTTCAAGAGGTGCTGATTCCCCAAAACCGGCTGGAGGAAGCGCTTCGCGTGCTGCGCGAGTTCAACGCCAGAGATCCGAAGAATACGCGTTCGCTTGGTCTTTGCGCGAACCTCGAAGGGGTGCTCAAGGCGCGCCAGACTGTTGCTGCGTTGGCGCCGAAAATGGGCAATGGAACCATTTCTCCGAAGGAACTCGCCACGCTGGCTTCCGCCTATTATGACTTGGGCGATGGGCTTCACGCGGGGCAGGCCTACGAGCAACTGCTCAAGATTCCCAATTTGGCGCCTGCCGATCTTTGCACGATTGCCCGTGTGCTGGCGACAATGCGCCGCTTGGAGGCGGCGGCAACGGCTATCGATCGGGCGTTGAAGTATCCCAATCTCTCGCCTGAACAATTGCAGACGCTGCTCCAAGCGGCGCTTCAGGCGCAGGCGTACAAGCCCGTGATGAGCATCTATTCCCGCTATCTGAAACTCTGTCCGAATGACTGGATGATGTGGGGGAACTTGGCAATTCTCTACTACGAAGTAGGGCAGGTGCAGTATGGGCACCAGGCGTTGCTTCAGGCGCTCAAGGTTGGCGGCGAGACGGCGCTGAAGCGGTTGAGCCAGGTGTCGCAACTGAGGCAGCGTATCCCCGAGGCGTTGAAACTGCTTCAGCAGGAGCGTTCGCTTGGCCCGGCGCTGGGGCCGCGCCACTTCTAGCCGTTCGACAGGCTGTGTCCCTCTGAGGGAGGTTGCCTATCGCAACCTCCCGTTTCTGTTTTAGGGGAGGGGGATAGGTGGGAACCTTTCACACGGTCGGATAGGCACCTTGGGGCATGTGTGGTGGCTATCGTTTCGCCCGAAAGGTTGGTATCAACGCAGGCGACTCCTGCCTAGTCGCCGTCAGGCGCGCTTGACGAGGAAGAGGTACTCGATGACGCGCGGTGCGCGCGCGCGGAGGTTTCGGCTTCCCCGGAAGGTGTTGTAGGAGATGGCGGTCGAGGTGACTTGCCCGAGCCGCGCCAGGCAGGCTTCCAGTTCGGCGTGCGGAATGAATCCTTCGGAGTTGTAGGAGACGAGCAGGTACTTGGCGCGGATGGTTTCCAGCAGGCTGAAGAAGGCCGGTGCGGCCTCCTTTCGGCTGTTGTAGACCGACCGGTTCCAGTTGCGCGGAATGCCGCTGACCGGGCTGACGGCATCCGGCTCCCGGTAGTCAGCCAACAGGTTCAGCATAAAGTAGTTCGACCCGTAGGGGTGTTGATTGTAGGGCGGGTCGACATAGGCCAGATCGACCTCCGGGGCTGTCGCGGCGAGTGCGTTGGCGTCGCCTTCTAGGACGAGGCTGTCGCAGTCGAAACGGGAGAGGACGGGGTGTTGCAGAACGACCTTTCCGCAGATGCGCGTGAGCGCGTTTCGACCTTCGCCGCCGAACGCTCCGGTGCCTTTGCGATTCTTGTAGAAGCCCTTGAACACGCCGGAAGTGTTGGCGTGGATCGAGGCTTCGGAAAGGAGCGGCCCCAGCAGCAAGTCGGCATAGCGCGGGGGAACGATGCGGTCGAGTGCGCGGCGGGCGGTATCCAGGATTTCGGCATTCGCCCGGGTGTAGAAGGCCCGCTCGCCCGGCTGGATGTCGGCATCGTTCGCGGGCGCATAGAGGCGCGTGAGAAAGCCCGGTTCGAGGTTCTTCTCGACCCAGTTCTTCCACTCTTCGAAGCAGTTGGCGAACTCCTTTTCCGCCAGTACACGGCGGTTGGAAAGGTAGCACCTGGAGACCACCGAGGCGTAGCGTTCCTGATCGCAGGCGACCACGAGCGAGGCGAATTGCTTGAACAGGCGCGAGACGATTCCGCTCCCTGAAAAGAGGTCGAAGCAACGCATTTTTCCCCCACCGAGCGCCTTCCTCACAACCCCTATCGCATCGGCAATCGGCCCCAAAAGTGCTCGCTTGTTTCCGATGCAGGTGAGAATCTGCCGCGACAGGAACTCCCTGTCCTCCTCTTCGGAGAGATGCGAGAAAAGGTTCATCAGCGGCGCACCACCCGAGGCCGCCACAGGCTCAGAAACTGCGCCGTCTGCTCCAGCGCCGCCTCATCGTAGGGGCGTTCGCGCATAATCAGAATCGCGCTCCATCGAATCATCCGGTTGTGCACCGTCCGCGCCCAAATATCCGAGAAAATTCGCTCATAGTGCGAGTAGGCGCTACCGTGCGGATTCTCAAACCAATAGAGCAGTCCAACCGGAGGTTCGCCCAGCCTCGCGGCCGTGACACAGTTGGCCTTGACCGTTGAACCGTCGGCCAGAGGTATCTCCACCACATAGCTGTCCGAAATCGTGTAGCCCTGCCCGGGAAGGCACATCTCCGGACGGTGGATGCTCATCCGCGAGCGCCCGGAGACTAAAACGCTGACCCGAAGAGGAACCCCGTCCGCCCCCGTGTAGTTGCGCTTCAGGAAACGCGTGTCCGACGGCAGAATCGTCAGTTCGGCAAGCGGCACACGCTCCAGTTTCCCGCCGCAGAGAGGGCACGCTTTCTTGTCGCTGGAGGTCGACAAGAGACAGTCCGGATTCTGGCAATGCAAGTCGAACGAGGAGGTGAAACCAGGCACATCCGGAAGCGCCTGGGCAATGTAGGAATCGGGCTCATAGTCGGGCGGCGGCTGCCTTTGGATAAGCCAGGAGCCAGTCACGAAGATGCCCATCATGGCGCCGATTGGCAGTAGCGAAATCCACCCCGCGGAAGGAATCGGAGTCTCCCGTTGAAGCGGCGGAGCCGGCTGCCGATTCGAGAAGTAGTCGACCAACACAAGGACAATCAGCATCACCAACGGGAAGGTCAGATACCCCGCCTGGTCGTGATAGTACATCCCGATTTCTTGCCCGAAACAGGCACACGCCACTGCCGTCGTCGTCAACCGGATGATATTTCCCAGAAAGGCCAGCGGCAATGCAGATGCCACCAGCAGAGCTTTCGTCCACCACCGGAAGTGGCGGTGAATCCCCGCATAGCCAGCAGTCAATGCCAACAGCACGACAAGCGAACGAATCCCGCTACAAGGATCCGCCACATCCAGTTGGAAGTTCGCTCCAATCAGCGCCGTTCCTATCCGTCTCGCCTCGATGCCGAAACCATTGAGCAGAGCCACGGATACCCAAGAAGACGCCAGACGGAGCGGAAAGGTGATGGCGTCCAGAAAACTTAGAGGAATAATCAAAAGCGAGTAGCACGCCGGGTAAATCATCAGCTTCGCCACCCTCCATCCCCAGAAAGCATACGGTATCGCCCAAACCATCCACACCAGTGCCAACTGCAGAAAGCGTTGCTGGTTCCCGCGGCTGCCAATCCAGAAGAACAGAAGCCCAATCAGCCACGAAAGCGTACCCACTAGGCTGGGGCTCTCCGCCGCACAACGGAGCGCATCTCGGCGCTTCCAGACGATGGCCCCGACAATCAAGGGAATCACCCAGCCGTAGGCCATGTCCTCGGAAGTATCTCCGAAAACCCACAGTGTGAAAGAAATTGCCGGCCAGAAGGCATAGGCGATAACGATCAGGGCCAGCGGGAGTAGACGCCAGCGCGTGTCGGTCGGGAAGCGGAGCTGCATAATGGTGGCCTTCAAGGGTGGTTAGCGGTCGGCAACTCTTTGTCCCGTGGCTGCGTCGAACAGGTGGCGGCGCCCGGCTTTGATGTGGAGCGACAGGTGCTGACCTTCGCGGATGGGTGCATCGGGAGAAAGGCGGACTTGGATGCGGCTCGAACACCCTGGAAGGTTCACATGGGCGATGGTTTCCGCGCCCACTGGTTCAAGCAGTTCCACGACACCCTCGGGGAGCGCGAATGAGCCTGTTTCGGCGGTCAAAAGGGCATCTTCGGGACGGAACCCAAGGATGCGGTCGCCCTCGGGGACGAGATTCATCGGGGGCGTTCCAATGAAGGCTGCGGTGAAGAGATTGGCCGGTCGGTTGTAGACTTCCAACGGTGCTCCGGTCTGGAGAATGACGCCTGAGTTCATCACGACGACGCGGTCGGCCAGGGTCATTGCCTCGGTTTGGTCATGGGTGACATAGAGCATGGTTGCGCCCAGGCGGCGGTGTAGGCGGTGAATCTCTTCGCGCATTTCTACGCGCATTTTGGCATCGAGATTCGAGAGGGGTTCGTCGAAGAGGAATGCGGCTGGTTGGCGGACGATGGCGCGGCCGACTGCCACGCGTTGGCGCTGGCCGCCGGAGAGTTGGGATGGGCGGCGTTTGAGGTAGGGTTCTAGACCGAGGGCTGCGGCGGTTTCGGCGACGCGGCGGCGAATCTCTTCTTTCGGGACTTTGCGGAGTTTGAGTCCGAATGCCATGTTTTCTTCCACGCTCATGTGGGGATAGAGCGCGTAGTTTTGGAAGACCATCGCGATGTCGCGCGCTTTTGGGGGGAGGTCGTTGACTAGGCGTTCTCCGATGTGGATTGTGCCGGAGGTGATGGTTTCGAGCCCGGCCACCATGCGGAGGGTTGTCGACTTGCCGCAGCCGGAGGGGCCAACGAGTACGATGAACTCGCCGTCAGCAATGGAGAGGGAGATTTTGTCGACGGCTTTCGAGCCGCCGGGGTAGGTCTTGGTGAGGTTTTCGATGCGGATTCCGGCCATGCTGTGTCAGTAGAGGAAGGCGTCGAGCCACTCTTCTCCCGAGGGTGTGAGTTTCCACCGCGCGCCGTCGGGGCGTACATAGCGGCGACCGAGAAGTCCAGGCAGGGTGGTGTTGACGGCGAGGATTTTGGGGAGGGCTGTTGCTTCGTTCGAT
The DNA here is from genome assembly GCA_034178815.1 of Kiritimatiellia bacterium. Classification (GTDB taxonomy): domain Bacteria; phylum Verrucomicrobiota; class Kiritimatiellia; order RFP12; family DVOR01; genus JAXFQS01. Next base: position 7,814 of record JAXFQS010000084.1, on the reverse strand, counting down.
TCGGGTTCGTTCGTGCCGCGCAGGACAATCCCTTCCTGCGAGACGCTTAGTCGGATGGTTCCCGGGCGGAAGGGCTCCCCGCTCCAGAGGGCGGGGTAGCGGCGGAAGTAGTCGGGGATGCGATTGGTTTTGCAGAGGAGTGTGAATGCGATGGGCAACTCTCGGAGGTAGGGAAGCAAGGGGACGCTGGCGTCTTCGGCACGGATGCGGAAGAGGTCGTTCGGGTTGAGTCCCGTGAGGTTGGAGCCGTGGAAGATACCGTGGTCGGCAGGTCGGGGGCGGTTCTTTTTCGGGGGATGGCGCTTGAGGTAGCGGTCGTGGTACCAGCGGGCAAAGCGGTTGTTGTTGATTAGCCCGCATTCGAAGTGGAGGTGCGCGCGGGAGAGCGGAAACCCGGGGGTGTTGCCGATTCGCCCCAAAAGGTTGCCAGCAACGACAGTTTTTCCTGGCTTGATGTCGGGGGCAATGCTAGCAAGGTGTGCATAGAGGGTATAGACAGGTCCGAGATGAGGGGCTTGGTGGAGAATGACGATGTAGATGCCGTAGGACGAATCCCCGGCGCGGCGGTTGACATAGGCGACAGTCCCCGTTGCGGCGGCGGTGACTTCATCGAGCGGTCGGCGGCGTTTGTCACGCGCCAACGGTGCAATGTCGATGCCCTCGTGGAGCCTGGGTCTGCCGTCCGCCGCCGCACGCTGGAAACCAAAAAGCCCGCTCTCCGGGTTGCCATTCCCAGCGTGCATAAAGATGTTGGTCACGCGGCTGCCGTCGAGGCAGTGCTGCCTGGTCGGGGCGTAGAGACGGAAGGGCTCGGGTTCGGGGGGAACAACCTCGACGATGAGCGGGGGCGGCTCTGGCGGCGGCGTTTCCTGAGGTCTGGATTCTGCCTTGGGAACGGGCTGACCGCAACCGCCGAGGAGCAGGAGCGCAAGGTAAGACCGGATGTGTCGGATTCGAATCACCGGGCGGTTCTTCAGTGGAAGAATTGGGCCATGTCGAGCTTGAGAATGGTGTCGATTTCCGCCATCCCCGGAACCGATCCGAAGTTGATGGCGGCGAGGGGATTGTGGTTGTAATCGATGGGACGCATTTCAACGAGTCCGGGGACGGCTTGGCGCAGAGCGGCGTAGTCGCATTGTTTCCCCTCGACGCCTGCGGGCCTTTCGGCGAGCATGAAATAGTGAAGGCACCCGTCGTCTTCGGGGAATTGGGGCTGGCGCTGGTCGAAGTAGTGCTGGTACTGGTTGATATGGTAGGCAAACCAGGTCAAGTCGGTCGTGCACCAGCCGGCGAAGCGCAAAGGGTTGAACTCGATTGGAACGATTCCGCTGGCGGTGTCGCGGAACTCGGCATGGACGGGAATGCGGCTGAGTCCGAGGGTTTTGCCAATGGTGGCATAGGCCTGGCGGATGGGTTCGAGGTAGCGATCGAGGAGGGAGCGCGAGGTGATGTAGCAACGGTCGCTGACATCGTCTGCGCCGTTGAAGGGATGGAGGTAGATGTTGGTGATGACGGGCGTTCCGTTGTCGAGATAGAAGGCGTCTGCTGCGAGTTCGGGGCCGTCGAGGAAGGTTTCGGCGATGAAGAGTGTTTTGTCGACAACGGCCTTGGAGAATGCGCTGCGCTGGGCGTTATCCAAGATGTCGCGTTTGACGCGGGCGAGTTCCTCGGGGGTTCGGACATTGTAGACGCCTTCGCTCAGGAAGCCGACGGCGGGCTTGAGGACGAAGGGATAGAAGTCTGGCGTCCAGGCGTTCAAGGCGTCGAGTGGGACGCGCACGCAGCGGAAGGTGGGGTAGCAGCCGGCGATGGCTTCACGGAAGCGGGCTTTGTCCTTCATCAAGCCGACCATACGCTTGATTTCTTCGCCGAAAAAGCCCTGCGCAACTAGGGGAATGGCGTTCTCAGAGGTGGAGTAGTGCGGGCCGGAATCGGCTTTGGAGGCCCAGTTGATGCGGCGCCCTGACAGGCGCGAGCGGGTGCTGGGCGTGTCGAGCACGGGGCGACCGGACTGCTCGGCGAAGTCGGCCAGAAAGTCGGAGACAAAGGCGTTGTCGAGTATCAGCATGGCGGAAAATCCTCGGGCAAAAAGGTGCGTAGGAAAGGTGGCGAAAGGTGCCAACCTAAACGACCCAAAGTTTACCACACCCGGACGCCATTGTCGACTAGAAATCGGTTCGCTAGGTTGGTACCTCTTGCGAGCGTCGGCGCATGGGCTCCAAGCGTGCGGCAATCCCCTCGTGCGGGCAGGCAAAAGGCTTCAGGCGGCGCGTACCGTTGACGGAATCGGTTCGGGCGGCGGCGCAGGACGGGGGCTTGGACAATCAGCCGCTGATTAGGTTGCGCTGGGGCAATAGCGGCGAATGGGGCAGTCGCAACAGCGGGGATTGCGGGGCGCGCAGAGCGTCTGCCCGAAGGAGACGATGATGGAGTTCCAAGTCTTCCAATAGCGCTTCGGCAAGACCTTCCGCAGAGCCATTTCGGTCTCGAAAGGCGACTTCGTGTGCACCAGGCCGAGACGGTTGCTGATGCGATGCACATGAACATCGACGCAGACGGCAGGCTTGTCAAATCCAACCGCCACCACGAGGTTCGCCGTTTTCCTTCCCACCCCCGGCAGTTCGCAAAGTTCTTCGACCGTCTGCGGCAAGACCCCGCCGAACTTCTCGCCGAGCACAGCGGGCAGGTCGTGCAGATGCCGCGCCTTGGCACGGTAGAACCCGACGGGGAAAATCAACCGCTCCAACTCCTCGATTGGTAGCCGAGCCAGATCTTCGGGTTCGTGTATGAGCGGCAACAGCCGGCGGCAAGCACCGGCGGTGCAGGCATCCTTCGTCCGGGCCGACAGGATGGTGCCAATCAGGACTTTGAATGGGTCTTGAGTTTGCGCCGCGATGAGTTCGATAATGGGCGATGGGGTGACTTTGAAGCGGGCGAGCAGTAGCCGATGGACGGCGGGAATGTCACTTGGTGTCATGGGTGGGCGGTATCCCTTTGGCGGGGCGTTTGGTAGGCATCCGCCGCTCTTCGCGGATGCATTTGAGGAGGCACTCGCTCTGCTCAGGGGTGAGGTTGTCACGCAGTACCAGCAGTTTCTGGATGTCCAAGAGGGCGAGTTTGGCGTGCAGGGCGCTGATGGCCTCGGTGGCGGCTATCAAAGCCTCCGGTTTTTCGTCGCGGGAGGAGAGGATTTTCTTGGCGAGTCGGACATTGGCGCGGAACTTCTTGTCGAGTTCTTCGCGGATTGGGCGTTCTTGGACGGCTATTGCTTCGAGTTGCTGTTTGATGCGCGCGACGGTCTCTGGGGAAACGCCGACTTTGCGGGCGACGGATGGGCGGCAGAGGTATTGCACGAGGCGTTGGTTCGGCCCGGAGGACGGGGTTCTCTGGGCGCTGCGGGTACGCACCTCTGGCCTCGGTTGGTTGGTTTGCGCGTGGGCGGCAGATAGCAAGCAAAGGGTGGCGATGATGCTAACGAATGCTCTCATAAGGTACACTCCTTCAATTTCCTAACGCAACCGGCGGCTATTTTATTGGGAGCGCTTCGATGATTCGCTCCAAGTGGATGCCCCGGGATGCTTTGAGCATCAGGCAATCGCCCTCCCGGAGCCATTCTCCTAGATGGCTTGCCGCCTCATCCGCGGTCGCGAAGGTGCGTATCTTTAGGGACGGATAGCCGGCTTCAATGGCCCCTTCCGCAATGGCTTTGGCCTCCTGCCCGACGAGCACCAGCAGGCGCCAGTCACCCCTTCCGGCGGCGTCGAATCCGACCTTCCGATGGAGGTCGCGGGCGTGCTCCCCGAGTTCGAGCATATCCCCGAGACAGAGGACTTTTGATGCCTCCTGGCGCAGGGCGAAGGCTTGCACGGCGCAGGTCATGCTCAAGGGGTTGGCGTTGTAGGTGTCATCCACGATTCGGTAGGGGCCTTTGATTTGGAGGGCACCGCGCATCGCCGGCGGACGAAAGGTCTGGAGGCCGTCAAGGGCTTCCTGTCTGGTCAACCCTTGCTCGCGCGCCATAGCATAGGCCAGAACCACATTGGAGCGGTTGTAGTCCCCCGAAAGTTCCAGTCCCGGCAAGTCCAGCGCGTCCGAGCAGTAGTCGGCGGCGCGGTCGTGAACGGAGGTCGAAATGACGCGGCAGGGGGCCATCGCGGCGAGCAGGGCAAAGTGCGGATCTTCCATAGGAAGCACGGCAAGTCCGTCTTTTGGAAGGGCGGCAAGGAGGGCACCTTTCTCGCGGGCGATGGCTTCGAGCGAGCCGAAGTATTCGATATGCGCCGGTCCAATCCCGGTAATCACCGCCGCCGAAGGTTGCAAGATTCCGGCTAGGTTGGCGATTTCTCCGGGATGGTTGGTTCCCGCCTCGACGATAGCGACTTCGACATTCCGGGGGAGGTTGAGCAGGGTCAGCGGCAGCCCGATATCGTTGTTGTAATTTCCCTCGGTGGCGCGCGTCCGTCGCGCACGGGAGAATGTCGCGGCAAGGAGTTCCTTGGTGGTCGTTTTGCCGGCGGAACCCGTGACGCCGATGACGGTGGCGGCAAGGGTTTGGCGGTAGCGGCGGGCTTCGTCGCCCAAAGCCAAGCGTGTGTCGGGGAATCTTCGAAGCCTGCCTGAGCACCCCTCTGGTGGCATCCAATCGGCGCAGACCCACGCTTCCAAGGCCCCTTTTTCAAAGGCGGAGCAGACGAAGTCGTGTCCGTCAAACCGTTCCCCCCGGAGCGCCACATAGATGTCCCCTTCCGAGAGTTTTCGAGTGTCTTGAGTTATCATTCGCTTGCCTCGACTGACTTTTCCCGATGCCTTCAATCGCAGGAACCGTTCGCTCCGGTTCCTACCAATCAAACGGCCCCATTCGTATCAACCTGTCTGACCAATTCCTGCCTACCAGCGCGCTCAAAACCTGTCAATGAATTCCTTGAAAAGAGGTCAACGCCCCCATACGAGAATCTGGACACCCTGTTGAATCATCGCAATCCGGCTCAACGAATCGGTGTATTCAATACCCTTGGAAATTCGTCTGCCTGTGCGTCCCGCAGCAAGTTGATTCCTAAGGAAAACTCAGACCCCGACCGCCTCGAACAATGCCAAAGCGCGACGGCTGGGCGGGCAAAACGCGTGAACCTTGTCCGCCGCGCCAAGGAGACCATAGGAGGCGTAGTTCCAGCAGCCTATTGGGCGTTCTTGCCAAGCCCTTGCGCTTGCAGGCGCTGCTCGATATCGTGCGCATGAAGCGCATCCAAAAGTTCGTCCATCTCGCCCTCCATAACCCGGTCGAGCGAGTAGAGCGTCAAGTTGATCCGATGGTCCGTCAGACGGTTCTGGGGGAAGTTGTAGGTGCGAATGCGCTGGGAGCGGTCGCCCGACCCCCGCAGCCCCAAGCGTGTAGCCCCGGCGGCGGCATCGGCGGCTTGGCGGCGCGCGTCGAGAATGCGCGAACGGAGCACTTTCATTGCCTTCGCCTTGTTCTTGTGCTGTGAACGCTCGTCCTGACATTGCGCCACCAGACCGGTCGGTAAATGGGTAATGCGGATGGCCGAGTAGGTCGTATTGACCCCCTGACCGCCATGGCCCCCAGCGCAGAAAATGTCGATTCGCAACTCCGACTCGGGTATGACCAAATCATCCTCCTCGTCGGCTTCCGGCAGAACTACGAGAGTCGCGGCAGATGTGTGGATTCGTCCCTGCGCCTCAGTCACCGGAACGCGTTGCACCCGGTGTCCCCCGCTCTCGAACTGGAACCTCCCGTAAGCATTCTCCCCGGTAACCGTGAAGATAATCTCCTTGTAGCCGCCAATCTCAGTCGGAGAGGCATCCATTACGCTGACCGTGTAGCCGTGAGACTCGCAATACCGACTATACATGCGGAATAAATCGGCCGCGAACAAAGCCGCTTCCTCGCCCCCAGTGCCCGCACGAAGCTCGAACATCGCCGCCCTCCCTTCGAGCGGATCGTCGGGAAGCAGACAGGCCATCAACTTGTGCTGCAGTTCTGGAAGGGTTGCCTCCAAACGGGCGATTTCTTCCTGCGCCATGGCCGCCATCTCGGCATCCTCTCCGGCCTCCTGGAGCAGATTTCGGCTGGCGTCGAGTTCATCCTCGGCGGAAAAACAGGCGTGCGCCGCACTCTCCAGGCGTTTGAGCGAAGCGTGGCGGCGGAGGGCTTCGCGGTACTTCGCCGGATTGCCGAGAACCGCCGGATCGGCTAGGGCGGACTCGGTCTCGGCCAAGGGTTCGAGGCGGCGTCGGATCTGCTCTCGGGTAATCTGCATGTTGGTACAAAAAGAGACCAGCCGTACGGGTTTGTGTACGAGCCGGTCTTCTCAGGGAAAGGGGGAAACGCGGCGGTTGCTTAGGCTTTTTTGCCGTAGCGCTTCTTGAAGAGGTCGATACGGCCCTCGGTGTCGATGAGGGTCTTGGTTCCGGTAAAGTAAGGATGGCAGGCGCTACAGGTGTTCACATGCATGGCCTTGACGGTGGAACGGGTATGAATCACATTCCCGCAGGCGCAGGAGATGGTGGCGTCTTCGTACTTGGGATGGATGTCTTTCTTCATAAAAGTCTAGGCTCCGGCTACGCAACTTTCAAACTGTATGGAAGGAAGATGTTATCAAAAAGGATGGACACCTGCAAGACTTTTCGTGCCCGAGGGGTCAGTTCCTGAAAAGCAGGTCGCTGGCGATGTGGGCGGCTATTTCTTTGCCGGCCAGGCGGGAAAGGATGGCGAGGGCGAAGGGTATGGCGGTGGCGGGGCCTCGGGAGGTAATGTAGTTGGCGTCTTCGACGACATCGGCCTCGGTCGGTATCGCCTGGAGGCGGTCTTCGAGGCCTGGATAGCAGGTGGCGCGGCGGTTGGTTCCGGGGAGACCGCAGGCTCCGAGCACGATGGCGGGGGAGGCGCAAATGGCGGCGATGAGTTGGTTGTTTTGGGCGCGCTGGCTGAGTATCTGCGCGAGGAGGGGTGAGGCGGCAAGGTTCAGTGCATTTTGCCATCCGCCGGGGAGAATGAGGGCGTCGAAGGGGGTGTTGGCGCAGTCGGTGAGGGTGGCGTCTGGAAGTAGGCGGACGGTCCTTGCGCCAATGAGCGGGCGGGGGCTTGATTCGAGGGTGGCAATGGTGACATCGACTTGGCCTCGGCGGAGGATGTCGGCTACGGCGAGGGTTTCGATTTCCTCGAATCCGTCGGAGCAGACGATAAGTGCGTTCATGGTTGGGGTTCCTTGACGGTTGAGGTGGCGTGGCGTGGGCGGGAGAGGTGGAATTGTTTCTGCTTGGCCTGGAGGAGTTCGGCGGTGACGGCCTTCATTAGCGGTTGATCGGTGCGTCGGTCGGTATAGAACATAATCTGGAGGTTTTCGTGTTCGGAGAGGCGGTGTTGGCGCACGGCCCGGTCAAGGTTTTCAAGTGGAATGGTCTGCCCGAAGGCAATGATGCGGTCTGGGCCGTAGACTTTTATTTCGGGGTCGCCGTCTTTGCGGATGACGGTTCGTTGGGTGGCGCAGCCTACGAGGATGAGGAGTGCGAGGCTAGCGATTGAAGAGGCGTACGGTTGTTTCGATTTCATCCAGCAAATCCTGATCGAAGAGGACATCTCGGCGTGCCATACGCCCATTGAAGTTGGCATTGACGCGTGCGCGGCGTTCGGGGAGTTCGCCTTCCGGCCAGTCGTCGGGCGGGTCGGATGGTTTGTGGTAGAGGCCGTAGTTGACGAGGTTTTGGAAGATCATTCGGGCGTCGGCGCGGGTGATGGTCTGACGCCGGTGGACGATGTCGTTCCACTCTTTATTATTGGTGTCGATGGAGAAACTGTC
>JAXFQS010000035.1:0-14805 GCA_034178815.1 Kiritimatiellia bacterium | reverse complement strand
CGCGGCGATGATGCCGACCGCCGAGCCAATCTCCACAAGTTTGCCCGTGGAGAGGTCGCGACCGTAGCACTTGGCGCACATGCCGTGGGGCGCATCGCAGGTCAGACCCGAACGAATCCAAACCTTCTCAACACCCGCGTCCTCGACCGCCTTGCAGACCTTCTCGTCGATATCGCCGTTGGCTGGGCAGATGACTTCGCCGGTGGTGGGGTTGCGGATTTCACGCAGCGCAGTGCGCCCGAGAATGCGCGTGCGCAGCGGCACGATTACCTCGTCGCCCTCCTCGACCGCCTCAACCTCGATGCCGTTGACGGTGTTGCAGTCGAGGGTGGTGATGATGACATCCTGCGCGACATCGACGAGTTTGCGGGTGAGGTACCCGGCGTCGGCGGTCTTGAGCGCGGTGTCGGAGAGACCCTTGCGCGCGCCGTGGGTGGAGATGAAGTATTCCAAGACGCCCAGGCCTTCGCGGAAGGAGGCGGTAATCGGGGTTTCGATGATGGAGCCGTCGGGGCGCGCCATCAGGCCGCGCATGCCCGAGAGCTGGCGAACCTGGGTTTTGGAGCCGCGGGCCTTGGAGTCGACCATCATAAACATCGGGTTGATTTCGGTCGGCTCGGGGTTGTCGGCGGAGACATTGCGGTCGACGCACTGGTAGACAGCATCGGCAATCTTCTCGTTGGCGACAGTCCAGAGGTCGATGATCTTGTTGTAACGTTCGCCAGCGGTGATGATACCTTGGAGGTACTGGTTCTCAACCTTGGCGAGTTCCTCCTTGGCCTTTTTGAGTTGGATATCCTTCTCCGGCGGGCGAATCATATCCTTGATGCCCATAGAGGCACCGCTGCGGCAGGCGTAGTTGAAGCCCATCGCCTTGAGGTCGTCGAGGGCCTTGACGGTGCGGTCGTGGCCGACGGTCTGGTGGGCGGTGAGGATGAGTTCGCCGAGTTTGGACTTGTCGACCTTGTCGTTGACGAAGCCGATTTCGTCAGGCCAAATTTCATTGAAGATGACGCGGCCGACGGTGGTCTCCAGGGTGCGAACGGTGGGATTGCCGTACTTGCGCTCGGGGTGGCCAAAGTCGGGGTTGCGCAGGCGGATGCGGGTGTGGAGCCCGACGGCGCCCTCGTCGTTGGCGAAGCGGACTTCGTCGGTGGAGTTGAAGCAGGGGACATGCTCGTTGCCGAAGGGGTTCTTGCCGGCGACGCGATTGTTGAGTTTGTCCTGCTGGCTGGGGGCGGTGAGGTAGTAGCACCCGAGCGCGATATCCTGCGTCGGGGTCATAATGGACTTGCCGGAGGCTGGGGAGAAGATGGAGTTGGAGGCCATCATCAGCAGGCGGCTTTCGAGTTGGGCCTCGATGGAGAGGGGCACATGCACGGCCATCTGGTCGCCGTCGAAGTCAGCGTTGAACGCGGTGCAGACCATCGGGTGCAGGCGGATTGCCTCGCCTTCGACGAGCACGGGCTCGAAGGACTGGATGGAGAGGCGGTGGAGGGTCGGCGCGCGGTTGAGCATGACGGTCTTGCCGGTGGTGACCTCCTCAAGGATGTCCCAGACCTTGGGGTCTTGGCGTTCGATCATCTTGCGGGCGGTGCGCACGGTGTGGCAGAGGCCGGAGTCTTTCAGGCGGCGGATGATGAAGGGCTCGAAGAGGGTCAGGGCCATCTTCTTGGGCAGGCCGCACTGGTTGATTTTGAGTTCGGGGCCGACGACGATGACGGATCGGCCGGAGTAGTCGACGCGCTTGCCCAGAAGGTTCTGGCGGAAGCGGCCGCTCTTTCCTTTGAGCATGTCGCTGAGGGACTTGAGGGGGCGGTTGCCGGGCCCGGCGACGGCGCGACCATGGCGGCCGTTGTCGAAGACAGCGTCAACGGCCTCCTGGAGCATCCGCTTTTCGTTGCGGATGATGACATCGGGGGTCTTGACCGCGAGCATATTGCGCAGACGGTTGTTGCGGTTGATGACGCGGCGGTAGAGGTCGTTGAGGTCGGAGGTGGCGAAGCGGCCGCCGTCGAGGGGGACGAGCGGGCGCAGTTCGGGGGGGATGACGGGCAGCACATCGAGAATCATCCACTTGGGGTCGGAGCCGCTCAGGCGGAAGCCCTCGGCGATCTTCATACGCTTGGTGATTTTCTTGCGTGCCTGGACGGACTTGGTGGTCTCCATCTCCTCCTGGAGCTGCTCCATAAGCGCGTCGAGGTCGATGCGTTCGAGGCATTTGCGCACGGCGGGGGCGCCCATCTCGGCCTCGAAGTTGTCGCCGTACTTCTGGAGGGCCTCGTAGTACTCCATCTCGGTGAGCAGTTGCTGATCCTGAAGGGGCGTGTCGCCGGCGTTGGTGACCATGTAGTCGACATAGTAGAGCACGCGCTCAAGTTGGCTGGCGGTCATGTCGAGCATCATGCCGATGCGGCTGGGGCTGCACTTGAAGAACCAGATGTGCGAGACGGGCACGGCCAGTTCAATGTGCCCCATGCGTTCGCGGCGCACGCGGGAGACGGTCACTTCGACGCCGCAGCGGTCGCAGACGACGCCTTTGTGCTTGACGCGCTTGTACTTCCCGCAGGCGCACTCCCAGTCGTGCGTCGGCCCGAAAATCTTCTCGCAGAAGAGACCGTCCTTCTCGGGGCGGTAACTGCGGTAGTTGATGGTTTCGGGGTTGCGCACCTCGCCGTGGCTCCAGGAGCGGATGGTGTCCGGGGAGGCGAGCTTGATGCCGACGGCGTCGTAGTGCCCGGCGCCGTAGGTGTTGAGCATTTCCTTGACTGCAAGCGGATTCATCGATGAAAGTCTCCTCGGTTTAGAAGCGGTCGGTGAGGGTGGCGGAGAGCGCGGCCTTGTCGGCGGCCTCCTGCGCGGCGATGCGGGCGGCAGCGGCCTCGGCCTCCTGGCGGCGGATGACCTCGTCGCCGAGCAGGTTCATATCGAGGCAGAGCCCGCGCAACTCATTGAGCAGCACGGAGAAGGACTCCGGCGTGTTCGCCTCCAGAATGTTCTGGCCCTTGACAATCGACTCGTAGATGCGGGTGCGCCCGGCAACATCGTCGGACTTCACAGTAAGGAGTTCCTGCAGCGCATAGGCAACACCGTAGGCCTCTAGTGCCCACACCTCCATCTCGCCCATACGTTGCCCACCATACTGGGCCTTACCACCAAGCGGCTGCTGGGTCACCAACGAATAGGGCCCCGTGGCACGCGCGTGAATCTTGTCGGTCACCAAGTGGTGCAACTTGAGCATATAAATGTTGCCCACCACCACGCGCTGGTCGAACGGCTCGCCCGTACGACCATCGTAGACCACCGACTTGCCGTCGGGGCTGATCCACGGCACCTCGCCGGGATTCGGACTGGTCTCCTGGTGGCGGCGCGCCTTGGCCAGCAAATCATCGATTTCCGACTCGCGGCAACCATCGAAAATCGGCGTCGTGGCGTAGATGTCGAGTTCCCGACAAGCCATGCCCAGCACCGTCTCGAAAAGCTGCCCGAGGTTCATGCGCGACGGCACGCCCAGCGGGTTGAGCACCAAGTCCACATGGCGCCCGTCCGGCAGGAACGGCATATCGCAGTCCGGCACGATCTTCGCCACAATACCCTTGTTCCCGTGGCGGCCGGCGAGCTTGTCACCCACCGAGAGATTCTTCTTCTCCGCGATGAAGACCCGAACCTCCTTGACCACCCCCTCGTCGATAAAGTCGGAGAGCCCCGCGGTCAGCCCCGCCACATCCGAATTCTCCAATTCCTCGAACTTCGGCCGGAACTTGTCGATAATCTTCTCGATCTTCTCCTGAACCGGACTCTGCTCGATTTGAATGTGGTTGTACGACTGCGCCAGACGCGAGAGCAGCGTCTTGGTAATCTTGCGGTTCGCCGGAATGATGACATCCCCCGTGTTCGAATCGTAGACCGCCAGCGGCGTCTTCTCGCCCAGCAGCACACCCGACAGGTCAGCCGTCAAATCCGACTCCAACTGCGCCCGCTTGCGCTTGCGCTCCTCCTCCAGATCGCGCAGATCAATCTCGTGCGTCGCCCCGAACTCGCCCCCCTCCGAGTCCAGATCCGCCTCCTCGTCCCCCTCGAAATCATCCTGCGACTTGGGCGCGCGCACCTTCGGGAGAGGCGCCTCACCACCCTGAGACGAGGTGACCTTCACATCCATCACGATGCCCTTGACACCGGACGGAACCGTCAGCGAAGTGTCCCGCACATCCGCCGCCTTGTCACCGAAGATCGCCCGCAACAGACGCTCCTCCGGAGCCAACTCCGTCTCGCTCTTAGGCGTGATTTTGCCCACGAGAATGTCGCCCGGACGCACCTCCGCGCCGATGCGCACCACCCCGTCGGCCGTCAGATTCTTCAACATATCCTCGCCGACATTGGGAATGTCGCGCGTAATCTGCTCCGGCCCCAACTTCGTGTCGCGCGCCACGCACTCGAAATCGTTAATGTGTATCGAGGTGAACACATCATCGCGCACCACCCGCTCCGAGGCCACAATCGCGTCCTCGAAGTTGTACCCGCGCCACGGCATGAACGCCACCAGCATATTCTTCCCGAGCGCCAGATAGCCCTGATCCGTCGCCGGCCCGTCCGCCAGCGTCTGACCCGCCTTCACCTGCTGCCCAACCCGCACAATCGGCCGCTGGTTCACACAGGTTCCCGCGTTCGAGCGGCGGAACTTCTGCAGACGGTAGCGGTGCGCCCCCTCGATATCATCGACAGGCGCCACAACGCCCCGGCGATTGAACGCCGCAGGAACCTTGCCATTCTTCGAGACGATGATCTGCGTCGCATCGACATACGCCACAATCCCGTCCTCCTTCGAAACCACCGTCACGCACGCATCTTTCGCCGCGACCGCCTCAAAGCCCGTCGCCACGCGCGGACGATCCGTCTTGAGCAACGGCACCCCCTGGCGCATCATATTCGCGCCCATCAGCGCGCGGTTCGCGTCATCGTGCTCCAAGAAGGGAATCAGCGCCGCCGCAATCGAAATCACCTGCGCCGGCGAGACATCCATATAGTTGACCTGCGCCGAAGGCATCATCTTGAAGTCGCCCTTGTAGCGCACCGAGACCGTCTCCTCGACGAAGCGGCCCTCCTGGTCGAGCGCCACATTCGCCTGCGCGATGATGTAGTTCTCTTCCAGATCCGCCGGCAGGTAGTGCACCTCGTTGGTCACACGCCCGTCGCGCACCACGCGGTAGGGCGACTCGATGAAGCCGAACTCGTTGATTCGCGCGTAGATGCCCAGCGAGGAGATCAAGCCGATGTTCGGGCCTTCAGGCGTCTCGATCGGGCAGATGCGCCCGTAGTGCGACGGATGCACGTCGCGCACCTCGAACCCCGCCCGCTCGCGGCTCAAGCCGCCGGGCCCCAACGCGGAGAGACGCCGCTTGTGCGCCAACCCCGAGAGCGGGTTCGTCATATCCATAAACTGGCTCAACTGGCTACGGCCGAAGAAGTCCTGAATGACCGCCGAAAGGGATTTGGAGTTGACCAGACGCGTGGGCGTGAGCGTCCCGCCCTGCTTATCGTCGAAGACCGCCATCCGCTCGCGAATCAGCCGCTCAGTGCGCGAGAGTCCCAGGCGGCACTGATTCTCCAGCAGTTCGCCCGCCGTGCGCACGCGGCGGTTCCCGAGATGGTCGATGTCGTCGACCTTGTCCCGGTCGGTGCGGATGTTCAGCAGCAACCGCAACGCCTCGACCACCTCGATGCCGTCATCCGACAGCACCCGGCGATCGAGCGGCACACGGTCGTTGAGGTTCAGACGCGTGTTGATTTTATAGCGGCCCACCTTGCCCAAGTCGTAGCGGCGGGGGTCGAAGAAGAAGCGCTGGATGAGTTGGCGCGAGTTGGTCGTCGACGCGGGATCGCCCGGACGCAAGCGGTGGTAGATGTCCTTGAGCGCGTCCTCCGCCGAGTGGCACTCGTCAGCGCGGAGAGTCTTAATCAACACGCCGTCGTCGAAGGAGGTGTCAATCACCTCGATGCTGCGCAGACCCGCGGCGGCCGCGGTCGCCACCAGCGTCGGCGTCACCGGCTCGTAGCGGCGAGCCAAGACCGCCGACGAGGCGATGTCGATCAAATCGTCCTTGAAGACCAGCGACTCGCACTGCTCTTCCTTGAGCTGGCGGTTCGTCGGCAGATTCTTGATGGTGTAGAAGAGCCGGACGATGGACTCATCGGTGCCGTAGCCCAGCACGCGCAGGAAGGTCGTCACCAGGAACTTGCGGCGGCGGCGGCGGCGGTCGAGGTAGACCCACATAATGTCCGCCGCGTCGAACTGGATTTCAATCCACGACCCGCGGTCGGGGATGATTCGCACCGAGAAAAGATCCTGCCCGTTGGGGTGAACCGTCCGCTCCGAGCAGAGACCCGGCGAGCGGTGCAACTGGGAGACGATGACTCGTTCCGCGCCGTTGATGACGAACGCGCCATCCTGCGTCATCAGCGGCAAGTCACCCATGAAGACCTTCTCTTCGCGGACGCCGTCGCCGTCAAGCCCGCGCAGGCGGAAAGTCGCCTCCAGCGGCGCCGTGTAGGACTCGCCGTTGGCCAGCGCCGTCAGGTAGTCGCACTTCGGCTTGCCCAGCGTGTAGTTGACATAGTCGAGCGTGTACTTCGGGCCCTTCGAGTGCCCCTGCTCGTCCGTCTCCTCCTGACCCTCGATAGGGAATATCTCCCTGAAAATCCCCTCCAGCCCAATCGGCTTGCGCTTCTGCGGCGGCACATCCGCCTGGATGAATTCCTTGAACGATTGGGTCTGGATCTCAATCAGATCCGGAGGCTGGGCAACCGCCTTGAGGCTGCCGAAAGTCTTTTCAGTCATGGGGGACAAGTCCTGTCGAAGGGGCGGCTCTTGGTACACCGTGCCGCAAAACCGGCTGGAAAGTGAATGTAGACCGTGCAGCGTAGGCAGCGTCAGCGACGGTCAAGCCCGCGTCTTGACTTCGTGCGGGCCGTGGCCTTCCGGAGAAGGCAAGACGGCGGAACCGGCCCCGAAAGGCCGATTCCGCGTCGAATGGGTCGGAAACTACTTGACCTCGACCTTGGCGCCCGCCTTTTCGAGGGCTTCCTTGATCTTGGCGGCGTCTTCCTTGGAGACCGCGGTCTTGACGGGCTTGGGGGCGCCCTCGACCAAATCCTTCGCGTCCTTGAGGCCAAGGCCGGTGATGGTGCGGACTTCCTTGATGACCGCGATCTTGTTTCCGCCGACGGCGGCCAAAATCACATCGAATTCGGTCTTCTCCTCGGCAGGCGCGGCGCCCGCGCCAGCGGCGGCGACGGCCACGGGAGCGGCGGCGGAAACGCCCCACTTCTCTTCGAGGGCCTTGACCAGGTCGGCGACCTGGAGGACGGTCATCTTGCTGAGCTCTTCAACGAGTTCTTCTTGGGTCATTGTCTTGTCTTTCTGTTTGGCGAACCGCCTTCATCGTTGAAGGAGGGGAGGCCGGAGCCTTTTACCGCATTGAGAAACGGTTTTTTCGATGGTACCAGAGGGCTACTCGGCCGCCGGCGCGGCGGCACCCTCGTTTTCCTTGTCGATCTTCGCCTGCAGCACGCGGGCGAGTTTGGAGGCGGGGGCCTGGAGCGTGCCGAGCAGGCGAGCCTGCTGGGCGGCGAGCGAAATCAGGCCGGAGAGCTTGTCGACCTCCTCGGCGGAGAGCAACTTCTTGTCCATCTGCCCGCCCTTGACCGAGGCCTTGTCGTTCTTCTTGACAAAGTCGACCACCGTCTTGGCGACATCCGCGACATCCGCGCCGCCGACCACCACGGCCGTCGGGCCGGAGAGTAGCGCCGAGACATCCTCCCAGCCATTCTCCGCGGCGACCTTGCCGAGAATCGCGTTCTTGATGACGACGAACCGGGCGTCCTTGGCCGCCAGCGCGGCGCGCACCTCGGAGATCTGCGTCACCGTCAGACCGCCAAAGTTCACCAGGAAGGCGAACTCCCGGCCCTTGAGCAGCTCCTCCGCTTCGCGGAAAATCGCAATCTTTTCTGGGCGTTTATGAGTCGTGCTCATTGGTTGACTACTCCTTGACGATAACTCGGATACCAACGCCCATAGTGGAACTTACCGTGCACCCGCGAAGGAAGACACCTTTCGCGGCGGCAGGGCGCTCGTGCTTGACGGCGTCGATGATGGTGTTGATGTTCTCGACGAGCTTGGAGGCCTCGAAACTGCGCTTGCCCGCAATCACGCAGCAAGTGCCGGTGCGATCCATGCGGAAGTCGACCTTGCCGCCCTTGGCGGCCTTGATGGCGGCCTCAACATTGTCGGTGACCGTGCCGGTCTTCGGATTCGGCATCAGCCCGCGAGGACCGAGCACGCGGGCGACCGTGCGCACCAACTTCATCGCGTCGGTCGTGGCAATCGCCACATCAAAGTCGGTGAACCCGCCCTTGACCTTCTCGATCAAATCCTCGTAGCCCACCTCGTCGGCCCCGGCGGCCTTCGCCGCATCGGCCTGGGTGCCCGCCGCAAAGACAATCACCCGGACATTCTTGCCGGTGCCGTGCGGGAGCGTCAGCGTACCGCGGACGGTCTGGTCAGACTTCGTCAGATCCACGCCGAGGTGGAAACTGACATCGACCGTCTCGTCAAACTTCGCGCCAGGATGGGACTTGATGAACGCAACCGCCTCTTCGAGGGAAACGGCCCCCTTGGGAGCCTCCTTGGCGGCGTTCTGAAAACGTTTTCCGTGTTTGGCCATGGCTCTCCTCAACCGACGATTTCAATGCCCATATTGCGGGCGGTACCTTCGATCATGCGCATGGCGGCCTCTTCGCTGCGGGCATTAAGATCGGCCTTCTTGATCTCGACGATCTCCTTGAGCTGCGCGCGAGTCACCTTGCCGACCGCCCCCTTGTTGGGAGCCGCCGCGCCCTTGTCGACGCCGGCATACTTCTTGAGCAACACCGAAGCGGGCGGGGACTTGAGGATAAAGGTGAAACTGCGATCCTGATAGACCGTAATCACAACCGGAATCACAAGCCCGGCCTTGTCCTGAGTCTTGGCGTTGAACTCTTTGCAGAACGCCATAATATTCACGCCCTGCGAACCAAGCGCAGGACCAACGGGCGGGGCGGGATTCGCCGCACCGGCGGGTATCTGAAGTTTCACGACACCCGTTACTTTCTTGGCCATTTCTGGTCTCCTTGTCAATGGGCGGCTCTCCCGGATCCCTGCCGGTGCAAGCGGGCCGCCGATGAAAAAGCCGAAACTACTTGGCCGCGTCGGTCAGACGCTCGGCCTGGTAATATTCCAACTCAGTCCGGGTCGGACGGCCGAAGATGACAACTTCGGCAGTGATGCGACCACGGTCGGGATCGACTTCGACAATCTCCCCGTTGAGCCCAACGAAGGGACCATCATTGATTCGAACCATCTCGCCGATGCTGAAGCTGACCTTCGGGCGGACTTTCTCCTTGCCGGCGGCGTCCTGATTGAAGAGGGCGTCGACCTCCTTCTGGAGCATCGGCAAAGGGTGGTCGGTGTGACCGACGAATCCAAGGCAACCGGGGACTTCCTGGAGGAACTTCCAGGTTTCGGCGACGACGGGTTTGCGAATGTCCCCCTCCGGATAGAGGGCGAGGTTCGCGAAGACATAGCCGGGGAAGAACTTGCGGGTCGTGTTGACCTTCTTCCCGTTGCGGACCTCCGAGACGCGCTCTGTGGGAATGACCACCTCGCCGATATAATCGTCAAGGCAGAGGGCGCGGCGCTGGGCTTCGATGTAGCGTTTGACCTTCAGTTCGTGGCTGGTGAGCACATGGAGGACAAACCATTGTTTGACCAGTTGCATCGGCCGATTCCTCAGGAAGCCAGAGAGTAGATGAAGTGCAACGCGCCCTGGATGGCTTTGTCGCAAACCAGGATGACAACGGCCAAGATGACGATGAAGGCAAGAACGACCCAGGTGGATCCCCAGAGTTCCTGGCGGGTGGGCCAGGTGATCTTGTGGCCTTCGGCGACGACTTCACCGAAAAAGGCTTGGACTTTCTTGAGAATCTCTTTCATATCGTCAGGATGGCTTGCGTCCGGAGATGGCAGGTGAGGCCGGCATCGAACCAGCAACCTGCGGTTTTGGAGACCGCTGCTCTACCAATTGAGCTACTCACCTAGAAAAGGGGCAGTGGCGCGCGGAAAAGGTTCCGCACACCGGCGCGGCTTTAGGCTTTCTTCTCGCGGTGGAGGGTGCGTTTGCGCTCGTTGGGGCAGAACTTCTGCATTTCGAGGCGGTTGGTGGTGGTGCGCTTGTTGCGGGTGGTGGTATAGTTGAGCCGGCCGCACTCGGTGCAGGCCATGATGGCGAGGTCGCGCATAGTGGTACTCTGTTAGAGATGGCTCGTGCTTCCGAAACGGCGCGGAACCGGGACCAGGCTCAGACCCGATTCCGCGCAGTCCACAGGAAGCGGGTTTTACTTGATGATCTTCTCGACCGTGCCGGCGCCGACGGTGCGACCGCCTTCGCGGATGGCGAAGCGCATCTTCTCTTCGAGGGCGCAGGGCGAGATGAGCTTGACGGTGATGTTGACGGTATCACCGGGCATGACCATCTGGGTGCCTTCGGGGAGGGTGATGTCGCCGGTGACATCGGTCGTGCGGATGTAGAACTGGGGACGGTAGCCGGAGCGGAAGAAGGTGCTACGGCCGCCCTCGTCCTTGGTCAGAACATAGACATTGCCGGTGAATTCGGTGTGCGGGGTGATGGAACCGGGCTTGGCGAGGACTTGGCCGCGCTCGACCTCTTCCTTCTTGGTGCCGCGCAGCAGGCAGCCGATGTTGTCGCCGGCCTGGCCCTGGTCGAGGAGTTTGCGGAACATTTCGACGCCGGTGACGGTGGTCTTGGCGGTGGGGCGGATGCCGATGATTTCGCATTCGTCGCCGACTTTGACGGTACCGCGCTCGACGCGGCCGGTCACGACAGTGCCGCGGCCTTCGATGGAGAAGACATCTTCGATCGGCATCAGGAAGGCCTGGTCGACGAGGCGGACGGGGTCGGGGATGTAGCTGTCGAGGGTGTTCATCAACTCATCGATGCACTTGCAGGCTTCGTCGTCGGCGCTCTGGGCCTGGGTTGCGGGATAGGCGCAGCCGCGGACGATGGGGGAGCCTTCGTAGCCGTACTTCTCGAGGAGTTCGGTGACTTCCATCTCGACGAGGTCGAGGAGTTCGGCATCGTCGACGAGGTCGACTTTGTTGAGGAAGACGATGATTTTCGGGACGCCGACCTGGCGGGCGAGCAGGACATGCTCACGGGTCTGGGGCATGACACCGGTATCGGCGGCGACGACGAGGATTGCGGCGTCCATCTGGGCGGCGCCGGTAATCATATTCTTGACATAGTCAGCGTGGCCGGGGCAGTCGACGTGCGCGTAGTGGCGATTAGGGGTGCAGTACTCGACATGGGCGGTGGCGATGGTCACGATCTTCTTGGCATCGCGGCGACCAGCGGACTCGGAAGCCTTGGCGACTTCGTCGTACTTGATTTCGGCGGAGAGGCCTTTGAGGGCCTGGACGTGGGTGATAGCGGCGGTGAGGGTGGTCTTGCCGTGGTCGACGTGGCCGATGGTGCCGACATTGACATGGACCTTGTCGCCGCGCTCGAACTGTTCTTTAGCCATGGTTGAATAACTCCTGTGGTCTGTTCCGTCTGGTTGAAACGCCCCTGTCCGGAAAAAAATGGAGCCTACGAACGGAATCGAACCGGCGACCTCTTCCTTACCAAGGAAGTGCTCTACCAACTGAGCTACGTAGGCTTGATGGAATCCGGACCGCGCCTGACGGCGTGGCGGAGGGGCGACGGGGATTCATTTTCGAACCTCTGCGCAACCTCGCTTGGGACTGCTCCGTCTTCCACACCTCCTGTAAGGCGGGAAAACCGGGTCATAATATCAAAACGAAGGGGACAGGTCAAGCGGTTTTTCGCTTGGCCGGGAGTTTTCTTCAGCGAGGGTATCTAGGATGGCGGACGGGGGGTGGATCGGGCGTGGGGGTGGGCGTAGATTGGGCGGAGGGGCGATGGTGCCTTTCCGTGCGCCTATATATAAGGTATAGGGCGGCAGGCGGGGTGGTGTGGAGAGGAAAAAAAGAAGCCGTCGGGCCGGATGGTTCCGGTTCGACGGCAGGTAGAGATGGTTGTGGGGGGAAGTGTTATTGGGCGATGTGGACGCCCATGCCTTTGGCGGCGCCTTGGAGGGGGGTGGTGTAGGCGACTTTTTCTTTGACTTCGGTGACTTTGACGGTGCCGAGTTTGGTCATGGAGGTGTCGAGGACTTCGCCGGTATCGTCGTCGACGACCTCTTCGACTTTGCCGATGTCGAAACTCATACCGACGGTGACGCCGTCGCGAGTGCCGCGGTTGATGATGAGTTTATCGGGTTTGGCCAGTGCGACGGAGCCTTCCCACGGGATGGATTCGAGTTGCGCGATGAGGAATTCGATGGCTTGGTTGCAGGCGTCCATGGCGGCTTTGCCCATGTTGTCCTTCTCGAAGCCGCCAAGATCGCCTCTGAGGCCGCCGAGTTTGGAGCCGTGGTAGCCGAGTTTGAGGCCGCGCTTGCCGCTGTTGCCGATGACGGTCTTGGAGGCTTTGACCTGACCGGTGGCGGAGTCGACGAGGTAGATGGTGATGTTGATTTCAGCAGAACCGCCGCTGGCACCGAGGGAGATGCCCCTGAAGCCGATTCCAGTGGAACTGCCTTTGGTCTCCTGGACATGGGTGATGGCGCCTTTGACGAGGAGTTGGGCGGGGGTCATACGGCCGATTTTGGGGGCTTTTTTGCCGCCGGCGGTGCGACCGGAAGCGGCGAGGTCTTGCTCCTGCAGGGCGGCGCCACGCATATCGGCTTCGCCCAAGACGATGAAGCGGCCGCACTGGACGAGTTGGTCGGTGAAGATGGTGCCCCAGGCGTCGCCGAGTTCCCACTGGCCGCGCCAGTTGGCTTTGTTCTCGAACTTGGTGACTTGCACAGAGTAGCGCAGGTTGCTGCCGGCGGCCAGAAGGGTGGCAGTGGTGAAGATGGCCAGAAGTGAGAAGAATGGTTTCATTGGATAGGAATCGAGATGTGGGTTGACGGGTTTCGGGCTACTTGATGGCTTGGGCACCCTTGCCAGAGAGGGCTCCGAAGAGTTTGAGCGCGTCCTCGAGCGGATAGCGGTTGGCGAACATATCGCACTTCGTCTTGATCGTCCCCTGGAGGGGAAGGCCGAGAACGCTCCTGAGACCATTGCACTTGCCCTCGTCGAGTTTCGTGGACTCAGAGTACTTCATCGACAGGAAGTTGTTCAGATACGCCGCGTTGAGACGCCCCTTGAATGCGGCGGGATCCTTGAGATCCTCATTGCCCTCAATGGATTCGATACCATCGGTGCCTTCGAGGTCTTCGAAACCGTCGACGCGGACTTTGGCGATGGACGGGGAGATGGTCATTTGGATGTCGGACTCGCGGTTGAGGAAGAAGATGTTGCCGTCAATCGACTGCTTCTTCATCGCGCCCGATCCTTTCGTGTTATCGTAGCCAGTCAACACATTGAGTCCGATTATATTGTCGGCGATGGTGGCATTGACGCCGGTGTTGTTGCGCAGGCCATAGCCCATATCCCCGAGATCGTTCAGACGGCTCCAGGTGAAAAGGACGGTATTGTTCTTGAATGTCCACTTGACCTCCGGAGTCCATCCCTTGCGCGGCTTGTTGGGGCCGTCCTGCGGAATCCGCTTCGTACAGGTGACATTCGCGCCAATCATGCGGTTGTTGCAGAAGACGCAGTTCTCGACATCAATCTCGCCCTGATACCAGTTGATGTTCAAGGCGATGTTGCCGGAGTTCACGAACGCGCAGTTCCTGAACGACATCTTGCCCGTGGCACGGTTCTGCGAAGCGGAGTAAACGAGGTAGCGGTCGGGGCTGACGCATGCGTCCGCCGGATTCCTCGCCGGGGCCTGCAACCACATACCGGTGTCGAGATCGGCGGGCTTGCCCTTGGTCGCGTGGTAAGAGTTGGCGAAGCCTTCATCGAAAATAAGGCCGTCGAACTTCATATCGACATTGTCCGGGGCCTTTTGCGCGGGATCGAACTCAATGTGGAACACCCCGAGTCCCGAGCCCTTCTTGCTGTTGTTGGCGTTCTGGGCCTGAAACAGCGTACGGTGTTCTAGCGGCTTGCGTTCGGAGAAATCCTTCGCGTAGCCGCCGAGAATCGAAACGGCCTTGTCAATCTTGAACCAGTTCTGCTTCATCTTGCCGGGATAGACACCTTCGGCCAGATGGATTGTGTCGCCGTGCGCCGCTTTTTCGAGGGCCTTCCAAAGGTTCTTGAGGGGGGCCTCTTTGGTGCCTGCGTTTTTATTCGAACCGGTGGCGAGAGAGACATAGAGGTCGGCGGCGTGGAGGCCGACCGAGAGGGATGCGGCGAGAACCGCGGCAAAGAGGCGTTTCATAGGGTTTTCTTCCTTGAGGATGAGGTTGAGGGACTCTCTATGCGGAACTTAACGGGTTCAATTATACCTGCGTCTAAATCAAACGGCAAGATGAAATTGCCGAGGACGGCAGATTTTTAGGCGGGAGGGCGGCGCGGGTGGGTCGGGCTTGATGGAACGGCGGGGGGCTCTTGGGAGGGGGATTTGAGGTATTTGTAGACGGTGCCTCGGCTCTTTTCGAGGATGAGGGCGGTTTCGGAGGCGTTGCAACCGTGGCGGTCGTAAATGTAGTGGATGTAGCGGCGGATGTGTTCGTCGAGGGGCTCTTCGGGGTAGTCGGGGGCGGGGGTGAGCGGGGGGGAAACGGGGAGGTTTT
>JAXFQS010000148.1:0-4554 GCA_034178815.1 Kiritimatiellia bacterium | reverse complement strand
CGCGGCGGGGCGAATGAGTAGCCTGGCGTGGGGTTGAGTTCTTTGAGTTGCGACTGGATGACTTGTAGTTGGGGGAGGGTGACTTTGAGTTTTTGGGCGAGGGTCTCTGGGGTGCAAGAGGCGAAGTCGTCGAGGTGGTTGGCGATGATGCGGTAGAGGTCTGGCTTGTGGGCGGGAGAGACTTGAAGAAGGAGGCATTCGCGCAGGTTTCGGGCTCCGACGCCGGGGGGGGTGAAGGTCTGAATGACCTTGAGAATTTGCTCCAGGTTTCCGACGCTTTCACCGGTCACCATAGACAAATCCGGGAACGAACCGGTGAAGTAGCCGCGCTCGTCGATGTCGCCAATGATCAATTCGGCGGCCTGTCGGTCTTTTGGGGGAAGTTCGGTGAGGGTGAGTTGCTCGAGAAGGTGTTCCTGTAGGGTGACGGGTTGGGTGATGGAGTCGTAAGCGTGTTGGTATTTGGCTTCGTCTTCGGGGTCGGCGTTCTCCATACCTTGGAGGAAGTAGTCGCGCCAGTTGTCGTCCTGGCGCAGGACGGCGTCTACTTTTGGATCGAAGTCCAAATCGCCCTCGGAACTGATGTCTTCGTGCTGAACGGGTTCGGCGGATTCGAGGCTGGTTTCGATGGGGGAGTCGACCTGTTCGATGACGGGGTTTTGCTCCATCTCTTTCTGGATGAAGGCCCGGAGGTCGAGCAACGGCAGTTGCAGCAGGTCGAAGGCCTGTTTGAGTTGGGGCGACAGCGTTTGGGTCATCCGCTGCGTCTGCTGCAGTTCCATGGGCATAGCCGTTTGTCTCCGTGTGATAGTTATTTTATCGGATACGCCCTGTAAAAGCAAGCAGGATTAGTGCCAAGCCGCAGTGGTCTGTCGGGAAAGTGATTCGCTTATAGCAAGTGGGGGCGCAGGTTGCAATTCGACAGGACGGCTGGTATCAACCTCTGGGGAGCGGTCGTTCCTACCTATCGAACCATTTGGTGGGCAGATTGCCCCACTTAGGTGGCTTGGGGGGGCTGGAACGAGATGCAGGCGCTACGACCAGCCTATGGATTGGAGCAAAGCCCCGCCTAGGTTTCTAGGTGTTGGTCATCAGCCACTGTCTGGTCGTGTCGGACAACTTGATTGGGGGTGATCCGAAGACTCTAGGGCGGTTGATAAAAAACTGGCGGAGAGGGAGGGATTTGAACCCTCGTTACCTTGCGATAAACAGCATTTCCAATGCTGCGCCTTCAGCCACTCGGCCACCTCTCCGCTACATTAGCGATGTGGAAAGGAGTATACCTTTTCCAGAGGTGCAAAGCAAGCCTAAATGTTGATAGGCACGGTTTATTTGTCTGAATGGTCGGAAATGGCGGCAATCAGACCCATCGAGAGAAGTGTCACGACGAGTGAACTTCCACCGTGGCTAATGAGCGGCAAGGTAATGCCGGTGACGGGAATGGCTTTGACGACACCGCCAATGTTAATCAAGGCTTGACCAATGAAGAGCGTTGCTAGGTTGGATGCCAGTAGATTCTCGAAGGGCCTGGGCGGGGTAAGGCGAAAGGCGCGGGTGGCAAGGGCAAGGTAGATGAGCAGGATGGCAAGGGTTCCAATTAGGCCAATCTCCTCGGCAAGTGCCGCATAGACGAAGTCGCTGGTGACAATAGGCACATGGTGAATCTCCCCGCCACCGATGCCCGAGCCGAACAGTCCTCCGGAGTAGAGGGCGCAGAGAGCTTGAAGTGGTTGCCACCCCTTGCCGAGAGAATCAGCAAAGGGATTGCGCCAGACGGAGAAACGCACCGCCGCATGTGGCAGAAGGTGTGGAATCGCCCATGCGGAGACCAATAGGCCAAGGGCGCCGAGCAGTAGCCAAAGAGGTTGTCGGGTAGCGGTCGAGAGAGCGACGATAAAGAGCAGATTCAGGAGCATCACTAGCCCCATGTCGCGACTGAGAAAGAGTAGAAGATTGACCATTCCCCATAGAATCAGGAGACGAGACAGGCGAAGTTTCGAGAGGGAGGGGGAGAGATAGGCCGCGAGAAAGATGGCCAATAATGGCTTGACGATCTCGACGGGATTCAGATTCCCAGCAAGGTAGAGCCCACCCCGGTAGCGCTGCCCGCACAGGAGCATGGCGCCCAGCACCGCACAGGCAAAAAGATAGGAAGGAATACCCAGTTTGCTGAGCACCACGCTACGGCCAGGTTTAAAAGTAATGGCGGCCAATGCAAATGCGCCAATGCCCATCAACATGGGCCACCATGGAACCCAATCGTCCCAGGAGGGAATCGTCGTGCCTGTGCGAGTCTGCACGATCGTCCCAATGCCCGTCAGCAGGAGCGTCCCCCATACAATCGGCCAATCTCCTTTGAAGCGGAAAAGGGAGAGCAAGGCACCAACAAGAGTAGCCGAGGCGAGGTAAATGGCAGCAGGCATAAACCAGCCGGAGTCCTCTATGTGGGGCATGATTTTGAGCATGGATAGGTAGCCGGCCAGAAAGGTCGGGGCTAGCAATCCAAGCCATTTGAAACCATTTGGCATAACGAATCAGTCGAGTAGATGGAGCCGCTTGGCTTCCTGGAGGATGGCCGAGGCAATGGGGGCCGCAGTCGTGCTTCCATAGCCCCCATGCTCGACCAAGATGGTTAGCACGAGCCGAGGAGATGCGACAGGAGCAAAGCAGGTGAACCAAGCGTGTGGCCGGCGCGGGTCAGTACCATTCTGGGCGGTTCCTGTCTTGGCGCAGAGGGGAATGTTGTGGAAAGGAACTGATCGGGCTGTGCCACGGCGGGGAACATCTCGCATAGCGTCTCGAACCGCATCGGTGGCAGACGACGGGAAGATTCGGTGGGTCGGTGTCGGCTTGGGCAGTAGACAGGGCTCGGCGAGAATCCCATTATTGGCAATGGTGGCCGTCAGTAAGGCTACATCCAAAGGGGTGAGCAGAATGTCGTCCTGGCCCATTGCAGCATAGGGGAGACGGTTCGGCAATCGGGTGTAGTCGGGAATGCGCGGGCGGGCGCTGCCGAGAGAGTAAGGCGGGGCATTCAGGAGTGTATGGGGAACGAAGAGATTGGTGGCTACGGTATGGAAGGTTTGCGGGTTGAGGCGCCTTCCGAGTTGGGCAAAGTAGACATTGGAGGAGTGGACTAGAGCGTTGTGGAGAGTTAGGTTGCCCCAGCCACGCCAGATGGTACCTTTCTGTTTGCAGGAGTAGTATTCGCTGTCTCGGATTGGGGGCGTGTGGCGGTTGACCTGGTAGCCTTCCGCCGGGCAGTTCAGAAGCGGTGTACAGTGCTGTTCGTGGGCGAGCGCGGCGGTGAAGAGTTTGAATGTGGATCCTGGGGGATAAAGCCCGTGTATGGCCCGGTTGAAGGCTGGACGGGCGGCGGTGTCGGCAATGGCTTTGGCCGGATTGTTGGGCTCAAAGCCTGGGGAGGATACGAGCGCGAGGATGCTCCCAGTACGCGGGTCGAGGGCGACAATGGCGCCAGGAAGCCCTTTGAGTTGTTCGTAGGCGAAGCGCTGGAGGTTGATGTCGAGGGTTAGGGTTGTTGGGGGGGCGGTAAGGGTTTTCTTGCGCAGGAGTTCGAGGCTTTGGCTGGCATCTATGGTGGAGAGGGATTCGTCGAGAACGCGCTCGATTCCGGTAAGGCCGTAGGTGCGATTGAAGTAGCCGATGGGGTGGACTCCGGCGGCGCCGATGGCGCTTTTTCGCGTCCAAACGCTGCCCGGCGGGGAGTAGACGATGACCCTGCCTTTTCGGTCGAGGATGGGGCCTCTGGTAATCTTTGGGGCGTTGGTCGCGACGCGTTGGTTGTAGCGGTTGTAGAACCGGATGAAGCGAGGGTTTCGCCAGCCCCAAAGTTGCCAGTAGGCTTGAACGAGCCCGATGGCGATTGTGGTTATGGTGAAGATGAGGATGATGAGCCAGTTGGTCGCAGGGGGGCGTGCGGCGGCGCGGCGGGGAAGCCCGAACAGCAGGGCAACCGAGAGGAGCAGAAGGAGCGCGTAGGTGCCGGAGAGGGGCTGGGCGCCTGCGTGGGAGAGGAGATCGGTCAGGGGCTGGGGAGCGGTGCTCATCTATCTGTAGACAGTTCGGGCGGAGAGCCTTTCGGCCGTCCGCCCGCGAATCAGATCGTGCTGCCTGTCGTCGAAATCAAAAGTTAGGCCATCTTGCCGATGGCGAGGGCCATACGGGATTTCTTTCGGCTGGCGTTGTTCTTTTTGATGGTGCCTTTCTTGACAGCTTTGTCAAGGCGGGAGGCATAGAGGCTGTTGGCCTTGACGGCAGCTTCCTTGTCGCCGGACTTGATGGCCTCAAGGACATTCTTCTGGTGGGTGAAGACATCGCTCCGGACAATACGATTGCGGAGATTGCGCTTGGCGGAGGTCTTGGCGCGCTTGGCGGCGGTTGGGGTCGGCTTCTTCTGGGACTTTTCTTCGTTGGCCATGTCTGTCAGTTCCTGATCGTTTAGGCAGTTCGATAAGGCAGGGAGTATACCCTTTTGCAACGGGGATGTCAACTCTAAACGGGCGGTGGCGCGCTGAATCTCTCTATGAGGTG
>JAXFQS010000080.1:0-8140 GCA_034178815.1 Kiritimatiellia bacterium | reverse complement strand
CCGTCGATCCATTTGACGCCGTTGGCATCGAGGGTTGCGTGCTGTTCGGCCATACGCGGGTCGTAGCGGGCCGCGTCGATAGCTCCGGCGTTCAGGGCGGAGACGGCGGGGAGGAGTTCCAGGGCGGCGATCAAGACAAGTCGTTGGAGTCGGTTGGATGTGGTCATAGTCTGAAAATGATAGCACAATGGGTGCGGGTTTGCCAGACGAATAGGTAGGAGGCGGGGTGATTGGTGTGCACCTTCGGGGGCGACGGGCTGGCACTGTCGGGAGGAATCGGTTGCTATCCGCCGGGGGAAGAGGTGTGCACCTTCGGTCAGCGCGGATTGAGGCGTTCGAGGATGGCCTTGGCGAGGGCCGGGGTGATGCCGGGGAGTGCGACAAGTTCCGCTTCAGAGGCCTTGGCCAGGCGAGCGGCGGAACCGAAGCGCTGGAGCAAGAGACGCTTTTTCGCCGCGCCGATGCCTTCGATTTCGTCGAGCACCGAGGCGCGGATGGCGCGATTGCGAAGCGTGCGGTTGTAGGTGATTGCAAAGCGGTGCGCCTCGTCCCGGATGCGCATAATGACCTTCAACGCTTCCGAGTCGCGCGGCAGCAAAATGGGCTCCCGGCCGTCATCAACAACCAGTTCCTCCAGACGCTTGGCAAGCCCCACCGTCGGGATCGACACGCCCATCTCCGAAAGCACTTTGCGCGCCGCCCGCAACTGCGTGATGCCCCCATCGACGATGACCAGATCGGGCAAGTCCCGCCCCTCCCGGTAGCGACGGGAGAGCGTCTCCGCCATCGACCTCGGATCGTCAATCCCTTCAACCGTCCGGATCCGGAAACGCCGGTAGCGCCGCCGATCCGGAAGCCCGTCAATCGCGCAGACCTGGCTAGAGACCGTGCAGGTTCCGAACAAGGTCGAGATGTCAAAACACTCAATCCGCCGCGGCACCACCTTCAGCCCAATCGCCTCCCCCAACTCCCGGCACCCCTCCAGCGCATCGGCCGCCCTCCGGGCAAAAGAAACCTGCCTCCCCAGCCTCCTCCTCTTGCCCAACTCCGCCAACGCCATCCATGCATCCCGCCACCTCGCCGCCTGCTCGAAGTCCTCCTTCCCCGCCGCCTTCGCCATCTCCCCCTTCAACTCCTCCAGCAACGCCGGAGCGTTCCCCCGAAGCGCCTCCAAAGCCTCCTCCAAATGCGCCCCGTACGCCTCCTCAGACACCTTCCCGATGCACGGAGCCGAACAGTGCCTGAGCACATCGTCGTGGCAATGTGCATAGGTCTCCGCGTCCGGCCTGGCTACCTTGCAGACCCGAAGACCGAACCGCCGCTGCAGAAACCTGGCCGCCGTCCGAACCACCCCGTCCGAAGGAAACGGCCCGAAATACTCCGCCCCATCCTCCCGGCGCAAGCGGCAGAACTCCAGCCGCGGAAACCGCTCGTCGAGCCGGCACCTGAGCAGCGGATAGTTCTTGTCGTCCTTCATCAGAATGTTGAACCGCGGGCGATAACGCTTGATTAGGCTGGCCTCCGTCAGCAACGCTTCCGCCTCGTTGCGCACCACAATCGTCTCCAAATCCGCCACATGGTGGATAAGCGAGCGCAACTTCGGCGGAGCCTTACGGAGCGTCGACGGGCGAAAATAGCTCTGTACCCGCTTCCTGAGCGAGACCGCCTTCCCCACATAGATAATCCGCCCCGCCCGGTCGCGGT
The DNA here is from genome assembly GCA_034178815.1 of Kiritimatiellia bacterium. Taxonomy (GTDB): domain Bacteria; phylum Verrucomicrobiota; class Kiritimatiellia; order RFP12; family DVOR01; genus JAXFQS01. The sequence continues at coordinate 6,436 of JAXFQS010000080.1, read as the reverse complement.
AGAGATAGCACCCGGGCCTGTCCGGCAGCGCCGCCAGTTTCTCCTCAAGAGTCATCGCGTCAGTCGAATCGGATTCGCGGGTCGATGAGCATATAGCAGACATCCGAAAGCAGGTTCCCCGCGAGTTGTAGGATGGAGGTCAGCGAGAGGATCGCCAGGAAGACTGCGTAGTCGTGGCTCGCGAGCGCTTCGAGGCTCAACCTGCCCATCCCCGGCAGTTCGAAGACCGTTTCGACGATGACCGAGCCCGCGAACAAAACGCCCAGAATGGAGCCGAAACCGGTGGCGATTGGTATCAGGGAATTGCGCAAGGCGTGGTGCCAGACTGCCCGGCGCCGGCTGGAACCTTTGGCGATGGCAGTGCGCAGGTAGTCGGCGGAAATCTGCTCGACGACGGAGTTGCGCATCAGCAAGGTCAGGACGGCGAAGTTGCCCGCGACATAGCAAGCAACGGGCAGTACCATGTGGGCAATCCGGTCTTTGAAGAGGGTCCAGGCGGTGGCCTCCGGGGGGAGTGTTGCGGAGGCAGCTCCGCTCAGCGGGAGGATGTTCCAGAAGGTGTCGACGGTACCGCAGAAGAGGGTCTTGAGAATCATTGCGAGGGTGAGCGGCGGTATGGCGTAGGCGGTCAGGACGATGAGCCCTGAGGCCCAGTCGAATGGGGTATTGGGGCGCATGCCGCGTGCGAGTCCGAGGGGGATGCAGATGGCATAGCTCAGGAGGAATCCGGCTAGTCCGAAGATGCAGGAGACGGGTATTCGCGCGCGGATGAGTTGCCAAGCGGTGCGGTCGGGGTAGTCGTAGGAGGGCATGCGCAGACCGGCCAGGTCTTTGACGAGCCAGCGGGTGTATTGGACGAGGAAGGGTTGGTCGAATCCGAACTGCCGGTTGAGTTCCTGGCGTTGGGTTTCGGCGATTGTGGTGGTGGCTAGGGTTCCGCTGGCGCCTCCGATTCCTTTGAGTCGGGCGAGGCGCATCTCGACGGGGCCTCCGGGGAGGAGTCGGGTGAGGGCGAAGCAGAGGAGTGTGATGCCGATGAAGGTTGGGATGGCCAGCAGGAGGCGGCGGGCGATGTATTGGAGTGGGGTCATGGGTTTAGAGGTCTTGGAGGGGGATGATGCCTTTTCCGGGGTGGACGATTAGTTTTCCCGGGGCGGCTCCGAGCCAGGCGGCCCATCGGGAGTAAGAACTGCCGGGGGCGAGAATGTGGTGTGCGGCTTGGCTGATGAGGTAGAGGTCTTCGGCGGGGAGGGGTGGGGTGGCGTGGGTGGCGTAGAGGGTCTCGGGCGGGAGGTGGAGGTTGGCGCGGCACCAGGGGATGTCGTCGCTGAAGATGGCGAGGGTGTGGTGCTGGTGCCCGGGGATTTGTTGAATGGCGGTGTGGATATCTGCGGGGTTGGATTCGTGCTGGGAGCCAACGAAGTCGGTGCGTCTGATATGGATGGCGATGGAGGGTTTTACGTGCAGGGCGGTGAGGAGTCGGTGGCCTTCCGGAGAGAGTTTGTTTTGGTCGAAGGTGAAGGTTTTGCGGATGGAGTCTTGGACGGGGGCAAGCCATCTGAAGTTCTGCCAGTAGCCTTTGAAGTAGAGGTCGAAGGGGGCGGGTTTGAGGAGGTCGGTGGCGTAGGCGCGGGGGTCTTTGGAGGGGTCTCTGCGGAGGGGTGAGAAGGGGCGATTGGGGAAGCGTCTGGCGAGCGCCCAGCGGAACGGGTGGCGCAGGCGGATGCGGCGCAGGAGGTTGGGCGTGGCGAGATTTTGCGGGCGGATGCCGTAGCAGCGTTCGAGTTCGTATTCGCGCACACAACAGCGTCCACCGAACTGGCGGTCGTGCTCTTCGAAGAAGAATCGAAGGTCGAGCCAGACGGGTTCTCGGGTGTGGTGTTCGAGGGCTTTGGCGAAGGCGTACTGGAACATCTGGTTTCCGAGGCCGCCCCAAATCTGAACGATGTTCATCGGCGGAAGGTGTGCAGGAGTGGGCGCAGCAGGTGGGCGCGAATCTCCCGGAGTCGAAACAATCTTCGGGAGTCGAAGGTTGGCATCTCGGGGAGGGAAAGGTTGCTATCTCCGAGGCTCGCGGCGAGACGGCGGAAAGCATCGGCGTCGTTCCAGACTCCGCGGCGGGCATAGGCGGCGTTGGGCGCGAGGAAGGGCAGGTCGCGGAGGCGACCGTCGAACTCTTTGAGGCGCAGGCGCGGGGCGGCGGCGAGGGTTAGATCGAGCAGGAGCAGCCGGCCGTCGCGCGCGAGCCAGAAGGCCTCCGGCTCGATTGTCCGCGCGACAATCTGCTCCTTCGCGAGGAGCGCGGCAATGCGGGCAAGTTGCCTCACGGCGGCGACCTTCCGGGTGGCGTCGAGGGAACCGCTTGCAAGCGCCTCCGAGAGCCATTCGCCCTCGGGAAGCGCATAGGCGAGGTAGCGTTTATCCTTGTCGAGTTTGTAGAAGACCGGCTTGAGAAAGTGCTCGGAATCGGCATCCGCCAGACGCTTCGCCAGGCGGCATTCGCGGTAAAGCATATCCTGCTCCCCGAACGCCTTGATGCTCAGCATCCGCCCCTCCGAATCCACCCCCCGAAGCCACCCAATGCCATCCCCGCGCCGCTTCCAAAGTACCAAGTCCACCGGCTCGATGGAACGAACCCGCCACCGCGCCACCATAAAGTCCAAGTGCCGCCAAAGCGACTCCCAACGCGAATCGTAGAAACACTTCCGATCCAAAGGCTTCCCAAAGTCGTACCCCCTTCGCGCCATGAACCCCAGCAAATCCCGCAACGCCTCCGACCCCTTCCCGGGCAAGAGCGGCAAGTACTTACGCGGCAGAATCCGCTTGTGCACGGCAATGTGGTAGAGCAGCGAATAGCGCCCGTCCTCCCCGTCCGGAACATAAATCCCAGCCCCATTCCGCACACGATTCCGCAACAACTCGCGCGCCCACCGCGGCGGAAGATACCAATCTCCCGGCGCGCGGATATCCACCGCCACCTCCCGCCCCGCCACGCGAATCCGCCCCCTCCGAACCCCCAGCAATACCGCCAGATCGGCAGGACAATCCGTCAGAAAATCGATATCAGTCCCCTCCTCGATACCCACCCCATCGACCAGTTCCTCAGCCCCCCTGAGCACCAGATAAGAGCACTGCGACCCCACTGTCGCGAACAGTTCCGCAAACGAATTCCACCCGCCCGAGCCGGTCAAATCACGCTTCAGCCGCACCACCCCCGTTGCCAACTCCCCGCGCCGCACCCGCTCGCAATACGCCTCCAGAGAAACCCCCAGAAACATCCGGAGATTGAAATCCGTCTCCCCCAAAGTGTTCGCCGCGTGCACCGAACCGTTTCCACCCCCAATCCGGCGGCAATCAACCTTCGCCCGCGACACCTTGGCGTTGACGAACTCCCTTGCCGTCGCCGTTTCCCCGCAGTCGATGCACGGATTCTGATCCCACAGCATCACCACCCTTGGCCCGCCGCGGCGGAAGGGAAGTTTGCGCTTCGGGGTTAGGTAGAGGCGCGAAAGGTTCGTACCAATCAGCCCCGCAGACCACTCCAAATCGTAGATTTCCAAGAGTTGGAAATCCTCCATCAGACGCTCGAGAATCGCCTCCTGGCGCGGACGCGATTTGGGCCAGAGGACGAACAGGACGGGTTGTGGCGCGTGGGGGTTAATCGGGGCGGTGGAAGGCAATCTCGACCATCCTTTCAGCAATGCGTTTGGCGGAATAATCTTGGTGGGTGCGGAGGCGCCCGGCAGTTCCGATCGCCCGCGCCCGTTGGGGATTCCGGGCGAGTTCGGTGGCTTTCCGGACGAGGTCTTCGAGGTCGCGGTAGAAGACCATTTCTTGGTCTGGCGCGTAGAGTTTCTGTAGCCCGGAAGAGGCGGGGGAGAAGGTGCACAGGCCGTTGCCTGCTAACTGGACGATGCGGTCGGAGGAGTAGAGCTCCAGGTCGTTTCGGCGGGAATGGTTGAGGGCCATAAGGGCTTGGGTGAGGAGGCGTTCTTTGGCATCTCCCCAGACGCTTGGTTGGCCGAGGCAGCCGGCGAATTTGAGTTTGAGGCGGTCTTTTGCCTGGGTTTGGAGGGCCTGGAGGAATGCTTTTCTTTCGGTCTCGCCTTTGTCGGAACCGATGAAGAGGAGGTCGTAGGTTTTGGGGTTTGGGTCTAGGTCTGCCTGGAGGCGTTCGATGTTGGAATCGGCGGGGTTGGGGATGAATTGGACTTGGCAGGATGGGTTGGTTCGGAATTGGTCGATGGCTTTGCCACCGGTGGTAAGGAAGAGGGCGTCGAGGTGGGGGATTTTGGGGAAGAGGTGGGCGTAGTCTTTAGGTTGGTAGACGGGGTCGACATACCAGAGGGCGATTTTGATGTGGGGGAGGAGGGTGCGGATGTGGGCGAGGGTGGCGGGTTTGATGTATTGGGCGTGGCCGAGGAGGAGGAGTTCGGGTCTGATGTTGGTGCAGGTTTCGATGAGGCCGCGGTTGGCTTTGGCGATGCCGAGGCGTTTGGTGCCGAGGGGGTTGTCTCGTGCGCGGTCGTTGATGGAGTAGGGGTAGACATAGTGGCCGTTCTGGCTGAGTCCGTTGAGGAATTTGAACTCGCAGTTGAAGAACTCGGTGCCGTCTCGTCTGAGGCTGTAGTGTGCGGCGTGGACGATGCGCATAGGGCTAGAGTTTGAACTTGGCTCGTGTGCAGAGGAGGTGGAATTCGAAGGGGAGAATGTTGCCGTTGACATAGATGCGGGGGACGCGGAAGGGGGCGCGGGCGAGGGTGTGGGCGTCGGGTATGCCGCGCTCGCAGGTGAAGGCGCGGACGAAGCCGTTTCGTTTGAGGATGTCGATGTCGCGGCTGGTGAATTGGCCGAAGGGGTAGGCGAAGGTGGTACAGGGTTTGCCGGTGAGGTTTTCGACGCGGTGTTTGCTCTGGAGGATTTCGTCTTTTGCTTGGGCGTCGCCAATCTGCGGGAGGCGGATGTGGTGGATGGTGTGGGCTCCGAATTCGACGAGTCCGCTTTGGAGCATCTCGCGAATCTCCACCTCGCCGAGGAGGGGTGCCTGTGGAAAGACGGTCTCGCGGCTGAGGAAGATGGTGGCCTTTGCTTGGTACCTCTTGAGCAGTGGGAAGAGTACCTTGTGGTTCGAGAGGTACCCATCATCGAAGGTCAGACATACGGGCCTTTGGGTCTCGCAGGTGCCTACCTCCGAGGCGAAGAGGAAGGTCGACCCGCGCCGCACGAGGTAGCGCAACTGGGCTTCGAGGCGCGAAGGGGTCATATTGAGGCGTTTGGGAATGCCCCACAGACCGTCGCGCTCGTCGGTCGCGTGATACATAAAGACGCGCAGACGGTTCGCCGGCTTCGGCAGCCGGAAGGGAAAGTAGTAGCGGCACGCGAGCGCGGCAAGGAGACTCCCCCCTCCTATCAACAGAAGAATCGCTGTCACGCCTTCGGTCATGCCGCCTCCTGCGCGCGATCGGCCTTCGCCGCCTGGTAAACCGCCAGCACGATCAGTAGCGGTAAGAGCAGTTCAAGCCCCTCTTCGAACGCCGCGAAAAGCGCCCGCGTCTGTTCCCCCATCACAACCCCGAAGTCCTTGCGCAGAACCGAAGGCGTGCGGTCGAAGATTTGAATCAAAATCCCCGTTCCGCCGATGGTTCCGACCGTCCAACTGACCGCCTCTCGCCGCCAGACTCCCGTCAGAAGCCGTCGCAAGTACCATAGCAATGTCCCCCCGCAGACCGCGAAAAAGAAGGTGAAACAGCCCAGCACGACGAGGCGGTCCTTGAGCGGATTGACACCGTTGGTCAGGAACTTCATCTTGAAGGGCGTGCCGTGCGTCGCCCCAGGAAGCCCCGAAGGCTGCACCCACGCCAGATGCGCGTCCGTCTCCTTGATGATAGCCATCACAATGATGAGCGAAAGCAAAACTCTTTGCCACCATTCCCCCTTCGTTCGCGGCCAACGCAACCAGAGCGAGGCAATCGAAAACCAGAACAGCCAGATCGTCACCACCTCAACCGGCGCCTGCCCCTCATTGTCGAAAAAGCTCATCACCCATTGCGGACTCCCCAACAGCCCCGTACCCAGCAACGCCAGGCAGAAAAGCCCGAAAAGCGCCGGCCCTTGCAGAAACCTCCAGTCGACGCGGCTACTCATCTCCAGCCCCCTTCGCCTGCCGGCATTCCAGTTCATAGAGTTTAGCCTCCTTGAGAAAAGCGTAGTAAGCCGCGGTCGTCGCCGCAATCAGCCCCGGCACTCCGTCGAACAGAGCCCCCTGAAGGAGAAGTTTCTTCCACATCACCAGCGGGAACACCGCAATCAGTTTCAACAGCGAGAACCTTTTCCCCGCAACGGCCTTCTCCTTCGCCTTCAGAGAAGAATAGAGATTGTTCTTCTCCACCATCTTCTCGATGGAGACCAGACCGTAATGGTTCAGCCCCGCCGATAC
>JAXFQS010000075.1:0-5226 GCA_034178815.1 Kiritimatiellia bacterium | reverse complement strand
ACAATCCGCCGTTATTGGCGACTGTTTTTCAACTGGTTTGGCTTGGTGTCGGGTCAGTTGCTTCAATCCACCATTTGGAGGGAGAGGAGAGACCGTTTTTTCCTCCGATACCCAACACCCACCCACACTCACCCTATTTGCCCCCCAACATCCGCCCTCACACCCCTCGCCCGCCCTATTTGGCTCCCCAAACACCCGCCAACACCCGCCCCACACCCCTCACCTGCCGCGCCACCCCAAACATCCACCCAACACCCCAGCCTCACCTTCCGCCCTCTTCCCCCTCGCCCCGCGGCGCCCTTCAAGAGTCTGTTCCGCCTTCGCCCCAATCCACGCTTCGACATTCCCCTTGTTCCCCGCGATGCCAACTCCCCTTTTCCGAGATTCCCCGAGAGCCCGTTGATTTGACTAATGATTTGAGAGAAAGACGCATAAGATGAAAGCAGCAGCAGTTGTAGTAGGTGGCGGTCACGCGGGCGTTGAGGCGGCGTTGGCGCTCGCGCGGCGCGGGCATCGGACGATTTTGGTGACGGCGCGGACGGATGCGTTGGGGCTGATGCCGTGCAACCCAGCGATTGGGGGCTTGGCGAAGTCGCACCTAGTGGTGGAGCTCGACGCGCTGGGTGGGGAGATGGGGCTCAACGCGGATCTGACGGGGTTGCAATACCGCACGCTCAACGCCTCCCGCGGGCCTGCCGTTCGGGCCACGCGCATCCAGTGCGACAAGCAGCAGTACGCCCGCCGCCTCGCCCGCGTGGCCGCCGCCACACCCAACCTGACCCTCTTGTGCGACCGCGTGCTGGCCATCCGCACCGCCCACGGCCGCGTTGAAGCCATCGAGACTGCCGCCCACGGCACCATTCCCCTCGCCGTCCTCGTGCTCACCACCGGAACCGCGCTTGGCGGCCGCATCTACCTTGGCCAAACCATCCACCCCGGCGGCGGCGACCTGCGCCCCGGCCACACACGCTTGACTGAATCCCTCCGCGCCGCCGGAATCCCCCTCAAACGCCTCAAAACTGGCACCCCGCCGCGCCTCTGGTCGCGCAGCATCGACTGGTCGCGCCTCACACCGCAACCCTCCGACAACCCCATTCCGCTCTTCTCCCTCCGCGCCCGCATTGCCCGCGACACCCAAACCCCCTTCGACACCGTCCCCTGGAACCGCCCGCCCTCGACCTGGAATAACCTCAATGGCTACGCCACCCACCTCCTCCCACACGCGGATGCGTTACCTCCGGCGGGCAAAGTCCACCCACCCGCTCCGACCCTCTGCACTCCCACGGGAGCGGGCTTGTCTCCCTCCTGCATCGGTCGAACAACCCCGCTCCCTTTAATTTCCGAGTCGCCTTCTGCCCAAACGCCTCCCACTAGTCCCGAGTCGCCTTCCGAGCCCGAGCCGCCGAGTGCTCCCCTTTCTTCTTCGGGTTCCGCCTCAGTTCCGCTCGAAGTTCCATTGGGCGGCGCAGTTGCCGAATCGGGCCCTTCTGTTTCGACATCAAATTGTTCCACGTGGAACAATGAAGCCGCCCGTACCCCCGATTCCGCTCCATTTTTGCCCTCCAAACCTTCTAATCCGTCGCATAATGCGGTTGATAGGGGCAAAACAATTTCGTCAAACGCGGGGAGCGCGTGGCTCGGGCAGGGTGAACTCCATACGGCGTTGCCCGCTTCCTCCGTCGCCGCCCAATCCCCGCTTGGCGCCGCGCCGTCAGATACGCGCCCTTCTGCGGGTGGGGAGGCGTTGCGCTCTGCCCCGCCCCCGCTTGATGGAGCCTCCACAGAAACGCGCCATCCCAACGGTTCGGAAGCGTCGACCATAAACCCGTCCCCGCTTGGCGGAATCTCCACAGAAGCGCATTCTTCTGCGGGCGGGGCGTTGTGCGGTGGTGGGGGTGTTTTGGAGCGGTTGGACGAAGAGGGTGTTTCTCGGGATGGGGTTGCTTTGGCGGGTGAGGGGGTGTTGGGAGCAACGAATTGTTCCACGTGGAACAATTGGGATCCGGTGTTGCCGTGGATTGGGTTGCGGGTAGGGATTGAGGGGCTCGGGGAGGTTGTCGGGGAGGGGATTGCGGGGCGTTTTGCCGCGCCGTGGCAACCGGGGGAGGTGGATGGGGCGTGCTATTTGACGCACACGACAGAGCGGACGCACGCGATTATTCGGGCGCATTTGGGGGAGTCGGCGATGTACAACGGGGAAATCAAGGGGCGCGGGGTGCGTTATTGTCCGTCAATCGAGGATAAGGTGGTGAAGTTTGCCGACAAGTCGGAGCACCATGTGGTGCTGGAGCCGGAGGGGAGGGACTGTCCGTGGGTCTATCCGAATGGGTTGTCGAACTGTCTGCCGTTCGAGGTGCAGGTGGAATTGGTTCGTTCGGTGCCGGGGTTGGAGCGGGCGGAGTTTGCCGCGCCGGGCTATGCCATCGAGTATGACTGTATTGATTCGCGCGCGCTCGATTCGTCGCTTGCCTGTCGCACCATTCCGAACCTCTTTTTCGCGGGTCAGGTCAATGGTACGACGGGCTACGAGGAGGCCGCCGCGCAGGGGTTGATGGCGGGGATCAATGCGGGGCGTTTGCTGGAGGATGCCGCGCCGGTTGTGTTGAGCCGTCAGGACGCCTATATCGGGGTGTTGATTGATGATTTGGTGGTCAAGGGGGCCGACGAGCCCTATCGGATGTTCACTTCCCGCGCTGAACGCCGCTTGATTCTGCGTCAGGACAATGCCCATCGGCGGCTGTTGAAGGTCTCGCGCGAGGTGGGCTTGGCGGAGGGGGATTTGCTCTCGCGCACGGCTCGGATGGAGGCTTGGATTGCCGACGAAACCGCCCGGCTCGACCGTGAACGCCTTGATGGTGCGCCGCTCTCGGCGCTACTTGCCCGCCCGGGCGTTGGCTACCTCGATTTGCCTGGCGCGAATCGTGGGGTTCCGCCCGATTGGATTGAGGCGCTTGAGGTCGAACTGCGCTATCGCGGCTATGTCGAGCAGGAACTCCGTGCCGCCGAACGCGCCAAACTTCAGGAGCAGCGTCCCATCCCGCCTTGGCTCGACTACTGGCGCATCCCCGCCCTCCGCTGGGAGTCGCGCGAGAAACTCCACGCCGTCCGCCCCGCCAACCTTGCCCAAGCCGCCGCCGTCCCAGGCGTCACACCAGCCGACATCGCCATTCTCGCCCTCGTCATCAAGTCCGGCCGCAATCCCGTTTGACCCGTCCGCCGAGGGAAGGGGAGTGGCTTCGGCGGGCAACACCCCCCCATCCGTAGCCCCACACTGCCCCCGTCCGAAGCCCAAGTCCGTCCCCGCCCATTATATTACGACAGCGAAGCGACATCTGTAGAAACGCTAAAGGATATTCTAGCCCAGGGGTACCTGAATCCAAATCAGGCCCAAGGGATAGAATATCCTTACGCTGAGCACAGTTTGGCAGAATTGTTCTCTCAAGTCAACCAAAATCATGCAGGTGGATATGAAAATCTTCGCGGGTCTGTCAAAGTTCAGAAGAAGTACGCGACGGAAGACCTTGTTGTTGCTGTTATCGCGAATGAGCGGCGCAAGGGTAAGGCGTATGGCGTGGAGAAAATCAAGGCTGACCTAGCCAGTCTGAATCTCGACCCAGGGAATGCTGAGGAAGTCAGTAGGCGGAGCGATGAGGTGCTGGAGGAAATCAACCGTTCGCTGAAGCGAGAGATTGACGAGAACACGGTAAATGACCGTTCATACATTCAGGCGGCGACGGACAAGGCGCAGAAGAAGCGAATCATAGGCATGTCCGAGCGAATCGGCATGAAGGCCTATCAGAAAGGGCGCTATGACGAGCGGGAGGCTCAGAAGTTGGCGAACCAAAAGGAATCCATTGCGGCTCAGATTCTAGCCTCTGCGCAGGGATTCGGGGCGGATGCGATGGAAAGCCGCTACGGGTTCGACATTATCGATACGGTAGCCAATGCTGAGGATGGCCGCAAGAAGAAGGAGAAGGAGCCTGAGCAGGCTGAAGAAGAAACCGAGGAGGCTGTCGGTGTGCCTCTCGACAAGGTGAACCCTGAGCCGGCAGAAGTTCCTGAGCCTGAAGAGGTGCCTGCCGAGAAGTCCGAAATGATGGCAGGAATCATCGAGCGTGCAAAAAACAGGTCTGACGAGATTGAAGCGCGCTACCAGGAGGATGAAGAAGAGGGCAAAGGAGAATCTGCTCAGGAAAAAGATGACTCGAAACCTGAAGCAGGCAATAGTGGGGAAGGAGAGAAGGCCGGCGGCGAGGTTCCTGCCGAACCGATACCTGTCATCAAGCGCGAGAGGCTTGACTTCAAGCGTCCATCCGATTTCCTTGCATTCGTCGAGGAGATTGTGGAGGCTGAGTTGCGCGAGAATGGAAAGATTCGAGACGGAGAATCGCCCTGGGCATCACCAGTCAACCGCAGGGAACTGCTCAACACGGCGCGTCGATGGCTGCAGAAACTTGCCTATGCGCTTTGCTATAGTTATCGTCGGGAGATTGTTCTCAAGGACATTGATGACTTGAAGAACGCCAAAAGCATAGAGGGTATCGAATGCGGAATTATGAATACCTATGAAATGCTTCAGGAGCGAATGATTAAAGAGAGCCGTGACAAATTGGTGTCGAAACTGGAGAAGGATGGCAACAAGATTGCAAAGCAGGGAAGACTATTTAGCCGGAATACGGAGGAGACAGAACGCAAGGTCAGGGCAGAGGTCGAGTACTGGTGGCGGAACATCAAGCGATACTTCCGTATGAACGCAAGTCAGATCGAGGAAGAAACTAAGCGACTAGATGAGATTATATCAAAGCGTGAGAATGACGCTGGCGAGGACAGCGGCTACGATATACTCAATGACAGAGACTGGACGCGTGCGAACGACCTCAAGGCTGCACTGACGCAGTACGGAGGACTATACTATCTTAGACCTGCTCAGATTGAGGAAATTTCGAGAGACATACTATCTCGGCTTGAGCGTTCCAAGTGGGAGCTTGAGGACAAAAGAATAGAAGATAGGTTGAAGGCTAATGTAATTGCGAATAGACTTAGAAAGGCAATGGCCAATCCAAAGGCAGAAAGAGAGAAGAAGATTCCTGAGCAAGGATTATTGTCCAGGTTCACTGATTCTATGATTGGAATTTTCTCTCTTAGGATTCGCAATCTCATTCGGTACTCTAGAGGAGAAGAACGCAGAAATGCCGAAAGGACTATTCAGAGCATAGAAGATTCAAT
>JAXFQS010000059.1:0-5965 GCA_034178815.1 Kiritimatiellia bacterium | reverse complement strand
AAAACTCGCTATCCATTACCGTTTCGCACAAAGACATCATATCGTCAAACTGCCTCAGCGTCGAGACGATAAACTGCCGGCGCAGGCGGAAAAGTTCAGCCTCGGATGGCAAATCATCCATCAGGGCGGCGAGTTCCGAATCGATGGCCTCAAGCAATTCCGCCCGGCGAGACGGATCGAAAGAAGCGTAGAGACCGAAATAGCCACTATCCGCATAGAACTGGCAATACCCGGCAATGCTCGTAGCCAAGGAACGCCGCTCCTTGATACGCTCCACTAGGCGCCCTTTTCGTCCGCAACTCAGCCACGCGGAAAGCAATTCCAGTGCCGGAGCATCGGGATGCGTTTCTGGCACGGTATGCCACAAACGCATGACACGCCCTTGCGCAAGACCATCCTTGTAGACCGTGCGAAAACGGGGAACCGCTATCGCAGGCTCGAATGGCTCGGTGGCTACGGTAGGAACCCCTCGCGGCAAACCACCCATAAGCCGGCGAACCTCCGACTCGACCTCGTCCGCATCAACCGCTCCGGCGATTGCAAGGATGGTCTTTTCCGGAATATAGTGCGACCGATGGTAGCGGCGCAGCGTATCAGCATCCATTGCGCGAAAGCAGGATTCGTACCCAATGACTGGCACCCGCCGGGGATGAAGCGTGTACAGATTCTCCATCGCGGCACGATAGAGGCACCGTCCTGGGTTGTCCTTTCCCATGGCCATTTCCCGCACAATCACCTCCTGCTCCGTGCGCCATGTGTCCGCCGGCAAGGTACAGTTGAACACGGCGTCGGAAAGGGCTTCCAGACCGAACTTCCAGTGGCGCGAAGGAAGGCTGAGATGGAAAACCGTCTGGTCCGTAGATGTATAGGCATTGATGCTTCCGCCTGCTTCCGCTAGTTCCCGGGTAAACTGCTCTTTGGGGCGGGTCGGGGTACCCTTGAAGACCATGTGTTCGAGACCATGCGAGAGACCTCCGCCCAACCATTGTCCCTCGGTCGTTGACCCGCATGCCACTAAAATGCGGATTGCCACGGTCGGGGCGGTTGGTTCCGGCAAGACCACCAGGCGCAAACCATTGTCCAGCTCTACGCGTTTGATTCGGGCGTAGGCGTTGTCAAGGGTTTGGAGCACCTGGTTGGCGGCGGGATCTGTGGTCAATGGGGAGGCAAGGAGGGGAATGGTGCATAGGATTCCGGAGAAGAGTGCGTAAGGTTTCATAAGATTTTTACCTATGGCGTGGGTGATTGGTTGACTGTAATTTGAACCAGGGATTCGCCGTCTCGGCAGGCCAAGCGTGCCGAGAGTCGGTACCCTGGAAGCCAGGCTATTTCACTGGTTTCGCCAAATGCCCAGACGGGAATGGTGTGGCGGACTGGGTGTGGAATCTTCAAATCAACGAAGACATCCTGCAGTTTCTTTCTGCCGGAAAGGCCGATAGGGGCGATCCAATCTCCTGGCTTCCAGACACGGCGCGTTAAGGCCTTGAAATCCTCGACTCGAATGGTCGCTACCATGCGATTGGTACGGCTGACGGCGGTGGTGGGTTGGCAGGTAATGGTCCAGACCGGGGGTTGGGCTTGTGTAGTTGGAGCGAAGCGTCCGTCTCTGCGAAGGCGTTCGCGCTCGCTGAATGGAAGGGTTGGGAAGCGGTGCTGAAGCACGCGTCTTTGAATGGCTGGATGGGCTTGCGCAAGGGGACTCTGCAGGTCGGTTTCGGCCTCTTGTGCAAGGTGTTCGAGGAGGTCGTTGTCGGTCTGGAGGAGTTCAATCGTTCGGCGCAGATTCTGACGGAAGGATTCGCCCAGGTGGGCGCAGAGGTAGGGTATGATGGTGCGACGGACTCGGTTGCGCGGGATGGTCTCGTCAAGGTTGCTTTCGTCGACGCGCCAAGGTTGGCCCCGCTCTAGGAGGTAACCTCGGAGTTGTCCTGCGGTGAGGGTGAGCAGGGGGCGGAGAATGAGCAGGTCTCCGACTTGGCTTTGTTTACGAAGGGCGGTAAGGCCTGAGAGTCCGCTGCCCCGGGCCAAGCGCAGGAGGAAGAGTTCTGCCGCGTCATCTGCGTGGTGGGCGGTGACAATGGCGGCGAGACGGTGTTGCGCTACGGCGCGCCGATAGAAGGCTAGGCGTTCCCGGCGGGCGGCCATTTCAAGGGACTCGCCTCGAAGGCGGCGGACGGTGACGCGCTCGGTATAGAGCGGGACTTGGTGCTTGTCGGCAAACTCTGCGACGAAGGCTTGATCGGCGTCGGCGGCCCGTCCGCGCAGACCGTGGTTGAGGTGGAGCAGGATGGTGTCGAGCCCGGCGTCCTTGCAGAGACAAGCCAAGGCGGTCGAATCGGCGCCGCCTGATACGGCAAGCCCCAGTTTGCCGCGATTGCGCAGGAGTTCGACATTCCATTCAAGTTCCATGCCAACAGTCTACCAAAGACGAGGAATGAACTCAAGGATTCCCGCTTCAAGCGGTATTGGAACGGGCGCGATGGATAGGCACCTTCAGAGACGCGTCGTATTAACCTTTTGGGGCAGAAAGTGGATACCTGTCGAACCTGTTCCTAAGTACCATTTGGACAAGGCGCAGTTCAGCGAATCAGCAGGAACATGCCTTGGGGATCGTAGCGCGATGGACGATGCATCAGCCAGACCTTGCGCTCAGTTTCGACCGTCGTCAAAAGACCAATCAAGGCCGGATCTTCGAGGCGGGCGGCGTAAAGGGTTTGTTGCGCCTCCGTCAACGATGCGCGAATCTTCTCGCGGCTGGTCACCACCCCGGAGAGTTGTGCCCAGCCTTGATGGCGGGAGGCGTGTATGACAATTTGATAGTCAGGCGCGCTAGAGGTCAGGGCGTCAAGCGTGACATCTGGCTGGGAAGGGCCCTCGAAGGTATAGAGGCGAATTGTCTTGCCATTATTAAAAGCCTGAGTGCCCAAAGTCAAACTGTTCGTCGTGGCGAAATAGACATTGGTCAAGGACGCGACCGAAAAGCCATTGTTGCCAATCAATTTGAGGTCAGGCGAGCCCAAAACGACCTCCTCGAAACGATGCCCACCAAGCGAACTGTGCCCCATCGAAACCAGTGCGGGCAGCAACAAGCGCCCCCGGACGCCAGAAGCCGTAGCCCCTAGAGACTCGTCACCTATCGTCTCCAAAGAGGAGAAATCCAAATCCTCAAGGGTTGTACGCGAAAGGGACGAACGCATCCCATAGCCCAAGAAACTTGACCCAACCTTCCGGAGTCGCGGAGTCCTCATCACCAGACGCTCCAGCCCCCACGAATGGGCAAAAGTCCAATTAGACGGAATCTCCTCAAGTGTCTCAGGCAAAATCAACTCTTTGAATTCGGTATCGTAGAACTGCCAACTACCATTGATTGATGTAATCCAGTACCGATTTCCCTTGTCGTCCAGTACCGGATCATTGAGGTTCAAGGTTGGCCAGGTCTTGTCCATAACCCCCGCCTTGACCGTCAGACGGTCTCCATTGACCGAAACGGTGAGTTTGTAATTGTTGTCCGGTCGGGTAACATTGTTGACCGAGGTTGCCGTGCTCAGATGCCAGCAATACCAACTCTCCGGAGCAGGAAGTAGGTTGATGGTGGCCGAAGAAGCGGCTTCGGGCACGGTATAATTTCCCGCACCGAGCGAGACCGTCAGCGTGCGCGTTTCGCTGACGCCCCTATTCGACTTCGGAATAACCGTCAAGGTTGCTTCGCCCTCGCCGGCGGGAAACTGGATGGTGGAACTGATTGGCACATAATCCACTCCCTCTATGGCATCTCCGCCCGAAACGGCGCACACCGCATAGGAGGAGGGCGTGGCAGGGCCAACAGGCGTTCTCGTAATGACAAAGAGGCCATTTCTACCTTCTGCTACGGCAGCATCGTTGACAGGTTGGATGGAGACTTGTCCGCAGTACAGAGTCCATTCGGAAAGCAATTCCTGAGTTCCATCGCTCCAATCGAGAATGGCCTTGAAGATATATCCGCCGGGGAGCAATGCGGGAGTCTCCAAGGTATGGGTGCCGGCAGCAAGGCCTTTCGCCATTGGGTAGGATGTTGTCTCGCCGTTATCGTTGATCACCTCTATAGTGACATCCAGCGCACGGGTCTCAGCATTGCTAATCGTGAGGGTAAGGGCTACCTTGGTCGTTTCGGAATCATAGGAATAATTGTAAACAATGCTGGCCGGCATTCTAGCGAAAAGTTCCAACTCGTAGAGTCCGAAGTTGACGCTATCGGTCGAAGCGGAAGCCAAGGGAACGAACTTAAAGGAACGCCATCCCTTTTCTTGTCTTTGTATTTCTTCGGGGACATCGAAATAGGCTGAACGGTCGGAGGCTATGCTTCGGCAGTCCTTCCAATCGGTCTTGGTCATGGTGCAAATCAACTCTTCGGCACCTTCTTCGGTCACGCCATAAAAGGCCCAGGCGGTAGGTACGCGCGGGACATCGTATTCGTTGCTCCAGATACGATGGAGCCTGCACCCTGTCAGGACATAGTTGGCAGAGGTGTTGAAGTCGTCGGGCAAGGTGTAGGTGCAGTAGACGGCATGGGAGGCGTTGCTGTTGCTGGCGGAAAAGGAGCCTAGCCAACGCTTCTCCGCAAGGCATTCCTCCTCGCTGGTAATGCCGTCGAACACATTGGAGGCAACCCAACTCTGCGTGGCGGAACCCTTGATTCCCGGGGCAGAGCAGGTGCCGGCCGCCACCGCCTCTCGGACTGCGGCAGTCAGATTATACCCCTCCTCGCCAGCCAGCGAAGCAACTGGGATGGTTGCCGACAGGAGTACGACGCACGCGCAAAACAGTATGTTTTTCATTAGGCTCTATTCCTTCTCTACTCGGCAAGCCCCAACCGCCTCTGGTGGCTTTCCTTCCTCAATGCTACTGAACCAAAATAACATAAGGTGCATTCGAAGTCAAGTGCAAAAGGTCATCTTGATTGGAGGAAATTCTCGGCCACGCCTATCACCCAGAGGTGCCAACCTCCCGAGGTCGCAAGTTGACACCTTCTGGGGCTAGAGATTGCAACCCCATACTCCCGATCGTACCAAACTCCCGCCCCCTCAGATAGCAACCTTTTCCGCCGCCCCCAATCCCACCCAGAGCACACGGACGGGGGAACTTTTGCGCTTGCATTCGCCGCAAACCTGTGGTATGCCCTGCCGTACAAACTGGTATGCATACCAGTTCACGCCCCACCCGATGAGTACCACGCCATCCATCTACCGAAAGATTGCCGAGCCCCTGCGCGAGCGCATCTCCAAAGACGATTACAGTTCAGACGGATTCGTCGTAGCCGAGCACGCCCCTGCGCGAGACTTCAAAGTCTCCCGAGGCTCCGCGCGACAGGCATTCGAACTGCTGATAGACGAAGGCATCCTCGTGCGGCAAGCAGGGAAAGGGCTCTATCTGGGACACCGGAAAATCGCCCAGAAACACACCACCCTGCTGGTCGAGAACCTTGCCTGGGACAACTGCCGAGAGTTCGTCCAAGGCGCACAGAAAGCCCTCAATGCCGTCGATTGGCGTTGCGATGTGCTCAACAGAGGTGAACGCTTCGAGGAGCCCTTGCGGCTGATTCGCCAACTCGTCGAGCACCCGAAAGCGACCGACGGTGCAATCCTCCTAGCCTGGCATACATCAACCTTCTTCGAGATCGCCTTCAACATCCGTAAGGCCGGCATTCCCTTGGTCATCGCTGACTACGCCGCACGAGAACTGCAAGTCGCAGGCATCATATCAGACAACTACCGCGGAGGACAGTTGCGCGGCGAACACCTGCTCGAAATGGGCCATAGACGCATCGCCTTTATCGGAGACACTTTCGCCACCACCATCGGCAACAGCCTTGAAGGCCTTCGCGAGGCCTTAGCGGAAGGAAGCATTCCCCTGCCCAAGTCCATAGTTTTCGACCTCCTGCCCAATCAATCCGAAAGCAGTTGGGCACACGACATCGACTACGCCATGA
>JAXFQS010000053.1:0-5093 GCA_034178815.1 Kiritimatiellia bacterium | reverse complement strand
GCCCGTCCCCGAAACCTGCCCGCCACGCCCCTCCGCTCTCGCCGACGACCGCCCCGCCGTCACACCCACGCTGCGCCGCCACGGCAACATTTCTTCGCGTCACCTGCCAACCAAGGCTTGACAAAGCGCCCTTCTTCAGTGCATCATAGACAGACTTCCACCACTGCGCTATGAACTCCCTTCGACCGATTCACCTGGCCGCTCTGGCCGCCCTGCTCTTGCCACCCATCCTCCGCGCCGACGAGACCCTCGACTGGTCGCGCCTGCGCCTCAAGACCGTCCACAAAGCCTGCCTCACCCGCGAAGGCGCCGCCTACCGACTGCGCCTCGACAGCGCCGAATGGGACAGCGGCCTGATTATCGCACCCGCCGACGCCGAAACCTTCGACTTTTCCCGCGCCCAGACCCTAGCCCTCGACCTCGAAAACCGCTCCCCAACCCGCCAACTCCGCCTCACCCTCCACCTCGCCTCGGGCGCCCCCTCCGCCGATGCCGCCGACCACGCCGCCGCCCCCCTCCAACGCCCCCGCCGCGTCAACACCGGTCTAGCCCTCAACCCCGGCGAACGCGCCACCCTGCGCCTCCCGCTGCCCCATCCCGACCGCCGCCTCGCCCCCGACGGACTCCCCGGCCCGGTCGCCCTCGACACCGCCCGCCTCGCGCCAATCGAACTCAAAATGCAGTGGCCCTTCGAGCCCGAACAACCTGCCCTCGTCGACGCCGCCCTCCTCGCCATCCGCCTCGAAGGCCGCCACCTCCCGCCCCAGCCGGTGCCAACGAACACCCCCTATTGCCCCTTCGTCGACCCCTTCGGCCAATACCGCCACGCCGTCTGGCCCGAGAAAGTCTCCGACCCAAATCAACTCCGCCAAGACCTCCAGCGCGAACGCGCCTCCCTGCTCCCTCCGCCCCAGGCGTGGGACTCCTTCGGCGGCTGGCTCGACGGCCCGAAATACCCCGAAAGCCCCCACTTCCGAACCATCCAGCGTGACGGCAAGTGGTGGCTCCTGACCCCCAGCGGCCGCCTCTTTTTCTCCCTCGGGATAGATGTCGTGCGCCCCTGCACCGACCCGACACCCGTCGCCAAACATCCCGAGTGGTACGACCTCCCGGAGCCCGCCACCGGCCCCGTCCCCTACGCCCTGCTGAACCTCCGCCACAAGTTCCAGACCCCCGCCCCTGAAGCCGCCTACGCCACCTTCGCCCTCCAACGCCTCGACTCCTGGGGCGTCAACACCCTCGGCGCCTGGTGCACACCCGAACTCGCCGGCCGCGCCAAGCCCTATGTCCTGACCCTCTTCGAGCGCCACCCCGATTTGCCCACCATCCCCCGCCTGAAGCACTACGATGTCTTCGCCCCCGACTTCGACGCGCGCCTGCTACGCGCCGCCGAGCAAACCTTCCGTCAATGCCCCCACCTCGCCCGTGCCGCCCAAGACCCCTACTGCATCGGCTTCTTCATCGACAACGAACTCGACTTCACCCACCTCGTCCCCCGCACCCTCGCTGCCCCCCCCGGCACCCCCGCCCGCGACGCCCTCATCCGCCGCCTCAAGAGCCGCCACCCGACCCTCCAGGCCGCCAACCAACTCTGGGGCACCTCCTTGACCGACTGGAATCAACTCGTCGCCCCGCCCAAAAGTAAAGAATTCGCCGCCGAGATGCGCGCCTTCGAGAGCGAGTGGTGCGAACGCTACTTCCGCGCCTGCCGCCACGCCCTCGACCGCCTCGCCCCCGGCAAACTCTACCTCGGCTGCCGCTTCATCGGCCTGCGCCAACAGTCCCACCTCTGGCGCGCCGCCGCCCGCTACTGCGATGTCATCACCGCCAATGTCTACGCCCACTCCGTGCACAACGCCCCCCTCGACCCCATCCCGCCAGGCGCCCCCAAACGCCCCCTGCTCATCGGCGAGTTCCACTTCGGCTGCCTCGACCGCGGCCTCTTCCGCGCCGGACTCTGCCCCGTCGCCGACCAGCGCGAACGCGCCCGAGCCTTCGAACGCTTCGTCCAAGGCGCCCTCTGCCACCCTCTCATCGTCGGCTGCCACTACTTCCAGTACCGCGACCAGCCCCTGACCGGCAGAGGCGACGGCGAAGCCTACCAAATCGGCTTCGTCGACGGTTGCGACCGCCCCTATCCCGAACTCATCCGCGCCGCCCGTCAAGCCGGCGAAAACCTCTATCCCTACCGCCTCCGCGGCATCCCCACCAACGCGTGGTCAACACCCGAAAAGCGATGAAAACAGTCCGCTTCCTACCCCTCCGCGCCCCCCTCCTGCTGGCCCTCGCAGTCCCCCTTGCCGGCCTCGCCTTCCGCTTTGAGACGGCTATTCCAGGTGGCAACGCCCGCCTTGTCGAACAGCACGCCGAAACCCTCCTGATTGAACCCGAACGGCGCACCAGCGAGGGCGACTGGTTCTACTGGCGCTTCCGCATCCAAGGCGCCCAGGGCCAGACCCTCCGCCTACGCTTTACCCGCCCCGTCGTGGGCGTCCGCGGCCCCTGCGTCGGCACCAACGGCCGCTGGCGCTGGCTGGGGCGCAACTTCACGCCTGGCGGCTTCGACTACACCTTCGCGCCCGGCGAGAGCTGCGTCGACTTCGCACAGGCTTGGCCCTATCTGCCCGACGACTGGGAGCGTTTCCTGACCACCCTCCCCAATCAAAGTGCCTTCCGTCGCGAGACCCTCTGCACCACCCCCAAGGGACGCGCCCTGCCGCTACTGCGCACCGTGCCTGCCCGCCAGAGCCCCTCCGCCCAAGGCGCGCCCCCCTCCAACTACATCCTGCTGACCGCCCGCCACCACGCCCAGGAATCCTCCGCCAACTTTGTCCTCGAAGGGGCCGTCGAATACCTGCTGGAGCACCCCCGCGCCGCCCTCCTCGCCGTCCCATTCATCGACCTCGACGGCGCCCTTGACGGCGAACCCGGCAAGAACCGTCGCCCCCGCGACCACAACCGCGACTATGACTCGAACCCCATCCATCCCGAAGTACGCGCCATCCAGAGACTCTTGCGCCAAATCCCCCCGTCCGCCCGCATCTGGATTCTCGATTTGCACGCGCCGTGGATTCGCGGCGGGTGCAACGAGCTCGTCCACCAGGTGCACAAGCCCTTCCACCAAAACTTACGCCACCGCCTCGCCCAGCTAATCCCCCAGCCGAACCCCTTCGCCTACACCCCCGTCGACGATGTGCTCTGGGGAAGCGGCTGGAACACGCCCGCGAACTACACCGCCGGCACCCCGTTCATCGTCTGGGCCGCCACCAACCTTCCCAACTGCGTGCTGGCCACCACCTTCGAGATACCGTTCGCCCAGGCCAAGGGAATCGAAGTCACCCCCGATGCCGCTCGCGCCTTTGGACGCGCCCTCGCCGAGGGGCTTCTCAAGACCCTTTCCGAGGCCGCCGTCGAGGCAAAATGAAGTCGGCCGAGGCGTCTTGCCCCGGCCGAGGAAGTCTACCCGTCTAGGCGGGGATGCTACTTCAGATTAGCGGGCAGGTTCCGCAGTTCGAGGGCAATGAGTTTGCCCATCTGGCGGTGACCTTTGGCGTTGGGATGAAGGCGGTCGGTCTTGCCGTTCCTGAAGAAGCGCCCCTGCTCCTCGACCATAGGTGAGAGGCCGCTGCGGGCGTAGAGGTCAATCACGGGGACAGACCAGCGATCGGAGGCTTCGCGCAGGACTTGCACATAGTCCTCAAGGAAGAGGCCGAGGCTGTTGGGGTAGTTCTCGTCGGGCTGGATGTTCGTCGGGCTGCACTGGAAGAAGGCGCGGTGGATGGGGGTGAGGATGACCACCTGCGCCTCTGGATAGCGCTTGCGAAGGCGCAGCAGTACGGCGTTGATTCGCCCGCGGAAGGTCTTCATATCGAGGCAGAGCGTGCGCTTAATCGAGGGGCTTGTGATGGCCCCGAAGCGGGTCGCCTTCCCCAGTTCCAGCGTGAACCATTCGCCCAAAGGCGCGTTCGCGGCATAATCGTTCGTTCCGCAGAAGATGATGACCGCGTCGGGCTCTGTTCCCGACTGTTCCAGGCGGTCGATTTGCCCCATCAAGTGCGTCCAATGGTGCCCGCTGATGGCGTAGACCGACGGCTCGATTCCCAGCGTCTCCTTCAAATAGCCCACAAAGGTTGGCGTGCCCGCACCTAGGGTGTTCGGATCCGTGATTGAATCGCCTAGGAAGGCCACTTTCGCGCCCTTCCACTGTTCGCCCCCCGTCACGCCGAAGACACATCCCGCCGCTACCATCGCCGCCCAAACAATCCATCGCTTCATCGTTTTTCTCCCAAAAGGTTTACACTTTTCCTACTCTACCATATCCGCCAATCCCCGTCAAGCCTGCGCTCGACTGGAGGGGGTTGGTGCCTACCCGTCGCGCTGGGGACTACTCGGGCACGACGACGAGTGAGGGCATGCCGTCTTTCCATTCGGCGCCGTACATCCGCACTTTTCCTTTGCGCGTCTTGAAGTAGAGGAACTCGCCCTTGTCGTCGACATAGATGGTGGACTCGTCGCAGTTGGGCATATTCAGTCCGATGGCTTTGAGCGTGGCGCGTCGCTGATCTCTGACGCAGCCTCGGCAGAGCCAGATGAACACGATGATGCCGATGGCAATTCCGATGAGGCGGCTGTTCATAAGCTATCTCCTGATGCGAATGGTTTTTGGGGGGCTTGGAGAACCGCTCTGCGCGGGGCGTCGCCGACGGGGCGGGATTTAGAGGAAGCGATTGATGAGGTAGGCGGCGGCGTTGAGGTTGGAACGGTGGTCGGAGGGCGTTTTGGGGAGGGTATGGGTGAAGTTGGCGTAGCGGAGTTTCCAGTGTTTGCCGCCGCCGTCGAGGGTGAAGCCGAGGGGTTCGAGCGCTTTGGCATCGATGAAGCGGCCGGCGTCTTTGAGAAGCTGTTTGAGGAGGGTCTGTCGGCGGCTCAGGTCGCCCGTGGAGGGGTTCGACTGGAGGATGGCCTCAAGGGCGGCTTGGCGGCGCGCACGGCCGCAGGAGGTGGCATTGGCGAGGGCGTTGTGGAGGGTGTCGAGGAGCAGTTCTCTCAGTTCGCCGGGGAAGGCTTCGGTGAAGGTTTCGGGGGTCTGGAGG
>JAXFQS010000033.1:0-12491 GCA_034178815.1 Kiritimatiellia bacterium | reverse complement strand
CTCCTTGTTGAACGGGTCGGTGCCGGCATAGGCCTCGGCGAGCGTCGAGACGCCGTCGCCGTCGTCGTCGCGCGTCGGGTCGAATGTCACGCCCGCCTCCCAGAAATCGGAAGCCTCCCACTGCGCCAGAAGCGACGCATAGAGTTCATCGTCGATGCCGTCCCCGTTGGCATCCTGCGAAAGCACGATGTCCATCTGGCGAGCCGAGCCCGGCGCCCCCACCGTCAAGTCCGCGACGACGCCGATCCAGACTTTGCCCGCAGGGTCTTCGACCTTTAGGGTGACCAGATTGCCGACCTGCGCGTAGCCCTCAAGCGGCGTATCCGTCAGCGGCACCGAAAGACGGTAGTTCGTCCGCTCGTAGGCCGCCGAAGTGGTGCGGGTCTCCGCCAGCAACCGACCGTCCGCCGCGTAGGCCCGGAGCGTCGCCACGGCATTCGTTCCGAACGCCGAATGGTCGGCCGCGGCCAGCCGGCCATAGCAGGTGTAGGGCGGCAGCGCGACCGGGACTTGGGCCAGGAGCAGCCCCGATGCCAACAGAAAGATGGGTAGGAAATAGCGCTTCACTTTGCCGCCTCCCTCAGTTCCCCGAACGCGAATAGGTCTTCAGACCTAACTTGATGTCCGTCACGCCCGAATAGTCCAACACCCCATTGCGGTCGGCATCGACACCATAGATGAAAGCCTTGAGCGCCGCCTCGCGGTCGGCACCCAACGAGCCCGCCGGTATAATCAAAACCCACCGCGTGTTCCAAGCGCTACGGCCAGTCAAACGCGTGCAATCAAGCTCGTCATTGGAAGGAGCCGAGCCCGTCGGCGCATAGTAGGCGCGGAAAGAGGGATGCTTCCGGATGCGCGACACCTGCTCGGCACCCCCCGTCACCCCCGTGAACAAAGGCGTCCAGTCCGGGTCATCCAACTCAGTCGAGCCAATGGCATAAGGCAACGGGATTGTCTGGTCCACCACATTCCAGGAGATGATTTGATCCCCAGAGCCAGGTGCCCGAATCCGATCCGCCCCGACTGGCACCAAATAGGCCGACGGAGTCTTCGAAAGCGGCTCCGTCCCTGCGTAGCCGTTGAGCGGCTGATTGTAGCCCTCGAAGTGCAGTCCCGCCGAGTAGATATGCGTGGCGAACCAAGTCGCATCCAGCGAACTGTCCCCACCAGCCAAGTCGTCTCCAAAGAAGTTCTTGCCGAATGAGATTTCCGACGGGAACGGAATCACCAGCGCAGGCTCCTTCTGCACCGTCGAGCCCGACAAAGGCTGACAGTAGCGCACAAACTCGGGCACCGCAGACAAATCGTCCACCCAATACTTGGACAACTCCGTCTGCCACGCCTTATCGCCAGCCGCCCCGGGAAGTATGCGGAAGAGCTCCCGGCGCAAGGAAAACCAAGTGGCGTAGGACTGGGGATTGTTGATGCCCAGTCGCGGCTTGAGCACGAGCCAGTTCGCGTCCATCCGGGAGAGAATATCCGCCAATCCGCCATCCCCGTTGCCGGAAGTCGCCTGAGGCAATCCATTCACATCAAACTCGCCCAAGGTGCGTGCGGCGATAATCTCCGAAAGGAAGCGTTCACCCGAGGCCTTGTCCGTGCTGAGGAGTCCTGTCTCGTAGTCATAGGCCTGGGCGGCGAGGTAGCAATACTGCCGTGCCAAGGCGAAACTGGCGTTATAGGTTGACAAGGCATTGTTGCGGGTCAAGCGGAAGAACATGTCGTTGTAGCGCATTTTGGTGAGTTCGTCGGCGGCTTGCTTGCGGGCTAGGGTGCGCTCATCGATGACGCCTTCGATTTCCGCGACGAGGGTTTCGACATTCTTTTGTGCCTGTTGGAGGGCTACCAAGGAAAGTTGGAGGTCGGCACCTGCATCGGCGAGCTGTCGGCGGGCGCTTTTGACCTCTTGGTAGGCTTTGATTCGTTCGTCTACGACGGCTACGGTGTTATCAAATATGTCTAGGGAATTCTCGAAGGTGGAGAG
Source organism: Kiritimatiellia bacterium (assembly GCA_034178815.1). Classification (GTDB taxonomy): domain Bacteria; phylum Verrucomicrobiota; class Kiritimatiellia; order RFP12; family DVOR01; genus JAXFQS01. The sequence goes on along the minus strand of JAXFQS010000033.1, from coordinate 10,507 downwards.
TATGAAGTCGAGGGTGTCTTTAGTTGTCTGAAGGCTGAATTGAGCCGATTTGGCGGCAGCGGTCGCGGCGAAGTTTGCCGGGGAGATTGCGGCATTGGCGATGGCGGAGGGGTCGACATTGACGGTCAGGCCGGCACCTTGAACTTGGGGTAGCGCAGCCTGAAGGCTCTGATTGGCGGCGGCGTTGAGATCGTCTTGGAATTTGAGCACGCGCAGGGCGGATTGGATAGTCCGTTGGGTGGCGTTGATGCCGATGGAGGTGGCGGAGTAGGCGGTATTGAAGAGGGCGCGGGCTTCGGTGATGAAGCCGGAATAGAGCGACCAGGTGTTGATTTCGTTCTCGTAGGCTTGGAGGGCGAAGTTGTAGGCTTTTTGTTTGAGTTTGACGGAGAGGTAGGCGGTGAGGAGTTGACCTAGGGCTTCTTGGATTTTGCCGTTGGCGCGGCGGGTTCCGGTGATGTTGGATGGCTTGAGGACGATGCCGGAAGCGCTCTTGGTGATGGTTATGGTGGTGCTCTCGGCGATGTCGACGGAGGGGAGAAATGGTATGAGGAATGATTCGAAGGCTGGGAGTTTGAAGTCGTCGACGGTGACGGCGAGGATGTCTTCGACATCGGTCAAGCCGTATTCGGTTGGATCCATCCAGAGGTAGTGGTAGAGGTCTGGGCCGTCGTAGCCCTGGGGGTAGGTGCCGGAGGGGCCGATGTCGCCTTCGTAGGGGTAGCCGAAGTAGCCGGTGAGGGTGTTTTTGATTTCCAGTTCGAGGGTGGAGAGTTTGTTTTCCTGGGCGACTTGGGCTTCTTGGAGCAGGCGGAGGCGGTTGGCGGATGCCTGTGCTTTGTCGAGGGCTTTGCGGGCATTTTCGAGGGCGGTGCCGGCGCGATCGCGAATCTGCTCGTAGTGGGAGCGGGAGCCGTCTCCGGCGCCGACGGGGGTGATGTCGAAGGGGATGGCGGTGGCGGCTAGGCCGAGGGGGTTCTGGCCGGAATCGAGGAGGTCGACCTGTTTCTGGATGGCGGGGACGGTGTCGGCGAGCACGGCCAATTGGTTGACACGACCGCGGTCGATTCGTTTGAGCCCTTCGGTCTCGAAGGTGAGTACGAGTCCACTCTGCTGCTGGGTACCCCAGGAACCGCCTGATGCCAACCAAACGGTTTCGGAGGTCTGGTCTTTCAGGAGGTTCTCGGGCTGGGAGGCAACGGCGCGGAAGTAGGTCAACAGGCCGGGCTCGAAGGGGTTGACGAAACTGCGCGATTCATCGAGTTCGTCGAGGGTCGGTATGGTGCCGCTCCAGATTCGGAACTCGCCCAGTTCGCCAAGGAATCCGCCCCCTAGGGCGACTTGGCGCACGCGCAGGTCGGGGTCGAAGGGAAGGGAAATCCGCGCGACCATCACGCCGGCGGGGTCGATGGCGCAGAGTTCGGGCGCGGCGTTGACCTCGCACCGGAGCGCCACCAGGAGGGATTCGCCGCAGCCCAGGGTCGCGATGGGAACGGTCTCGGAGGGATTCGTCACCTCGATCCGCCCGAGGTCGACCTGCCCGACATAGGGCTCAGCGGCATTGTAGCAGACCCAATCCGCCCACTCGGGCGGCGTGTTGGTCTGGAGCACATAGCCCGCAGGGAATGCTGTCGGAGCGTTGGTGCCGGCAAAGGCACAGGTGACAATGACCTCTCCGTTGGTCGCCGACAGCAAGGCATACGCCCCCTTATCGACCGAATCCGCGCTCTGGTGCAGATTGGTGTAGGTGTACTGCACCAGCGTGCGCAGATCCGGAACCATCCGCTTCTCATAGCGCGTCAGCGAGAGCGCCCCCGAACCATCCAGCGCAAAGACCAGACGCGCCGCACTGTCATCAAGCACCACCGGTTGCGACGCGCCAATCTGGTTCGTCGGGCAAATCGAAAACTCCACACACCAAGGCGAAGTCGACCCCTTCAAAAGCTGCTGCGCCGACGGATCCAGTTCAGCCTCGATGGCATCCGACACCTCCGAAAAGAAGTAGCGGAAACAAGTCCCCGAAGTCGGCTCCGGCGGCAGAATCGAGTTCGCCACCGCCCAGTTGCAGAGCGCACCGAAACCGCCCCGCGACGCCCACTCCCCGTAGCCGAACGCCCGCGTCGAATCACTGTCGAGATAGCCCGCGCCGGACGCCGCCCCCTGCTCACGATAGGCCTTGAGCGCCGTGCGTTCAACGACCTCCTTGGCGACCGTCGCGACATTGCAGGCCGCCTTGGCGAAAGAAGCCTCGTCATAATAATCCACATTGACCACCGCGTCCGCCACGACCATCTCGCCCATCGCCGGCTTGCCCCAAGAGAAGCAGGGATTGCGCAACAGACGATAATACCCGCTGAGCGCGCTGAGGTAGTGCCCATAGGCATCACCATGCCCCTGCGGATACATCTCCGCCGCCTGCTGGTAGTCGATCAACCCCGTCTGATTGCCCGATATGTCGTAGTTGACCGCATACGCCACCTCGCCCGCGCTCATGCCGCGAGTGAAATTCCAAATAAGCCGATTATAGTACGGCGAGAGTTGCGTCGACGGGGCATTCTCCCCACTGCGACCGCGCAAAAGAGCAAGCTCCTCGTCAAGCAAAGTCGGAACTTGGTTGTCGAAGCAGAACAGCGAACTCGAGAGCGACCCGTAATCAAGCGGCAGATACTTGTCGTTGGCACTAAAGTCCCCGCCAAAACCAATGGTCGGGTTCAACGCATCGGCATAAGCCTCGTCGCCGAGTAGGTTGTACAGGTCGGCAAGGCGGGCAACGGCAAGCTGCAACTGCTTGTTTGCCGCGTCATCGTTGATGCCCAACGACAGGGACATGGTCTCGGCCTTCGAGAGGATGGTTTCATAGAGTTGGATAAGGCCGGCAGACTTGAGGTTTTCCTGGTTGAGGGCTATGTCCCCTTCATAGGGAGCGCCTGCCTGGCGAATCATGGAAACTGGCGTTTCCGCCTCGTTTTCGGCTAGGTCTCTCATGCGCTGGGAGAAGGGCGTGACATTGTTCAGGACGCGCTGAACCCAGCCTTCGGCGAGTGCTGGCGGGGTGCTCCAGTCGCTCCATTGGAAGCCCATGGTGGCATAGGCAGGGGAGTTGGTGGAGGCGGCGCGGTATCGGACGGTGTAGTAGGTATTGACCATGTTGGCGAGGGTATCGCCTTGCTGGCCGATGGTGAAGCGGGTCAGGCCGTTTGTGAGGGGAAATTTGGCCTGGTATTCGTCGTCGAACTGGGTTGGGACGGTGCCATCGGCGTGGGGGAGGCATTGGCGCCATTCGAAGGTATAGGCGGTTGCGTCGCCGGCGAAGTCTTCGCCGTAGATGATGGAGAGTTGTTGCGAGAGGAGGTTGTATGGGTCTTCTCGGGTGAGGGTGCGGGCGGTGTAGTATTTGGGGACGACTTTGATTAGGTGCATGCTGATGGGGTCTGCGTCGGAGACATTCAGCAGGGCGTTGGTGGCGTCGTTTTCGATGAGTGTGATGATGTTGGTGGCGCCTGGGGTGAAGAGGGCGTAGTGGTCTCTTGGGGCGTAGTCGATGCGTTCTTCCTGAGGGGAGAGGGCGATTGGGGTGTTGGGCGAGACGCGCTTGGGGGCGAGTTGCGCGACGGCGAGTTTCCAAGCTCTGTGGTCGAAGAGGTTGGAGAGAATCTGGCGTTCTTCGGGGTTGAGGATGTTGAGGTAGAGGAGTTCGACGCCGCCTGGGTTGGACTCTTTGAGGCCGGCGATTTTGAGGCAGTTGGTGAGGTCTGCGGTGGTATCGAGGCTGACTCTGGAAGAGATGGAGGGGGGCAGGTCGGTGAAGTAGTAGCGTCCGCCGCGTAGGGTGGCGTTGCCGCCCGAGCCGACTTTGATGCCGAGGGTTGCGACGGCTTCGGCGATGCTTTGGAAGTCGGTTGTGCTGAAGCCTGAGGCTTGTTCGACGGTGGGGTCGAAGAGGATGGCGGTCTGGTTGCGTTCGGCTTCGGTGGGGGGCCAGACGAGGCCGATGCTCTTGGCGTTCCAGACTTCGGGGAGTCCGTCCTGAGCGAGGGTGAGGGTGCGTCCGATTTCGATTTCGGGGATGTTTTCGGGCCACTGGATTGTCCAAGTCCAGGGTGTCGGGGGGAAGAGGCTGGGGTCGGCGGCGGGGTCTTTTCCGAGCAGGGAGAGCCAAGGGACGGCGGCGCCGATTTGGGGCCATTGGCTTTGGGGGATGGAGGGGAAGGCGAAACCGTCCTGCTGGGGGTAGTACATCAGGACATCGAGGGTTCCGGCGGCGCGGGCCCAGAGTTGGCCTTTGCGGTCGCGGTGGACGGGCGCGGTCGAGGAGGTTCCCACCCATGTGGTCTGAGGCATCCAGGGGTTGTCCAAAAGGTCTATAGGATGGGGGCCGGGAAGTGCCAACCCTGCGGTGGCGGTGCTGCCTAGGTCTGGATACCAGTAGTTAGTAGCAACGACATCGAACCAACGCACCTTTTTGCGGCCATCGCGGATGTACTCGACAAGGACGCCCGGTTCGGAAGAGGCCGGGCCGTTCAAATCCGACCGAAGCGCCCAAACCACCTGCCCGCCGGCCCCGGCGCGCACGAAGGCGTGCTCCTCGTTCGGATTGTAGGCCGGCTCGGAAGGATTGTTCTGGACATAGACCTTCGGCACCGTGCCCTCGTCGGGGAAGAGCACGCCGGAGCCGAAGACGGGCGGCCCGAGTTCCTCCGCCAGGCAATGCCGCGCCGTCAGCGCCGTGCCCAGACACTTCTCCGTCACGACCCGCGCATCCGAACCCGTCTGGTAAACCAAATCCTCCCCTTCAAGGAAGGTGTAGCACCCCGTCAGATGATTCTCCGACCCGTCGTGCTTCGAGAGCGACTCCGCGAACGCCTCAAGCAATTCGAACCGGCGGTTCCAGAAAAGCAGATTCCCGACTACCACCCCCTCGCGCGCCGGACGCGTTGCCCCCGACACCCGCCCAAGCCCCGCGCCCGTCACCCGCGTCAGCAGATTGCTCGTCGGCACCAGCACCTCCCGCGCCGCCCCGAAGTCCAGACTGCACGACACCTTCCCCGGCACCACCTCAAGCGAAACAAAGTGCCACCCAGCCAGCGAAACATCCTGCTCCCGAGGCACCTCCACCTCAACCCCGCCGCCCGAAAGCACCACCCCAAACCCATCCCCCACAGGCTCCACATCGACCGACACCTCCCCCTCCCCGCCGGCCCCCAAAGTCAACACCGCCGCCCGATTCGTCGCCCCAGCATCCAGATATTCAGCCTTGAACCAAAACTGCACCGTGCCCCCCTCCGGAGCAAAATAAGAACGATCCGCCAGAGCCAAAGACGCATCCGCACCATCCAGATAGAGCCCCAAATCCTGGAGATAAACACTCTCCGCCGCCGACCCCTTCTGCGACGCGATCACAATCGAAGGCGACTCATACCCCCGCGGCCACCGCGCCCGGTAGACCTGCGGCAACGACGGCACCTCCACCGCCTTTGGCATGTCCGCAAGATGGAACGACGAACTCCACCAAACCTCGATCGGCTTGGCATTCGTCGTCACCGCACAAATCACCGAAGCATAGACATTCGTCGTCCCATCCTCACCCACATCAACCATCCCGCCAGTCGCGGACGAATCCGGCGCCGGCGGCACATAAAGCCCATGATGGTAGTGCTCACCCGAGACCGCACCATAGATGTACCCCGCAAGCGAACCGTCCACCTCAGGCGTATGCCCCGGCGCAGTCCCAGCCACGCTCCCCCCCCGCGGAACCATCTCAACGCCCACACTCCAAGGCTGCTCCGCCAGCGTAAACAAGTTCGTATCGCTCCGAAGAACCGAACGAATCGGCATAAACCAAATGTTGTCCTCGCTCGAAAGCTTGAGCATCGAATAGCCCGCCCCAAGCGTAGCAAAAGCCCCGTTCCCGTCAGGAGCCTGAGCGTGCCCCTCAGGTTCCTGATAGCGGCAAAGTTCGAACGAATAGTCCTGCGGCAGATAAATCGGACGCCCCACATCCTGCCCCACATCGCCCCGCACGAATACCGGTGCATCCGCCGGCCAGTCGTTTTCATACTGGTCCAATTCAAAGGGCCAGGAGACCTCCATCTCGTCCGCCTCCATCCAGTAGACCTCGGCATTCCACCGCGCACCGACTGTGGGTCTCAGGGGGAAGACCTCGCCATTCTTAGGGCTGTGGGCATAGGTTCCTTTGTGCTGATAGAGATAGTCTCCGCGGTCGTCGGAAGGCTCCACGATGGTAGGCATCGCGTAGAGACCTTGGGTGTCGTATCCCTGGCCGTCGGGGCGCAGCGGGGAGCCTATCGATCCGCGCAGGGTGTTGACTTGCGGGCGGGAGATTTCCACGACCTGTACATGGAGGATCCGGTCAAAGGAGCCGGTCTCGTAGTAGGCCATCACGACCTGCCCCTGAAGCTGCCCGTAGGCATAGAGCATAGAGGTGGATGGGTCGATGTAGAGGCCACTGACGACGCGATTTGTTATGATCTGTTCGATGCCGCCGGCGGAGTTGGTATAGGATCCGTACTGCGGCACGATGAGGCTCTCGGGGCCGTAGAATTTAACGAATTTGCCACGCAGGTTGATGGCAGGGCCGTTGTAGGGATAGTCCGTCCAGTAAATGCGTCTGGGGCGCTCGGAGGTTGCCGGGGAGATGACATAGGTCATCTCTCTTTTGGAGCCGTCGGCCAGCACCCAGGTAAAGGTTTTGGTGCCGCCGGAGACGGCGTATACTTGCTCTGCGTGGGGGTCGAAGAGGAAGTCGGTGGAGCCGCTTTCCTGGAAGGTTTCGTAGGTGGCGCTCCAATCGGTCTGTTCGGGGGGGTCGAGGGTCTGGCCGAGGTAGTATTCCGGCTTGGTGCGTTCGACGGGGAAACCGGCCTCTGCGGCGGCAAGGAGCCGGCGGGGTTGTCCGGCGATTTGTTTTGAGGAGAGGGCGTTGGTGCCTGGGGTGACGATTGCGGCGGGGCTGTAGGCGGAGTTGGTGGCTAGCCAGGCGTTGTCCTGGAGGTTGGTGGTGATGCGGATGGTGGGCGCTGGGGGGACAGAGAGGGTGTAGCCGGCATCGGCGGCGACAAGGCTTCCGGCGACGGCGAGCAGGGGTAGGATGAGATGGTATCGGCTCATTGTTGTGGCAAGCCCTCTAGTGGGGTCATTCAGCGCACGCGTATAATGTAGGCCAGGGCGTAGTAGGGAGGACGGTTTTCGTGGGAGTCTGAGTTGCCGGTGGAGTCGGTGGAGTCTGAGACTTGGCCATTGTCCTTGCCGCCCGACCAGACGGCGTAGACCTCTTGTTTCCCGTTCCAGCAAGCCGAATAGCCGGCGGTCTTGAAGCGGATGGAGTGTGAGTGGGAAGGAATCTGGCTGGTGGAGAGTTTGACCTCCGCTTGGCCGCCGGTGTTGCCGACGTCGTAAGTTTTCCCTGCGCCCACGACGAAGCGGTCGCGCAGATCGGGGGTGCCGTTGCCGTCGCAAAGGGCCCACCCGTCAGGAATCTTGTCCACGCTTCCGCTCCAGAGGATGATGCCGCCGACGGGTATGGTGCCGTAGCCGCTGACCGTTCCGCTGATGGAGAGGTTGCCGCTGACGGAGGCCTGAGAGTTGATTTTGAGAGTGTCGGTCTCAAGGGTTTTGGTGTGCACGGAGTCGGAAGTGAGCACGCCCTTGACGGTCAAATCCCCGGAGGCGTTGGAGACATCCGAGGCAAAGGAGGCGTAGGGCACCGCGAGGATGCGCTGGCGCGGGGCAATCTCGCCGCTGCTGCCCGAGACCGTCAGTCCGACATAGAGCGTCGTGCCCGCATAGTCGGCAAAGATCTGCGCCAAGGTCTTGGTCGAGAGCCCCTCGATGGCGCTGCCCGCCTCGTCGGAAAGTTCCGTGTTGAACAGCCCCGAATCGTCGAGCAACACATTGCAGGTTCGACCCCAGAGCGCGTCCCCGCCGGTTGACTGCGCATAGAGGCGGAACTCAATGGTCTGGTTCTTCGAGGCCAGCACGCCCCCCTTCTCGTCGCGCAAAACCCCCTGATAGGTGAACGCCGTCGACGCCGCCAACAGGTGTCCGGCGCCCAAAAGAAAGATAAGCAGCAATGCGTGCAGTTTCATAGCAGGATTCCGTGTGAGAGATGCCAAGGTTTCAGGACAAAAGATTGATACTACTTCAAGACAAGGGTTGACAGCGTCGAGATCCGCTCGAAAGAAGCCTTACCCGAGAGGGTGATAGCCCCCTCGTGCCGCAACCCCGAAAGAGTCCACAGACAACTGCCCGAGATTTCGTTCCGAGGTGCCCACGGCGCCTCCCCGCTGCCGACATCCATCTGAAGTTCCACCACATTTCCAACCCCAAAAGTCTCAGGCTTGACCGAAGAGAGATAATTCTTGAAATCATCCCCGTCCGGAGCCGGCGTCTTGAAGTCCGCCCGCAAACCATCGTGCTGCGGATGTAGCGGATGCCGCAAGAGCGAAGTAGCCCCGTCCGCCGCCACGCGGAACGCAAAAACCGCCCGCCTCGATGCCGCATCGAACGATTGCGACTCGACCACCGGCGTCTCCGTCGGAAGACACACCGCACTAATCCGGAAAGCCGTCACACCGTCCGACGGCACCACGGCACCGCCCCCATACAAATGGTATCCGCCCACCCCCGTGCTGGTCTTCGGCGCCACACACGAAACCCGCTGAAGCAACCGCGCCCTGCCCGACGCATCGATGTGCAGAGGCAAACGAACCTTGAGCGTTCCCCCCGTCCTGCTGAACCCCTTCTCGCCCGGCCCCCGGATTTGGTCGAACGCCACCGTCGCCAGCCAAAGTCCGCACGGCCACTGCACCCGCTCGCCCACCACACCGTCGCATTCCCCCGCGACCGGAACCGCCGCGCCAAGGCACGATCCGCCATCGGAGTCTTCAATCCGCAGCACGGCTCCAAAGGAGAGACCGAGGGGCAGATTTGCTGGCATGGCCCCCCGATCCAACCCCCACTCCACGCGCCAGACCTGCCCGGCGGCGAGGGTTTTGGAGGCAATGGGGCCGTAGGTTTCGAGGGCGTGCCAGAGGTCATTTGTCGCGGCGACATCGGCGTCGCGCCAGTGCAACCAGGTGGGGGAGAAGTCGACGCTTCCGGGCTCGGGGGCTTCGCTCGGTTCGAGGCGCAAGGTTGCCGTGCAGGGGGCGCCGGAGTCGTTGCGAACGGTCAGAATGGTATAGGTGGAGTTGGTTCCGAAGTCGACGCCTTGGCGTGGGGCGATATAGAGCGATCCGCTCCAGTCGCTGAGCGCGGTGGACTCGGAGAGGAGGACATCTCCGTTGGAAATGGTGGTTGTGGGGTAGACTTTCAGGAGGGTTGGGGCGGCGGCGGGGTTGCGTCCGGAGAGGCGGTAGAAGTTGGCGACGGCGGTGCCGGAGAAGCCGTTGAGGTAGTCGCGGACGGCGACTTGCTTGCCGCTTTGGACGCTGAAGCCGATGAAGTTGAGGACGCTGTTGGTGGCGGTCTTGTGCCACGCGAGGCGTGGGGCGGCTGGGCGGCCGGAAAGGGTCACGGGGGTGGCGACGCTGTTGGTGCAGAAAAGCAGGCAAACGGTTCCGGCGGGGATGCTGGTGGCGGTGGTTGCCTCGGGCTGGTTGCGGTTCCAGACGGCGAAGGGGGAGGCGACCATGCTGCTTGAGACCCAGTCCGAGGCAAACTGGCGGGTATTGCCGTAGGTGGTCTGGTCGTAGAGGGAGACAATGTCGGCAGGCCACTGGGCGAAGAGTTCGGAGGCGTTCGAGGCGGGCTGGACTTCGATCAGGAAGGCGTTCCATCCCGGGCGCAGGGTGTAGGTCTGGACGATGCTCTGTCCTGCCAGCCAAAGGGGGAGCAAGGTGGCTAGGATTGGGATCAGGAGGTTGGCGCGAAGGGTCATAGGAGGTGGCTTCCTTTGGGGGGCGGAGGTGGCTACGAACTTCAGGGTTTGCCGCACGCCCCCACGGTCAGAACCAACCCGCTGCGGTTCTCGATCAACAGCACGAGGCGCGCGGGCGGGGTGGCGCGAACCTGGCTGCGCGGCGGGTTGGTCGAGCAGGAGAGGCACCCCTGCTCAAGCGTCAGCCAACGCTTCGGCCGGGGTGACTTGAGCGTGGGCAGGAGCGGCGCGGGATCAAAGGGAAGGGCCAGGCGGGGCAGTACGGTTCCCCCTTCAAGGGGCTTGGCTTCGCGGCGGATGGTATCGACCAGCGGGCGGTCGATGCGCCCGGCAAGGGTTTCAAGGGTGTGGGGCGATCGGGGCGAGAGCAGCCAAAGCGAGAGGCGCTTCGCGGCAAGGTCAACCAGCGTCGCCTCCAAGGTTTCGTCGGCATAGGTGCGCACCCATTCCCGCGCCAACAGCCCGTCTTTCAAGGGTTCCAATGGCTCCTTCCACTCCGATTGGAGGTCAATCTGGCCGTCGGACAAAAGGCGAATTCGCGACCGTCCGGCCACTTCCGCGCGAGAGAGGGCAAGTTCCGCATCGGTCAGCGTCCGAGCCACTCCTTCG
>JAXFQS010000020.1:0-42132 GCA_034178815.1 Kiritimatiellia bacterium | reverse complement strand
GTGCTAGACAGGAGCCGCACGGACAAGCAGCAACCGCTCAACCCCCAAATGGGCGCGCCCCAGGGGCTGTGCTAGACAGGAGCAGCCCCCGGGGGTGTGAACCTTCGGGGGTGGGGGGTGCGCAGGTTTGGGAGGCTTTGGCGGGTAGGTCGCGCGGGGACTAGTAGATAGGATCGCGGCGCAGGCGGCGGGGGAGTTCGATGGTTTCGAGGCTGCAAGGCTGGAGTTCGAGTTGGCGCTCGGTGCCGTCGGCGAAATGGACGGTCGCGCGGCGGACATTGTTGCAGTCGACATTCAGGAAATAGGCGTGGCGGCCGTAGGTGGCGTAACTGATGTAGACGGAATCCTTCGCCTTGGGGTCAATCCAGACGCGGCGGGGAATGCTCGCGGCGACCTGTTCGAGAAGTTTGACATAGCGCGGCGCCAGTTTGCGCTCGGCGTGCAGGTAGCGCCAGCCCGTGTAGAGCCAAAGCGTCCCCTTCCCGACCGGCACCTTGACCACCAACGGCTCGCCGTCGACCCGCTCGACAACCTCCGCCCGGGGGCCGAGCGCGACCGTCGCCAACTCGTGCTTGTTCGTCGTGACCGTCCGCCCCGTAATGCGGATTCCGGCGAAAGACGGCTGCAGCAAATCCGAGACCTCAATCTTCGCGTGCACCCGGTCGGTACGCGTCGAGAGGTGCGGAATCCCCAAGACCAACTGACCGCCGCCGCGTACAAACTGCTCCAGTACATAGAGCGCCCGTGGCGTCATCGTATTCCACCCCGCATAGGCCAACATCCCATAGCGCGACAGATCCGAATAGCGCGCCTCCTCGTCGACCCCAACCACATCAATCTGCCCAAAAGGCGAACCCGCCAACTGCCCGTTGCCGTACGGCTTGAGCGCCGCCTGACCGCACGGAAAGAAGCGATCGCGCACCCAATTCCAACTGTGTTCCGGGTCGCCCGGGAACCACTCGGGATGCTCCTTGAGCAGACGATGATTCCCGAACGCCGCCATCCAGCCGCCTATCTGCCCGACGAACGAATCGCAATGCCCCAGCACCAGCGCAACCTCCGTATCCGGTGTGCCCTCGTCGCGGGGATGCGCCTTGGAAAAGTCGTAGAACTCCTTCATCGTGCGGCGGTATTCGCGCGGGCCGTGGTCGTGATAGCCCTGCACCGCACGGTTCGTCACCCCCGGCCCCAAAGCCGTGTACTGCCATGCTTGGGTCGTCTCAGCCCCCGACTCCAGTACAATCAGCGAAGTCCCCATCACATACTGCTGCAGCAGCCCCGCCTTGAGTTGAAGGTACTTCATCGGCACCGTGTAGGGGATCGCCCAGGTTTGCCAGTCGTGCGCGTGCCAACTGCACCAATAGGCCGGTTTCCAACGCCTCGCCGCACCCCTTGCTTCGCTCGTCGCGTAGGCTAGGCGCGCAGAACCCACAGCCCAGAGTTCGTTGCAGATCATCTCGATTCCGCCCGCCAACTCGTAGTTGGCCAAAGGCGAACCGGAGGTCGAGAGAATGAAGCGGTTGGCCCCGGGATAGCGCCGCAAACGCTTGAAGCACCAACTGTCAATCAGGTAGTCGCGTACGGCGACCAGATCATTGGTGGCGGGTACGCCTTCGGACTGTTTGGCGCCTTGATAGAGGTAGCCGCAATGCTCGCCGACATTGTTGTAGAGGTAATGTTTGCCCCAGGTTCGCTCCAGCGCCTTGATGCGATCGGGGCCGTCGTAGCCGTAGATGGTCAAGACATTCAAGCCCTCTTTCCTAGCCTGCTCCAGGAGTCGGGGCTCCATTTCCCCTTCGGCGACTCCTTTGCTCGACGACCAGAGCGCGAGGACATTCCCGATGCGGTTGGTGATCATCTCGGGGATGAGGTCTTTGCGCTGGTAGGCGCAGATTCCGACGAGCAGTTCGTGGTTAGGGAAGGGCGGGCGGAAAACCGTCTCCTTGTCGAGCGGGGTGACGGTGATGCGTTTCTCGACGACCTGTCCATCGGTACCCTTGATGCGGGCGTGAACCGGGAATGGCTTGAACTGGTTGGCGGGAAAGCGGCGGCGGAAGAATAGGGAGGAGGTGGTGGCGCGGGCGACTCCGCCTTCGGCTTCCGGGTCGGGATAGGCGTACTCGACGGATGCGACGCGGCCCTTGTAGGCCTCAAGATTGAGGTAGAAGCAGCGGTTGGCGCGGTCTTGTTCGACGGCTATGTCGCGGAAGCGCCAGTCGAAGCGGGCACGGGCGGCGGCGTCTTTGAATTCGACCTCGCCGCGCTTAACTTCGAGGCCTTTTGGTTGCTCCCCGAGGATGAGTGTGCCGCGACCTGTCTTGACGATTCGCGCGGTGGGATGGGCCTGGAGGCAGGAGAGGTCGGCGAGGACGCCCTTGTCGACTTCAATCTCGACGACGGCGTTGCTCACGACGGTCAATTCGCGCAGGTCGAAGCGGCTCCGGCGGGTGATGTGCAACCGCCCGCCTTCGAGCGTCCAGCGCATATCGGCGTGGGCGTTCTGGTCGATGTCGCCGCCGATTTCGATCTCGCCGGTCGGGCGCAATCTCAGGCGCGGGGAGCCTGCGCCCCAAGAGTGGTTGGTGTAGCGAAGGCCGAGGGGGAAGGCGACTTTTCCGGCGCAGTCGATGCTGTAGGAGAAGCGGCCGCGGTTGCAATACATTTCGAGCCGGGGCCCGAAGCGGTCGATGTATTGCCCGCCCTGCTCGACGACGACTTTGAGGTTTTCGACCTTGACCTGGCTGGCTTCGGCGGTGAGGCGTCCGCCCTTTTCGATGCGCCAGAAGTTGGCCCCCTCGTGAACCTGTCCGAGCCCGAGGATGCCCCAGCAGGTGAGGTGCAAATCGCCCCCTTCGCCGACGACATAGCGGCTGGCGGAGAAGTGATGTCCGAGCGCGAGCCGCCCGTTTCGAATGGCCAGATCGCCGTCCGTCCAAGCCGCGAGGCGGTGGCTCTTCCCGCCCAAATCGATCCACGCCTTGCCCCTGCCGTGGTCAACCTCTTTGGGGAGCGCGCCCAGCGCATTGGTTCGGCCTTTCTCAAGAAACCACCGCGACGCCTCGTCGAAACGCCCCCACTCCTGCGCCGTCGAGCGGAACCAGACATTCGTGGCAACCGCCGGCTCCAAAAGGAACCCTGCGATGAGTGCCGCCGCAACCAATCTGCCAGACCAAACCATTAAAACCTCCGTGCTCGTTGTGCTAGTAGAAAATCAGCAAAGTCCCCGCAGGAACCAATCTCAACTCTTCGCGCGAATCCGTCTGGGAATCGCGCACCGAAAGCCGCCAAGCGCCCCCACCTTCGGAAACCACGGGCGGCACCCTCGTGGCGGAATCCTTCGGGCGCGTCGCCACCACCGGCTCGCTCCCCGAGGGCGAAATCTGACCGTCCGGCCAGACAATCCGAAGCCCCCCGGTGCCCGAAAAGCCGGCCGCGCCCAACTCCAGACGGTCGCAACTCCGGTCACCCTTGACGCGCAGCGAAAGCCCCTCCCCGTCGAGTTCCAGCCCCCCGAACGACACCGTGCAAACGGCCGCCGCGTCAACCAGATTCGTCAGCGCGCAGAGGGACGCTTTCGCCACCGAACCCCACACCGCGCCGTCGGCGAAATAGAACTTCGCCGGCCCCGCCGAAGTGTCAACCGACATCGCGCCGGAATAGTTGCTCGAGTCGCCCGCGAAGCAAACCTTCACGGGAATAACCGTCGCATTCGTCCCCACCGCCGATACTTCGCCCGACCCCGTCAGGCCGCACCCGATCCGCATCAGCCGGTTCGAATGGCTCAGGATGGAGAAGGTCAACTTCGAGCCCTCCGCCAAGTCCACCCCTCCGAAGCCATCCAACGGACGCGGCTCGACGCCTCCCTGCACCCCCGAGACCAGATCGATGCGGCACTCGCCGTCAACTTTCAACCTAGCTTTGCCGTTCGACTTCGAGGAGCAAGCCCAGACGCGGTAGCATCCGCGCCGCACCACAATTGAGGGATGATTCTCCTCGGTCGGCGACAGGTTCCAGCCGTTGAGGCGCTCACCCGGGGAGGAGATTCGGCCGCTGTTGAGGGTGGCGTTGTCGAGGATGATCTGGGCGCTATCGAGGATGTGGACGGATTGTTTGGTGAAGTAGGCAGTGTCGCCGTCGCCTGGCCAGTAGTCCTGGCGGAGGTTGTTGGGGCCGCCCTTGCTGAGCGGGAAGGCGCCGAGGTAACTGTTGTCGGTCAAGACGAGGGTGGTGCGGCCACCGAGGTAGACGAGGTTTTCCAGGTTCAGGCCGTAGCGGAAGTTGCTGTTGCGGGCGATGATTTGGATGGGGACGGTCTCGGGGTTGCCTTTGCCGAAGTGGAAGTAGTTGCCGTAGTCCTCCTTCGAGTTGAAGTTGGCGTTGAAGTTGTCGATGCGGATGGTGCCGATGGGCTTGACGCAGCCGCCGGCGGCCGGGGTGGCGATAGCGAGGGTGCAGCCGGCGCGCAGGTTCATGGGGGTGTCGATGTGCAGTCCAATCCAGGTGGTTTCGCCGGCGTCGGCGGTTCCGAAGACGGCTTTCTGGATGTCGGCGCTGGGTTTCCAGAAGGTGCCGTAGAGTTTGAGGTCGACATTCTTCCAGTTGATCATGCCGGAGATTGTCGCGTTGGTGTGCAGGAGGAAGGTGGACAGGTGTACGCTCCCGTCCTGCGCTTCTTTGGCTCCGAATCGTAGCAAGCCGTCTTGGGCGACTACGGTAATCTTTTCCGTGCCGTTGCCGACTTCGAGGGTGGAGTCCCAGGCAACCTTGATCGGCGGCAGGGTCTCGTTTTGAGTGGCGCGGATGCGTAGGATGGCGCCGTTGGTGACGATGAGTTCGGAGAGCCAGGGCAGTTGGGTGTCGAGGTCGAGGACGGTTCCGGCGCCGTCGACGATGACTTGGCCTCCGTCCTGCGGGAGCTTCTCGCCTTCCCAGACGGCGGGGTTGCTCCAGAGGCCGGACGCGCGGCAGACTGCGGGCGTGTCAGAGCGGACGACATTGGGGGCGTAAATTTTGGCGTCGATGAGTTCGATGCTGGTCGCGATGGTCAAGGCTTCGTCGGTATGGGCCAAGAGGCGGATAGGCGCGTTGGCGGTGTTGGCGCGCAAGGCGACCTTGAGGGTGGGATAGTTGACCTTCGTGGATTCGTTGCGGGCGATGGCGGGGGCGACTTTGATGTAGCGCTTGCCCTTGGCGTTGGTGTCGACGGCGGTGAGGTAGGCCATGGCACTGTCGGTGGCGCTCCCGCCGGAGGCGATGTAGTGGGTGTCTGGGATGGTGACTGTGGCGCCGCTGGTGAAGAGTTTGGGCGAGCCCTGGCAGTAGGAGTAGGCTTCGAAGGAGGCGTCGGCACCGCTCATCTCGAAGTGGCCGATTATCATCTGGAAGTGGACTTGGTTGCCGTAGGGCTGGAGGGACTGTACGCGGCAGTTGTTGATGACGGTGCGCGTGGCGATGATGGTGCGCTCCCAGATTTGGAAGAGGGCTTCGCCGCCAGAAAGGGTGACGATGCCGGAGGCGTTGAGGCCGGTGCCTTGGTTGTTGACGATACCCATTTCGATGCGCCCGCAGCCCCCTTCGGCATCGCCGTTGAGGTCGAAGGTGAGGTTGCCGGCGACGCTGACGCAGCCGCAGGCGACGTTCTTGGCGGCTTGTATGGAGAGCAGGCCGCCTGGGTCGGCGATGAAGGTCAAATTGCCGAGCCCGCGGATGATGGGGGTGATTTTGTTGTTCTTGGGGACGGCAATGGCAACCTGGCCGAATGCTACGGTGGTGCCGGCGGGAAGAATGAAGGCGTTGATGCCGGCGGTCGCGGGGGAGAAGGTGAGGTTGGCGCGTGCAAGGCGCAGGGTCTTGTCGCTCTCGCGCCAGGAGGCGAGCAGTTTATGATCGTCCGCGGCGAAGACGGCAAGCGAGCCGTCCTCAAGAAGGGACGGCTCGGCGGAGGAGTCCGACAACAGGCTCAGGGCGGTCTTGGCCTGATCCGGCGTCTCGAAGTTGAGCGTCTGCGTCAGCGTGATAGCAGGTGTCGCCGCACGTAGGCAGGATGCCGCCAGAAGTATGGGCAGGATTGCATATCGCATAGTCTAACCTTTCGTATATGTGGATTGACTAGAACGGAAGACCATAGTGCTAGAGACTTCGGACTGTCTCGGATTGCCCGCGCGCGGCAGGCCTTGCCGTAACGCCCCCGTCACGGCTTCTTGGGCAGGCGGTAGCGGAAGACGAGCGCGGGCTCGCCGTATTGGTTGACCAGATTCAAACTCCAGTGGTGGTTCCAGCCGTAGGAGATGGCCTTGGGCTCCTTGACCTTCTCGTGCCAGATGACCACCGTGTCGCCCTCAATGCGGGATTGGGCTTCATACCACGGCCCCCAGGGACGGGAAAGATCCGAAATCTGAAACTTCTCGATAGGCTTCCCGTCGCGCGTCTTGAGACCCTCGCCAAAGTCGAAACAGACACGCACCTTCTCCCCCTCGACCTTCATCTCGCGGAAGACAGGAGACTGCCAGTGAACATCCTTCCCCTCGGGGTAATTGCGCCCGAGCATCTGCCGGCCAAGACGCTCGCCCGGAAGAATCTTGTTGGTAGGATGAAAGTTCGCCCCGCGGTTATCATAGAGCGGAACAATGCCCGCATTGGGAATCTCGCGCGAAGCCTTCGTCATCGCCTCCCACAAATCAGGAAGCGTCGTGGGCGAAGGACTCCAGTTGAACGGCGCAATCTGCATAATGTAGAAAGGAAACGGCCCCTGCCCCCAGAGATCGTGGTACCCCTCCGCCAAGGCAATCAACTTCTCCCGATACGAATCCCCATCAAACGCATTCATACACCCCTGATACCACGCCATCCCGCGGATAGCATACGGAATAATCGGCGCAATCATTCCAAAATAGGCCGCGGCAGGCTGGTCAAAACGAATCGTCTTACCATCCCCCTCAAGCGCCATCGCCACACGAGAGTTCATCCCAGGCAAAGCCTCCGGCGGACGCTTCTGCTTCATCCGCTCGCGCGTCTGACTTACCCACTTGTCGACCGATTCGATATAAGCCGCCACCGCCTTCCGGTGCACCTCCCCCTTCGGATCGATAGCCCGGTAGTGGGCCTGAAGATTGGTCATCGCAGCCGTGACGAACACCCGAGAGAGAATGCCCGTAGGGGCAATGTACGGCTCAATGCGAATGCCGCTCCACGACGAATCGATAATCCCGAACGGCCGCCCCGTCGCCTTATGAACCAAGCGCGCCGAATAGTACGCCACCCCCGAAATCCCGCCCCCGAGTTTAGGCGAAACCACCAGCCAGCGCCCCGCCCCCTCTTCCTGCGGTTCGTCCGCACACTTGTGCCCAACCTTGAACACACGCATCAACGGATAGTTGGCGGCGGCAGCCTCGTCGACCCCGCGATCGCACCACCGAAGGGTGTATTCCATATTGCTCTGTCCAGAGTAGTGCCAGACCTCTCCGACCACGACATTCGTGTAGACCAGCCGCTCGCCGGCGCTCTCCACCACGAAGTCTGCCGGCTCTTTGACGGACGCGGCGAAGGGTTTGAGATCGACCCGCCAGCGGCCATCAGCGGCGGCCACGGTCTGCGCCTTGTGCCCGAGAAAGTCGACCTGAACCGAAGCCCCGGGTTTGCTCCAGCCCCAGACGGGAAGGGTTTTCTCCTGCTGGAGCACCATATTGTGACCGAAGATGGCGGGGGTGCGCAACTCGCCGGCAAAGAGGCTCGCCGGCAGGAGCAATAGGGCGATCGCGAGCGGCTGGAGGGTGGGCGTGCGACTCATTTCGAGGTTCCTTTCTCAAGGTGCTCAAGGAGGGCATCTGCGGCCAGGGCGGAGCGTTCGGCGGCGGTCTTGGCCTTGGCGTGGGGGGCGATGAAGGTTGCGAAGGACGGGGCGCCGGGGGCGGGTTTCCAACTCTGGAGCAGGGCGGTCAAATAGGGTTTGGCTTTGGGGTTCTGCTCCAGTCCGGGGGTGTCTGAGAGGAAGATCCAGGCGCGGACGGGATGGGCCCGCAAGGGGGCGAGCATAGAGTTCCAGGTGGCGGTCGGCTCGTTGGGGAGGACATTGCCTTTGATGTCGCGCGCCATAGCGAAGGCGGGCTTGATTTTGGGTGGGCGTTTGACGGGGCGGCCTTGGGCGGAGCGGCGGAGGGTCTCTTGTTTCCAGGCCTGGAGTTCTTTGACATAGTCTTCGAAGGCGGCGGCGAACTGTTCGGAGGCGGAGTTTCTTGAGGCGACGAGTGCGGCCTCTTCGGCAAGTTCCGGGATGCCTTGGTAGCCGTCGGGGGAGCACCAGGAGGCGAGGCGGGCTTTGGCGTGGATGGTGGCGAGGGTGGCGACGGGCACCTTCAGGCGTTCGTGAAGGCGCGCGCCGACATAGTAGGCGTAAGTGCGGCAGTCGACCAGTTGCCCACCGGAGAGCCAGCGGCCTTTGAGGTTTTCGTAGGGTTCCTCGGCGGCGGTCTCGGCGACTCGGAACTGGCGCACGAGACGGTTGGTGGAGATGGTGGCGAGGGCGGCTTTCCAGCCATCGAAGCCCCACCCGAAGAAGTGCTGGTAGCCGCCTTGGGCGACCACAGTGACGACTTCGCCCACGAGGATGTCTTTAATCTGCTTACGGTCTTCGCCGACGGTCTGGGTCTGGCCTTCGCAGAGGATGGTCATCTCGCGGCCTTCTTCCGAGGCGGGGAGGGGGTCGAACTGCACGCGCCAGCGGCCGTCCGGGGCGGTCTTCGCCTGGCGCTTTTGTCCGGCGAATTCGACGGTGACGCTGGAGCCGGGTTCGGCGCGTCCCCAGACGGGAATGGGTCGGTCGCGCTGGAGCACCATATGGTCGGCGAAGTAGGGGGGGAGTTCGAGGGCGGCGCGCAGGGGGAGCGCACAGAGGAGCAGCGCGCAGAGGAGATGGTGGATTTTCATCGGCGGGTACCTCGGGTTGATGTCGATTAAATCGTAGGCAGGACTCCGGGCGGCGGGCGGCAACCTGGCGAGGGCGAAGGTGGACGCGAAAGAGTCGCTGTCGCGTCCACCTGCTGGGGCCGGTGGTTGCCGCCTTCCGGCGGAGGGGCTACTCGCGTTGGATTCCCTTGGGAAGTTCGACGGTCGTGAGCGAGCAGGGCGGCATCTGGAGTTCGCGCGAGGAACCGTCGGCGAAGCGGATGCGCACAGCGCGCGGGTGGACGCAGTCGACATTGACGAAGTAGGCGACCTTGCCGTAGACGGCGTAGGTGCAGTAGATGGTGTCGTCACCCTTCTCGGCGGCGGACTCGATGGTCACGCGCTGGGGGACTTGGCGGGCGAGCCCCTGAGCCAGGCGCACATAGACCTGGGAGAGTTCGCGCGAAGCCCCCGGATAGTCCCACGCCGCGAAGAACCAAGCCCAACCTTTGCCGCAGGGAGCGCGCACAATCAGCGGCTCCCCGCCGACCGTCGCCAGCACCTGCGCGTTGCGCTTCAGGCGCAACTTGGCAAGGCGAAGCCCCTTCTTGAACTCGGGCAACTTGCCCAACTTTTCGGCCAGATCCTTGGGCATCGCGGAGGCCACTTCGACGCGCCCCGTGACGGTCTGGCTGTCGAGGACTTCGACCCCGCAAAAGGTTGGCTGCATCAAGTCGGAAGCCAGATAGTTGCGGTACTGGCGGTCTTCGCGGGTCGAGAAGTGCGGCGTGCCCAGCAACAGCGTCCCACCCTTCTCCACGAGAAACCGCCGGTAGGTGCGCATCGCCGCCGGCGTCATCACATTCCACCCCGCGCCGACCAGCAGACGATACCGCGACACATCCGACAACCGCGCCTCATCGTCCACGCAGACCACATCAATCTGACCGTACGGCGAGCCCGCCAGCCAACCATTCCCGTAGGGCTTCAGAGCCGCCTGACCGCACGGGAAGAAGCCATACTGGAGCGAAGTCCAAGTGTACTCCGGAGCCGCACAACGCCAGAGCGAATTCGAGACCGCCTCCTTATGGTTGCCCCACTGCGCAAAGCCCCCGCTGACCATTCCCACGAACGCGTCCGTGTTGCCCAGCAACAGCGCAATCGAAGTGTCCGGCGTGCCCTCCGCACGGGGATTCGCCTTCACGAACTCCCAGAACTTCTTGACCGTCGCACGGTAACGCCGCGGCGCCGGATCGAAGTACCCCTGCCAAACCACATTGGTCTGACCTTTGTCCCAAGCGGTGTACCTGAAAGCCTGCGTCGACTCCGCACCCGACTCAAGCACGATCAGCGAGGTGCCCATCGCATACTGCAACAGGAAGCCCGCATAGAGCAGATCGTATTTCTGGTTCACCCCATAGGGAATGCCCTTGACCTGCCACTCGTGCGCGTTCCAGCCAGACCAATACTCCGGCTTCCACTTGCGCGCCGCGCCCCTAGCCTCCGCCGTCGCGTAAGCCAAGTTCCCCGAGCCGAGCGCATAGAGTTCATTGCAGATGACCTCCAAACCGCCCTGCAACTCGTAGTTAGCCAAAGGCGAGCCGGAGGTGGAATAGACATGGTTGTAGCCATAGCGCCCCCAGCCGCGGAACATACGGTCGAAAATCCAGTTGTCGACCATACTGTCGCGGGCGGCGACGGTGCTCTTCAGGCGCGGAACATGGGCACCCTCGCGAGGGCCCTGGTAGAGGAAACCGCAGTACTCGCCAATGTTGTTCTCAAGGTAGCGCTCGCCCCAGTCGCGGTGGACTTCGTTGACCAGACCCTTGGGCGCGCCGCCGTAGATGGTCATCGTGTAGAGGCCCTGCTTCTCGGCCTGCGCGGCGATTTCCGGCCCGAAGGCTTTCTTGAGCAAACCGTGGCCCCAGTTGCTGTAGATGACATAGAGGTTGCAGAGGTCGTTGGTGACGAGTTCGGGCCGGAGGTGCTTCTGTTCGTAGGCGCAAATGCCGACGATGACTTCATTGTTGGGGGCGGGTTGCTTGAAGAGACGGGGGGGCTTGACGGGTGTGACGGTGAAGGAGGTGTGGACAACGCCGTAGTCGTGGGTTTCAATGTCGGCCTTGACCTGGAAGGGTTCTTTGACATTTTCAGGGTAGCGCCGGCGCAGGCGGAGTTTATCGGTGGTGATGGTGGCAAGGCCGGTAGGTTCGTCGCGGTCGGGATAGGTGTAGGTGATGCGTTTGACGAACTTGCGCATGGGCGAAGCGTCGATATGGTAGCAGCGGTTGACGAAGTCGGTGTAGAGGTCGAACTTGATGTTGGAGAGGCCTTTCTGAACGGCTACAGCGAGGGGAAGGGCTGTGCCGACGGGGCCGGGGAGGTGGAGGCGCATGGGGCGGTTGGCTGCCTCTTTGGGGACTTCAAAGGCGAGGGTGATGGCGCCGCCGGGCTGGGCAGAGAGGGCGGAACCTTTCTTGTGGTTTTTCTTGACATAGTAGCGCACGGGGCCGTCGGCGAGGTAGCAGACATTGGAGTAGGTGGAGAGGCTCCAGGGGGCGAGGGAGCCGTGTGTCTGGAGGCTGATGAGGCACTCACCGCGCTCGGCTTCGGAGGGGTTGCAGGCGACGGGGAGGTCGACTTCGATTGGGGTTCCGGGCTGGATGGCGGAGGCCCAAATTGTCCAGACGCCGTTGACGGGCTTGGTGGTTGTGACGAAGTGGGGTTTGGCGGAAGCGAGGGACTGGCTCTGTCCGCGAGGGAGGAGGCGTTTGACGGGGCCTTTTTCGTCGCAGAGTTCGACTGCGCCGGCTTCGACGATGAGGTTGGTGGCGCTGATCGGCAGGCGCAGGAGGCCGTCGCCTTGTTTGACGATGGTGGCGTTGGGGGCTGGCTTGGCGGCGCGCAGGTCGGCGGTTTTGCCGCGTGCGACCTGGACGGTTGAGGTGGTGGCGGGGGCGAACTTGAGCGCGGGAATGTCGAAGGCGACATCGGCCTCAAGGATGAGCGAGCCGCCCTTGAGCAGCCAGGTACTGGCGGCGTGGCCGTTGTCGTTGACATCGCCTCCGAGGTGGACGGCGCCGCCGGGGAGGATTTCAATCAGGGGCTGGGAGAGGCCCCACTGGTCGAAGATGTAGGTCAGGCCGCCGGGGAAGCGGGCGGTGCCTTGGACGGTGAGGTGGTAGGAGTCGCGGCCGCGGTTGGCGTAGCCTCGGCGGCGGGCGATGGTGTCGATATAGGTGCCGCCGGGGAGGACTTTGGCTTCGTAGGTTTCGAGTTTGGCGCCGTCGGCGGCGGTGAGGGTGAAGGTGCCGCCTTTGCCGACGGTGATGAAGTTCTTGTGCCAGCCGCCGCCGAGGGTGCATCCGGCGTCGAGGTGGAGTTCGAGCGAGCCGCCATCGGCGATGCGGTGGGCGTCGCAGTACCAGGCGGAGGCGACGACGCGTGCCGGGCCGTTGGTATAGACCGCTGCCAGCAAGGGGTTGGCGAGCGCGGCGGCCGCCAGCAGGCAGGATAGAGTTCGTGTGATAGTCATCTGTTCTCCCGTTTAGTGTTTATCTGTTTGGTTGCGTCTTGCCCGTGCGCCGGAGGGTTTCGGGCAGGTCGAGTGTGACGAGGGTGCAGGGCTCCAGGTGCAGTTCGCGCGTGGAGCCGTCGGCGAAGCGGACGAGGACGGCGCGGGGGTTCTTGCAGTCGACATTGAGGAAGTAGGCTTTGCGGCCGTAGGCGGCGTAGCAGACATAGATGCGGTCATTCGGCTTCCCGTCGAGGTCGCGGATGACGACGCGCTGCTGCACCTCGTCGGCGAGGCGATCCATCAGGTTGTAGAACGGGGTGCCGATCTCCTCTTCACGGAAGCCGGGGAATTCCCACGGGGTGTAGAGCCAGACTTCGCCCTTGCCGACCGTGGCCTTGACGATTAGGGGCAGGCCGCCGCGCTTCTCGACGACCTCGCAGTTGGGCCCCAACTCCACCTCCGCCAGATGCCAGCGGCCGCTCTTGACCTTGCCCGTGATGCGGATGCCGGCGAAGGTCGGCTGGAGCAGATCGGAAAGGGTGTAGTTCGTATGCTCGCGGTCGGTGCGCGTGTTGAAATGCGGCGTGCAGATGACCAGCCGGCCACCCTTGCGGACATAGCGCTCAAGGGTCTCCATCGCCTGCGGCGTCATCGTGTTCCAGCCCGCGTAGCAGAGCAGTTTGTAGCGCGCAATGTCCGAATCCCGCGGCTCGTCGTCAATCGCCACAATGTCCACCTGCCCGTACGGCGAGCCCGACAGATTGTGGTTCTGATACGGCTTGAGCGCCGCCGGCCCGCGCGGGAAGAAACGGTCTTGCAACAGCGCCCAAGTGCGCTCAGGCCGCCCGCACTTCCACGCCGCATTGGTCGCCGCCGCCTTGTGGTTGCCCCACATCGCAAACGCCCCGTGAACCATCCCCACATAGGCCCCCAGATGCCCCAGCACCAGCGCGATATTGGTGTCCGGAGAACCGTGGTCGCGCGGATTCGCACGGGTAAAGTCGTAGAACTTCTTGGTCGTTGCACGATACATCGTCGGCGGCCAGGTGTAGTACGAATAGTAAATCCGGTTCGTGTCCCCCGGCAAGAGCGCCGTGTACTTCCACGCCTGCCCCTGCTCCGCCCCGCACTCGAGCACCATCAGACTCGTACCCATCAACCACTGCTGGTAATAGCCCGCCAGCAGCAAATCATACTTCTCCTTGGCCAAAAACGGAATCCCAGTCGTCTGCCAGTCATTCGCGTGCCAACCGCACCAGTACTCCGGCTTCCACCGACGCGCCGCGCCCCTAGCCTCCGCCGTCGCATACGCCAAGTTCGCCGCACCCATCGCGTAAAGTTCGCTGCAGATGAACTCAATCCCACCCTGAAGTTCATAGTGCGCCAGCGGAGAACCCGAGGTCGAAAAAATGTAGTCCACCCCCGCGTGCTGCCGCAGATGCTGGAAAATAGCCCCGTTCACCAACCGCTCGCGCTGCCACAGCATATCCTTGTCGCCCGGAATATGACCGCAATTCTGAGCCCCCTGATAGAGATACGAACAATACTCCCCAATGTTGCAATAATGATAGCGCTTGCCCCACTCCTTGAGCGCCGACGCCCCCGCCGCACCCGTCGTCGACGGATAAATCGTCATCAAATGCATCCCCTTCTCGTGGAACCGATCCAGCAACTCCGCCGGCACCTTCGCCACCTTCCCCGGCCCCTTCACCATCACCCCCGCATTCCCCCAAATGCAGACCAGATTGCACAGATTGTTGGTTATCATCTCCTCCAGAAACGGCGTAAACAGACCATCCGTGCAGAACCCCACCAACACCTCGTCCGGATTCCACGGCTCCCGCACCAGCCGATCCCCCGTACGCGGCGCCACCATCGCCTTAAGCGTATGCTGCCGCCCCTTCCGATCCGTCACCACCGCCCGCACCTCGAACGGCTCCGTCTGCCCCTCGGGGAAACGGCGACGGAAAAAGCAACTCTTCGTCACCACCGTCTCCAGCCCACCCGCGCGATCCTTGTTCGGATAAGTGTAGGCGATTGACTCAATCTCCTTGGCATAGCGCGACAGATTGAGATAGAAGCACCGATTGACCGTATCCCCGTGCCACTTCAAATCCACAAACCGCCAGTCCAACTCCGCCCGCTGCTCGGGCGTTTTGAACTCCACCTTCCCCTCGCGGATATCCAGCCCCTCGGGCCGTTCGCCCAGAATCAGCGTCCCCTTCCCCATCTTGACCACCCGCGCGCCGGACTCCGCCGTCAACCCCGACAGATCCGCCAGCACCCCCTCGTCGACCACCACCTCGACCGTCGCATTGCTCGCCACCGTCAAGGCGGAAACCTCAAAGAGCGCCCGCGCGGTGATCTGCACCCGGCCCCCCTCAAGCCGCCAACGAATCTGCGCGTGCTCCTTATTCTGGCGGATGTCGCCGCCGACCTGCACCAGCCCCCCCGGACGGAGGCGGACTCTCGGCGAGCCCGCGCCCCACTGGTGGGAGACATAGTTGAGCCCCTGGGCGAAGGTCGCCACGCCCGCGACATCAACCGAATAGGTGTAGCCGCCACGGTTGCAGTACATCCCGACGCTCGCGCCGAAGCGGTCTTCGTAGCGTCCGCCGGGCTCGACCTTGACCTGAATGTTCTCGGTCTTGACGCCCTTTCCGGAGGCGATGAGGCACCCGCCGCGCTTGACCGTCCAGACATTGCCGCCGCCGCGAGGGCAGGCGTGGCCGAGGATGCCGGTGAGGGTGGCTTCGATGGTGCCACCGTCGCAGGCTGTCAGCCGGCTGTGCTGTCTGGGATTGAGGCGGAGGGTGCCGTTGGAGACGCTCACGGCGCAGTCAGACCAGGATGCGACGGTGCGGGTCTGGCCTTCGAGGTCGAACCAAGCACCGCCGGCGAGGGTATCCGCCTGAGCGATGGCGCGATCGAGCGGTTGGGTGCGTTTGGCGTCGAGGAACCACCGCGCCTGGCTCCACTTGACCCAGTTGGTGGGGGCGGAACTGTTCCAGAATCGGGTTTCCGCTTGCAGAACCAGCGGGAACAGAAGTAGGGCCAGGATGCGGTGATTTCTCATAGGGCGGATGGTGTTAGCGACGGAGGCTCTTGGGCATGTCGACGATCTTGATGGTGCAGGGTTCGAGTTTGAGAATCTGCTCGGAGCCGTCGGCGAAGATGGCCTTGACGGTGCGCACCTGCTTGCAGTCCATATTGAGGAAGTAGGCGTGCTGGCCGTAGGCGGCGTAGCAGACATAGATGCGGTCGTTCTGCTTCTCGTCGAGGTTGCGGATGACGACGCGCTGCTGGACTTCGTCGGCGAGGCGGCGCAGGAGGTTCTGGTAGGGTTTACCGTCCCAAGCGGGGTAGAGCCAGGGGGTGTAGAACCAGACATGGCCTTTGCCGACTTTGGCCTTGACAATCAGGGGCATGCCTTCGCGTTCTTCGACGACTTCGCAGTTGTCGGCGAGTTTGACTTCGGCGTAGTCCCACTTGCCTTTCGGCGGGCGTTTACGACCGGTGACTTCGATTCCGGCGAAGCGCAGCTGCATCAGGTCTTTGACGGTGTAGTTGAGGTGATCGCGGTCGACGCGGGTGGAGAGGTGGGGGGTGCAGATGACCAGTTCGCCGCCTTTGCGGACATACTTTTCGAGGCAGCGCATAGCCTCTGGGGTCATCGTGTTCCAGCCGACATAGGCCAGGAGTTTGTAGCGGGCGATATCGGAATAGCGGGCTTCATCGTCGACGGCGACGATGTCGACCTGTCCGTAGGGCGAGCCGGAGAGGTTGAGGTTCTGGTAGGGCTTGATGGCCTCCTTGCCTCTGGGGAAGAAGAGATCCTGGATGGTGGCCCAGGTCTGTTCGGGGCGGCCGTTCTTCCAGACGGAGTTGGTGACGGCGCAGGCGTGGTTGCCCCACATGGCGAAGCCGGCGTGGAGCATACCGACATAGGCGCCGAGGTGGCCTAGGACGAGGCCGATGTTGGTATCGGGCGAGCCCTTGTCGCGGGGATGCTGGCGGGAGAAGTCGTAGAGTTTCTTGGTGGTGAGGCGGTATTGGGTGGAGGGGTAGTCGTGGTAGGTGCTGTTGGCACGGTTGGTCATCGAGGGGATGAGTTGGGTGTACTTCCAGGCCTGGGTGGATTCGCTACCGGATTCGAGCACGACGAGGCTGGTGCCCATGACATACTGCTGATAGTAGCCGGCCAGGAGCATCATGTATTTCTCGGGGGCGTAGTAGGGGACAGACCAGGTCTGCCAGTCCTGTGCGTGCCAACTGCACCAGTATTCGGGCTTCCAGCGGCGAGCGGCGCCACGGGCTTCGGAGGAGGCGTAGCCGAGGTTGGCGGAGCCGACGGCGTAGAGTTCGTTGCAGATGAACTCGATGCCGCCCTGGAGTTCGTAGTGGGCCAGCGGGGAGCCGGAGGTGGAGAAGAGGTAGTCTTTGCCGGCGTTGGCGCGCAGGTGGCGGAAGATGGCTCCGGTGACGAGGCGTTCACGCTGCCAGAGCATATCCTTGTCGGCGGGAATGTGGCGGCAGTTCTGGGCGCCCTGGTAGAGGTAGGAGCAGTATTCGCCGATGTTGGCGTAGTGGTAACGGTCGCCCCACTCTTTGATGGCGGAGGCGGCAGCCTCGCCGGAGGTGGAGGGGTAGATGGTCATCAGGTGGAGTTTCTTCTCGTGGCAGAGGTCGATGACTTCGGGGCGGACTTTGCCGACTTTGCCGGGGCCCTTGACAAGGTTGCCAGCATGGCCCCAGATACATATCAAGTTGCAGAGCTCGTTCGTGGCAATGTCCAGCACCACTCGGTTCATCGATTCAGTACCCCCAGTATAGGTACAAAATCCGACCAGCATCTCCTCGGGCTTCCAGGGCTCCTTGACGAGGCGGTCGCCGGTGCGCGGCACGACGGTGGTCTTGAGGGTGTGGTGGTGGCCCTTCTTGTCGGTGACGACGGCGGTGACCTCAAAGGGTTTGGTCTGCCCCTCGGGGAAGCGGCGGCGGAAGTAGCGGTTCTTGGTGGTGACGGTCTCAAGGCCGCCCTCGACCTCCTTGTTCGGATAGGTGTAGGCAATCGAATCGATATGCTTGCTGTAGTACTCAAGGTCGAGATAGTAGCAACGGTTGACCGTGTCGGCGTGCCACCTCAAGTCGGCAAAGCGCCAGTCCAGTTCAGCCCGCTGCTCGGGGGTCTTGTACTCCATCTTGCCGGCCTTGACGACCAGCCCCGCGGGCTTCTCGCCGAGAATCAAAGTCCCCGGCCCGGTCTTGATGACGGTCGCATTGTCGGGCGCGGTCAGCGCGGAGAGGTCGGCAAGCACCCCCTTGTCGACTTCAATCTCGACCGTCGCGTTGCTCGACACGGCCAGTTGCGTCACATCGAAACGGCTCCGCGCGGTGAGGTGCACCTTGCCCCCCTGCAGGCGCCACTTGATGTGCGCCGCCTGGTTCTGCACAATGTCCCCGCCGACATTTACCACCGCACCCGGCTTCAAGACGAGCACCGGCACCCCCGCGCCCCACTGCTGGCTCGTGTAGTGCAGACCCTTCTCGAAAGTCACCGAGCCCGAGTTGATAATCTTGTAGGAAGCCTCGCCGCGATTGCAATGCATCGCCAGACGCTCGCCGAACGAATCGATGTACTCCCCGCCCGGTTCGACCGTGACCCGCAGGTTCTCCAGCCGCACCCCCTTGCCAGTCGCCTGCAAACGGCCACCCTTCTTGACAATCCAGTCATTAGCCCCCTCCCTCGGGCAGGCGAAGCCGAAAATGCCGCCGATGCGAATCTGCAGTTCACCCTTGTCGCCCACGACATAGCGCCCCGCCCCGCCGTACTGCGAGAGCCGGAGCGTGCCGTTCGAAAGCGTCACATTCGCCTCACTCCAGCCACCGATGCGGTAGTCGCCGCCCCCGAGGTTGAGAATCGCCCGCCCACGCCCCGAGTCGGAAGCCGTCGGCACCCGCCCCAGCATAGGCAGAGGCCGGTTGGTCGAACTCAAGAACCAGTTGCCCGGACAGGCATATTCTAGCGCCTCGTCCTTGGTCTGGATGAAGCGGACGGTGGCCGAGTGCGCGAGCAAAAGCGGCGTCAGCGCGGCCAGGAGTGCGATGCTGGATTTCATACGGATGTTCCCTAGGAATGTCCTCTGTTGCAGTCGGCTCAATAGATGATGATAGCCATACCCCTCGGCTTGAGCACGACCAGTTGCCGGTCGGGGTTGGCGGGGTCGTCCTCAAGCGTGAGGGCGACACCTTTAATGGGATTTCCATCCAGGTCGAGCACCGAGACCGTAGCCGGGAGGGCGTTGGCTTCGCGCAAGACGCTGGCAATGGTGTAACGGTTGTAGGGGACGGCTTCGGCAGGCCCCTTGAGGTAGAGCGTGCCGGTACCGGTGAAGCCGGCTCCCGTGAAGGTGATGCGGTCGCAGGCGCCCTTCTCCCCGAGGTAGAGGCGGAAGATACCGTCATCGACGAGTTGGACGCTGCCGAGGGTGTTGGTGGCATAGCGCCCGGCGGCGGTCGTGTTCGTGCAGAAGACATTCCTGCCGATGACCGTGCCCGCCCAGGCGGCATTGAGGGTGAGGCGGAGGTAGGCATTGGGGCGATCGGGAGATACGCTCAAGGTGCCGGTGGCGGTGTTCGCCGAGGACTTGATGTTGAAGTGCCGGTAGGTCTTTGGGGGTAGCGGACGGAAGGAGATGGAGCCGTCGCCTTCCGAGGGGATGCCCAAGCCGATGTCGTTGGTGTTGTCGGTGACGAACTGGAGGGTGGCGCCATCGTGGAAACGGAGGCGGCGGGCGGCATAGAAGGCGTCCTTATAGTTCCAACTGTAGTAGGTGTTGGAGTGGATGCAGTCGCCGTAAATCTCGATAGTGGGTTTGCGGGTGTCGTGGCCTTCGAAGTGGTAGGCTCCGAACCAGGCGTTGCTGAGGATGATGCTGGAGAAGTCCTTCGGCATCGAGACACCGTAGAACTTGCCGTTGCCGACCGAACCGCCGCTGCAGGAGGCACCGATATGGCACCAGGAGTCGGTTCCGAAGATGAGTCTGGCTAGCCCGCAGAGGGCGAGGGTGAACTCGGCGTTCTGGGCGTTGGGGTGGTAGATTCCGCCGCCGTTGATGCACTCAATCGTGACGCCGCCGCCGATATAGTTCCACCCGCCGTAGTAGTAGGTCAGGAGCGTGTTGTCGAGGACGAAGCGGACGGGGACATTGGTTGGGTTGTGGGTGGTGCCATCGGTGGTGCCGAAACTGAACTTCTTATCGTTGTGGCGCTTGAGGGTGGCGTTGCGGAGCACATTGTCGTGGAGAGGGATGGTCACGCCGGTGCTCTTCAGGACGGGGCAGAAGAAGTGGATGCCGCCGTTGGTGGTGATGAGGGAGCCGCCATCCATCGCCAGCCCGAAGTAGTTGGTCTGCGCGCCATCGGCGCGGCCGAGGCAGATGTCGCCATCGGCCCGGAGGGTGCCATTGACGGTGAGGTCGAGGTTGGCCAGAACGGGCGAGGCGTGAAGCAAGACTGTCGCGTTGGTCTCGACAGAGAGGCGGGAGATGGACTGGACGGCTCCGGACTCAGCGAGGCTCACCGCCGTGTTCAAGCCGTTGGTGAGGAAGATGTCGAGGGTGGTGGTACCGTTGCCGAGGGTCAGGCTGGAGGTGGCATCGATGGTGAGTTTGGGAAGGTCGCAGTTGTGCGTGACGCGCAGGTTCGCGCCGCTGGCAAGGGTCAAATCGGAGAAGACGGAGTCGAAGCCGGCGAAGGTGTCGCAGGAGACGGCGGTGATGGTGCCAACGGCGCCTTTGGGAACGAAGCCGCAACTCCAGCCGTCAGGGTTTTGGAGGTCGGTGATGGTGCCATCTGGGCCGCCGTCGAAGAAAATGTTGCTCCGCACGCGGATGAGCGTGGGATCGTCCTCGGCGATATAGGCTTTGATGGCGGTGGAGAAGCGGAAGCGCGCGAGCACGGCCTGGGCTTCGGCGGCACTGGCGCAGCGGAGCAGGTCGATAGGTCCGAAGGCCGCGAGTTCGGAGAGGGCGCTCGTATTGTCGGTCAGAAAGATATCTTCGGGCAGGGTGCCAAGGGTCAAGCCTCCGGCGGCAAGTTCAAGGTGGGTTCCGGGGGCCATCGTGACTTGCGCCGGAAGGGTCAGGATGGTATCTTTGGTTCTCCAGACGAGCGAGCCTTCGGCGATGGTGACGGGTGCGGTGACTGCGGCGGGAAGGAGTCCAATCGAGCCCGCGCCGCGTTTGACCAGCTTTCCGTCGTCGGCGAAGGTGAAGGCGGCGGGGTCGAAGGAGGCGCCTTCGGGTACTTCAATGGTGAGGGTGCCTTCGGCGACGGCAGACGGAGCGAGGAAGTGGGGAGATTGACCGATGGTGAAGGTCGCGCCATCGGCGAAACGCCACGAACCGTAGTCGACGGTGGCATTGAGAATCGCGTGGCCCTTGCTGTAAATGTTGAAGGAGGCATCGTACTGGACAGGGGCCGTGAAGGCATCGACCGACCCGAGCACCAGCGTACCGCCGACTTCGTTCGTCAGGGAGAAACGACCTTCGAGCGAGAACTGGGTGGAGCCAATCTCCACCCTGCCGCGGTTTTCGAGGGCGGCATCGCCGAGACGGACGGTCGCGGGCAGGCGCAGCGTGGCGGCCTCGGAGACAAGGGTCTTGCCGCCCATCAGCGCAAGCGTGTGGGACGCGGTGGCGCTGGCGCGGAAGTCGAGGGTGCCGCGGGTCGAGACATAGAGGTTGGGCAGCGGGACATCGGCGGCTACGGCTAGGGTCGCCCCGCCGAGTACGCCGAGCGTGTCGAGCGCGGGGATTTCCGAGGCTATGATGGCTTCCACGCCGTCGCCGTAGATGCGAGCCGAGATCCCCTCGCCTTCGGGCACGGCACCGGTGCTCCACGCTGTGGGCGAAAGGTAGTCGGTGGTTTGCGTCGAGGCGAAGGTTGGCAGGGAGGAACCGGCATCGGTGGCGGGGTCGACGAGCCAGACGGCGCGACCATCGGCCTGGGCGGTGAGGCCTTTGGGAATGGTGGTGTAGGTGAGCGCCTCACGGGCGGCTTCGGCGGTGGGGAAGAGGAGAGCCGGAAGGAAGGGGTTGAGCCCCTCGGTGGCAATCTGGACGACACGCTCGCCGGTATAACCGCCGAGGTAGACTTGGTCTGCAGTGACCGTGAGGTGGGTACCAGCCGCGCCAGAGATGGTGCCGGCCGCGCGGCGCGGATAGGGCGCCAAGAGGGTGCCTTCTAGCAGGTTGATGGAGGCGGTGGTGTTGGTGGGACAGACGAGGCAGCCGGTTCCAGTCTTGTTGACGGTGACATTGGAGCGGAAGGGGATGGCGTTGAGGTTTTCCTCGATTCCTTTGTCGACGACGACTTGGATGGTGGCGTTTTCGGCGATGGCGGAACTGCTTCCAGACTTGGTGCGGATATGGGTGAAGGGGACGGAGTTGGTGAAGATGAGGGTGGCGCCGTCGGCCACATCAATGCGGGGGAAGAAGTCGCGCCCGGAGGGGGAGGTGATGTCGTCGCCGAAGAGGGTGGTGGAGCCGGAGGCGAGTTTCATCCACATATAGCCGCCGCCGTAGGACTGGCTTTCGATTGTCACGCCGATGGGGAACTCGACGCGGGCGCCGGTGGCGGCGTTGATGCGATAGCTATTCTCCGCGCGGTTGCAGCACATACCCATACGGCAATTGTGGACATAGGTGCCGCCGTCATCGACATTGACGGTGAAGGTGTCGAACCAGTGGTAGCCGGTGAGTTCGAACCGTGCGCCGCTGTGGACATTGAAGGTGGCGGTCGCCATCGGGTGGCCCCAGTGCTGGGAGCCGTTGGGGCAGTAGGCGACAAGGGTGCAACCGGCGTAGAGGTGGACGCCGGCGGGGCCGCCGAATCCCCAACGGGTATCGACATTCCAGGTGCCGTTGGAGAGGGAGACCTTGGTGCCGGACTGGGAGAAGTTGAACCTGGAGGAGATGGTCAGTCCGTCGAGGTCAATCTTTTGGCCGTCGTAGAAGCCACCCCACTCGACATCGGTTTTTTCGGGGGGTAGGGTGGTGGCGGGCTGGTCGTTGAGTTTCCAATTGGAGACATCGCTCCACTTGGGCCAGGTGCCGTCTTCCGCGACGGTACCGACAAAGGTCCATTTATCTGCGAGACTAGTTAGAGCTGCTCCGATTGCAACGAAGCAGAGGAGGGTAGTTGTTCTCATCTTATGCCTGTGCGGGTAGGTAGGTTCGGAAGCGATGCGTGTGTACAATCTGGGCAGGGAAAATCCCTTTCCGTGATTATAATAGACCTTTCAATGGGGTCGTGTCCAGCCTTTTCTTCACAAATGGGACAAAAAATGCGCCAAATGGGATTCTGGGTACAATCTGGCGC
The DNA here is from genome assembly GCA_034178815.1 of Kiritimatiellia bacterium. Taxonomy (GTDB): domain Bacteria; phylum Verrucomicrobiota; class Kiritimatiellia; order RFP12; family DVOR01; genus JAXFQS01. The sequence continues at coordinate 19,352 of JAXFQS010000020.1, read as the reverse complement.
GGTTTTTTGGGGGTCACAGGGGCTTTTTTCCTTGTACGCGTGTTGAAACGAAAAGGGGGGAAACGAGGCCAGCGCCTCGTTCCCCCCGGTCTTCGGGTGTTGCAGGAGGGGATACTGGGGGCGGGGCTAGAACTTCATAGCCAGTTCGCAGCGGATGAAGTAACTCTGGTCGGGGGCGTCGACGGTTTCGTAGTAGCCGCCGTAAGCCATATGTTCGAGTTGAACCTTGCCGGTGACGGCACCGCGGCCGTTGTGGATCTCCTTGAGAATCGGGAAGGAGTAGGCCAGGAAGGTGTACCAGCCGCGGTAGCGCGAGCCATCGGCGTCCGTGTCATCCTTCTCGGCGTACATAGGCCCGGACTGGGCGAAGAGTTTGTGCCCCTCGAAGGGTGCCCAGGTCAACTCCGCGTGGGGCCAGACGAGGTTGCTCCAGCGGTAGGAAGAGCCGTACATCTTCACGGGAAGTTCGCCGATATAGGTGCAACGGTTGAAGACGGGCGTCCAGCCGGTGACCGAGTCGGTGGCGGCGAGATTGTCGTAGGCGGAGTCCTTGTCATCGCCGGAAAGGTAGAGGATGGCGCCGCCGAACTTGGGCTTGCCGTAGAGGTCTTTCTCCTTCCAGGAGAGGTTGGCGTACCCAAGAACGGCGGAAATGTTGCGCTCGTCGTCGGTCTCACCGAACTGATAGGCGGCTTCCGCTTCGGCGGAGAGTTTCTCGGTCAGCTTCGGGGTGATGCGTGCGCCGATGGTGGTGAACTGCCTGCCAGGGACGCGCTGGGCGTGGTTGCCCTTCTTGTACCAGCGCGACTCCTTCTTCCAGACGGCGTAGGCGTCAATCGGCAGCGCCTCAAGTTCCTTAATCGTCCAGTAGGTTCCCAACCCCTTCTCGGTCATATCGGTGTCGTACTCCTGACCGGAATAAGAGGTCGCGTAGTACTCGGGCTGGCCGAACCTGAGGTCGGTATCGGTAGGGCGCGTCCAGATGCCGAAGAAGTCGCCAACCGTCTTCTCAGTCGGGTGCACGCTCAAGCGGATGGCGTCAAAGTAGGCCGCGCGCGAGCCGTCGCAACCAACCCCGTCGGAGATAATCCGCCCCGCGCCGAACTTCATATCCTGCCGACCGATGCGGAAGTCGAACAGCCCGTCGAAGAGCCCCTTCCCCTCGAAATAGAGGTTGTCGACAAAGAGTTCGTCCGGAAACTCGTTCTTGCTCGCGTGGTGGTCGTAGCCGCGGAACTCGTTGCCCAACCGCCCGTAGACCGAGAACGGCCCGTACGACGCCTTGCCCCACAAACGGCTGCGGACGCGATAATAACTGTAGGCGGCGTCCTTGACTGCCCCCGGGCCGTTGGGGAGATTGTCGACCCAGTCATAGCGGGTGCGGATATCGAACCCGCCGTCGAAAGCGAGTTTATTCTTAGATTCCTCCATTTCCGCGGAGGCCACGGTGCCGGCGCAGACCGCCAGCAGAGGGATGAGAACTGTCCGTGTTGTTTTCATGCCCCCGAGTCTAGCAAGCCCCCGTTTGGGTCTTGTTAGCAACACGCGACTTTTTCCCAGACCTGCCCGCGCCCCTCCCCCGAAAGTGCGCTCAAAAGCCCCCCGAAGCTGTCAACGCCCCCCTCCCCTCGATAGACAAGACTTCACCGCGCCCGCGCCAACCCCGCCGTCAACGACTTGGGCGCGGCCGGATGCCGGCGGCAATACGCCAGCGTCTCCTGGCTTAGCGGAATCGACCACGCCGCCAACACCGCCCCCAGATCGGCCCCAGCCGCGTCAGACAACTCCCGCGCAAACACCTGCCACTTCTCGTCATTCGTCGCCGGACGGCGGAATCCAGGCTCAAGATAGCGCCCGAAAACCCGCTTATAGAGCTCCCAGCCGTAGACCTCCTTGATTCGAATGTAAACCTCCAGCGCCAGAAACGGATCACGCTTCCAATCCCCGAAGGTTCCCCCCTTGGCGACCCACTCCCGCACCCGCTTGCGGGCCGCCGTCGCGGAGGTGTAGAACTGCGGCGCGCGAATGTCCGCCCCCGCCACCCGCTCGATGGCGTGGCAAGTGAACAGATTGACCGTGACCTCCGCCGTACCCTCCGGCGTCCAGTCCGTATTCTGATGATTATGCCCAAGTTCGTGGTAGATTCCCCACGCCGCGCCAGCCGCCATACGAGGACGGTCGAGCACCCAATCGGGGGTGTTCGCGTCACGGTGCGTCATCACCGGATAGCCACTGTGCATCCAGCCGCCCGTGAGTTGCACATCCGAACAGATACGCTCCGGATAGCCCCGCCCCTTCCCCTGCGCCAACTCCCGACACGCCTCCACCACCCGATCCCAGTAACGCGCAATCCACTCCGGATCGCGAACATTCCGGAGTTCGGACACCTCCGCCGAAATGATGAACTTCTCGCCCTGAATCTCCCCGTACGGCGCCCCACTCTCGCGGCACTCCCGACGGAACTTCTCGGCCGAATCGACCCCCAGCCGGAACCACGGAGCCATAATACCGCCAGAAATCTTTGCCTGACTCCTAGAGCCCCCACAGGAAGCCGGCACCACCAGATAGACCAGCCCACCATAGGGCGACGAAAGCGTCGTCCGAACCTGCCGCAACGGGTGTTCGACCGTGACCAGCGGAGCCCGCTTCCACTCCGCGCAGGAAGTCAAATCATCCGCCGTCGAGCCAATACGAACCTTCAGCCCCAGACGGCAGGCTTCAGGCGAAATTTCAACCGTCAACGGAGCCCCCGCCGGGGCGAAAACACCCGTCGAATGCCAGCGCGGAATGGTCAAATCGAGCGCAACCGTCCGGGTGACTTTGGGGGCATTGGCGCGGGCAAGCCCCGGGTAGACGGCGGCCGCAGGGGCGGCAGAGCAAGGCTTCTCAGGATTGGCAAGCCACGCACGCTGGCGGGCTATGAGCGCCAGCCGCGCGAGGATATCACCGGCCCCGACGGGGCGGTTGGGTCGGGGGACGAGGGCGCTATCGGAACGCTCGGAAAGTTGCACCAACTGCCGCTCCAACTCGGGCACGGTGCCGGCAGGAAGCGCGTTGACAAGCAGCGTGAGGGTGGCAGAGACTTGCTTCCCGTGCGGCGCACCAAGAGGCTTGGCGGAAGCCGCCGCGGCGAGCGCATCGGTAGCAAGGGTGCCGGGCGGAAGGGTGCCGGTGACCGCGGGAAAACCTTGGTTGGAAGGGCGCGCGGCAGTGGTGTTGCCCATCAGGATTCCCAGCGGGGCGGTGAGGCGATTGTCGGCAAAGGATTCGGCGAAGGGTTCGTTAGGATGGAAGTAGCGGAAGCCCCAGCCGAGGTTGGCCAGAATGAGCGAACCGCCCGCGCGGAGGTGTTTGAGCACGGCGGGATGTTCGTCGGGCTTCAAGCCGGAGCAGACGAGAATGTCGCCGCGACGGAGGTGCGAGGGAGAGGCGATGGGGTGGACGGGGCGGACGGCGAGGGCTTCGAAACTCTCGCGGGCAGAGGGGTTGCGCAAAATCGCCAGGCGGGCGGTTCCCTTGGGGTCGGCGCTCTGGATGAAGTTGAGCAGCAGGCGGCGGGTGTCGCGCTGCCAAAGTTTGGCTTTGAGGAAGCCGTCGTGCGACAGGCACAGGAGGCGTCCCTTGTCGACGAGCGCGGCCGCGGCGGCCAAGGAGGTGGTGCCGTCGGCGTTCTTCGCCAGCGCCAGCGGGACGGCATCTTCGCCGACAATCAATAGCGGCCCGGTGAGGCAACCGGGGTCGAGGTCGATGGCCGTGACGCCCTCAAGCAGGGCGTGGCGGAAGGCCTCGCGTTCGGCGGAGGGGGCGGCCAGAAGGGCGGTCGCGGCAAGCAAGGGAAGCAGGGCGAAGAAGCGTTTCATAAGATTCGATTCCCGATTAGGTCAGGGGGGCGAACAAGGGCAAGTCCGGAGGGGACTCGTGCATAAGAAGGATGACACCAGGAAGGAACGGGTTCAAAATAGCCCTGCTTGGAGCGGCGGACGGAATAGGTCTTGCCCGAGACGGCATCGCGCCAGCCGACGGGGGCGAATGGCTCCAGGGCGAGCGCGTCGCGGGTGACAAGGCGCGTTAAGAGGTGCCCGCCTCGGGCTATGGCGAATGGCTCCGGGGCGAGCGTGGCGCGGGAGGAGCCGACCGTGATACGATTCTGGCGGCGCGGCACCTCGATGAGCAGGTTGGCGCCGTCGACCCAGATGTCCCACTCGGCGAGGTCAATTCGCCCTCCGTCGGAGCGGATGGTGGACGACGCGGCGAGACTCCTGCGGGCGCAGTCCGACCCGTCGAAGCGGCTCAAATCGAACGCGCCGTTAGCGTAGGTTATGCGGGAGTGAGCGTTGCAGTCCGCCCCATCGAAGCGACCCAAATCGAGTGCGTCGTGGAGGCTCGCGGCGACGGGGCTCGGGATGGAGCGGGTGCAGGCGTTGGTGAGCCGTGCGGTGGATTCGTTAGGCCTCGGGACGGGGTTTCCATTGGGGTCGACCCTGTTGGCCGCGGCGGAGTCCCAGCGGCCTTGGTTGCCGCCACTCCAGACGAGGCTTTCGACGGCGTCGAAGGCGGGGGCGGCGTCGAAGGCGGGCGGGAGGTAGACGAGGGTCGGGACGGCCAGTAGCAGGCGGCGCAGGCGTTTCATTACTCTCTTTTTTGGGGGTTCGAAAACGGTTGGGCACTATTATCGCCCACCCCCCGCGCCGGTGTCAATTCCCAAAAGCGGGGCGGGAGGGAAAATTGCGACGGCGGGCGAAGTTGCCACGCCCCCGACCTGTTTGTAGGAACCTTCGGGGGGATTTTTTGGAAAGCGTGGGCTCGGATTGTCGGGTTGGAATCGGGGGCGGGCGTTGACGGGCGCGGGAGGGCGTGGCGGGTTGCGATTGCGGACGGCGCGGGCGGAATCACCATTTCCGGATGGGTTGCGTCCAGGCGCATTTGCGCTGGGGGTGCTGGTGGCTCGTGAGCGCGTAGCCCTCGACGGGTTCGGAGGATTCGACGACGGCGCGCACATAGAGATCGTCGGGGGCGAGCGTGTAGGAGGCCTCAAGGCGTTGGCCAGGGGCGCCGGCAACGGTCTTGAGGGTGCGGCCGATGGCCTCGGAATAGAGCGGGTAGTCGCGTGGCTCCAGCCACTGCTTCTTGTCGCCCGCGAAGTGCACCCAGCCTTGGACGGCGGAGGAGAAGTCGGACTTGGTGCCGATAAAGCGGATGGTGTAGCCGACGCCAGGCTTGGCGGGGACGGCAACCGTGAGGCGGCCAGCCGAGGAGTCGGCGACCACCGACTCCAGATCGACCCCGCAACTGGCGTAGAAGTCGCCGCGCGCCATTGCCGCGAAGAGCGCCTCGGCGGTCAAGGCCTCCGCCCAGACTTGCAGGTAGGCGTCCGCGAAGGGGTACGGATGGTGCGGCGTGCCGGAATCCGGATACCAGTGCGAATCGTCCGAACCGATGCCGTAGAGCAGCGGCTGCTTCGCGCGGCAGCGGTTGGCCAGAACGATGTCCCAGAAGCGGTCGCAGGAGAAGTGCTTCTCGGGCATATTCGCCGGCAACGGAATGTCCGAACCGCAGTTGCAGACTTCGAAGAAACGCACCTCGGGGTGGTCGATCAGATCCTGCGGCTGTATGTCCCAGAAGCGCCAGTGGGGGTGGTTGAGAAAGATGAGATTGGGGGGATTTCCAAGCGCCGCGGCGTGCTGACTCACCTCGCGGAAGGTCTCGCCGATGAGGTCGCTGACCGTCTTGTCGCAGCCGTGGACGAGCCACGCCTTTTCCGCGCTTTCGAGCCCCCAATCCAGCCCCACGCTGTTGATGTGGACATGCCGCTGGCCGGCCATGCGCGTGACCTCCATACCGGGTAGAACGAGGAAGCGTCCCGGCTGGTCGAACTTGGCTTTGAGCTCCTCAATCGTCTTGATGCGCACCTGCGTCTGACCGTCGAGGATGCGAATGTCGGCATCGGGAAAGGTGGCACAATAGCGCTCGAAGATGGGGCGGAAGACCTCCGTCGGCCACGGGCCTTCCTCCTCGCAGACGACGCGCCAGTTGGCGGGATTCGTACCCGTCCGGTTGTGGTCGGAGAGGCAATAGAAATGGTAGCCGTGTTTCAGATAGGCGGCGGCGGCCTGCTCGGGGAACGCGCGGCCGTCCGACCAATAACTGTGGCTGTGGAGCATCCCCTTGTACCACCGTTTGGAGGCGACGGCGGGGGCGGTCGGGTTAGGGGCAAGGGATCGGTTGCCGCCACGATTCGGCTGCTGATTCATATGCGGGAATCCTCCATTTTACCAAGTAATACCTATATGCTACCACAAGCTGGCGGCGCGGGGCAAGCCAATAGTCCAGCAGGCGCGAATCCAAGGCGGGCGCGGGGGGCGCGGGCGGCTTCGTAGGGGCGTGGCGGGTGGACGCGCTAGAGGTCGATGAGGCCGCGAATGTCGTCCCAAGTGAAGGCTTCGGCGGGGGTCTGGGGGTCGGCACCGACGGTTGCGTCGATGAGTTGCTGTTTGCGGCGCTGGAGGTTGAGCACCTTCTCTTCGATGGTGTTGGGGGCGATGAGTTTGAGGGCGTAGACGGTCTTGGTCTGGCCGATGCGGTGGGCGCGGTCGGTGGCTTGCTCTTCGGCGGCGGGGTTCCACCAGGGGTCGAAGTGGACGACAATGTCGGCGCCGGTGAGGTTGAGCCCGGTACCGCCGGCCTTGAGCGAGATGAGGAAGATGGGGATGGAGCGGTCGGTGTTGAATCGGGTGCAGACACCGAGGCGATCCTGAGTCGAGCCGTCGAGGTAGCAGGTCTTAATGCCGCGGGCGTGGAGTTCGCGCTGGAGAATCCGCAGCATTGTGGAGAATTGGCTGAACAGGAGCAGGCGCGAGCCGTTGGAGATAGTTTCGTCGAGCAGGCGGAAGAGTTCCTCCATCTTGGCCGACGGTGCTTCGCCTGGGGTCGGGCGGCGGTCTTTGAGCAGGTCGAGGTGGCAGCAAGCCTGGCGTAGGCGGAGCAGTTGGGCGAAGATCTCCATCTTGGAGGCCTTGAAGCCTTTGGTCTTGACGAGATCGCCGATGGTGCGGCGCGAGCGCGCCAGCAGGTCGTTGTAGACGCGCTCCTGGTCTGGCGTGAGCGGGCAGTAGCAGACGCGGCGAATCTTGGGGGGGAGGTCTTTGGCGACTTCGCCCTTGAGGCGGCGTAGGAGGAAGGGCCCGAGTTTGCGCCGCAGGCGGGTCTGGGCTGCTTCGGCTGCGGCGGCATCACCCTCGACGATGGGCAGTTCGGTGCGCAAGCGGAAGGTCTCGTGGTCGCCGAGGTAGCCGGGCATCAGGAAGTCCATAATCGACCAGAGATCCGAGACGGAGTTTTCGATTGGTGTGCCGGAGAGCACGAGGCGGGCCTGGGTGCGCAGGCGCTTGACGGCGAGCGCGTTCTGGGTCTCGCGGTTCTTGATGTGCTGGGCCTCGTCGAGCACCGCCGCGCCGAAGCGCTGGTCGAGGTAGCGCTCGATGTCGCGCCGCAAAAGGGCGTAGGAGGTGATTACGATTTGGTGCGAGGGAATGGCGGCAAAGGCCCTGTCTCGTTGGCTCCCGCTGATGACGAGCGTGCGCATCCAAGGGACGAATTTCTGCGCTTCTCTGGCCCAGTTCTCCACGAGCGAAGTGGGGCAGACGACGAGCGCGGGGAGGTTGCGCGCCTCTGGATCGGCGCGCTCCAAGGAGAGCCACGCGAGGGTCTGGAGGGTCTTGCCCAGCCCCATCTCGTCAGCCAAGATGCCGCCAAAGCCGCCCTGTTCGAGGAAGCGCATCCAGTAGACGCCCTGCTTCTGGTAGGGACGCAAGGTGCCCTCCAGATTCCCGAGCGGGACAGGTTCGAGACGGGCGTTGGCGTCCTGAGCGGCGGCACGCGCGAGCCAGTCGGGCGGCGCCTCGACATCGAACCCCTCCAGTTCGGCCAGCGAGCGCTGGACATAGGGGGCGTAGCGGCGCGGAATGCGAAACGAGCCGGGGGCGCGGGCGGCCTCGGAAGGGCAGTCGCGGAAGATGTCGCGCATCTGCTCGACCGCGCCCGAATCGAGCAGATAGGTCTCCCCGTCGTGGATGAGAAAACCGTCGCCCTTCTGGATGGCGGTCTGGACTTCGACGGGGGTGAGCGCCTGCCCGTCGGCCTCGAAGTGGTGGGCGATTTCAAAACTGCCGTCCACATTGGTCTGGACGCGGACAACCGGCACGACGCTCTTGGCTCGCTGGGCAATCTCGGCAATGGGGCCTTCGAACTCAACGCGCCAGCCGAGGCGGTGCAACGCGGGAATTCCCGAGCCCAAAAGGTTCAGCACCGCACGCACCCCCACGAGCGGTTCGAGTTTGTCGCCCGGCAGACCGGTTAGCCCGAAAGGGACGAGTCGGCGCAACGCCTCGCGCTCAAACGCTTTGTCCCGCACCCGCACCAGAAAGGGATCGTCGGGGTCGGGCGAAGCGTACTCCCCCTCCCCGAAGGCGGGCAGGCGCACCGGCCCTGGATACTCCGCCCAGAGGGTCGCGCCAACGGAGGCTTGGCTGCCGCGTAGGGCCAGCACAAAGCGCGGGCGTACGGGGCGCTCCTCGAAGGCGTCGGGGCGGATGGCGTCGGGTGCCGGCTCGATTCCAGCCGCGAGAATCAGGCGGTATTCGTTCTTGAAGAAGGATGGGAGCGCCTCCGGCGGAATCCGCACGGGCCCCGCGTAGAGCGCCCGCAAAGGGGTCGGCAGGACACGCGCAAGTCGGCGGACTTCGTAGGCGGGGCTGATGGCGTAGGCGACCACGCCGCTGGCAAAGATGCGCCAATCTTCGGGGGGCTCCGTGCGCAGGGAGGCGACCAGTTCGCGAGCGGCATTGTCCCAAGAGACGGCAAGGGTCTGGACGAGCGGTTCGCGGGAAAGGGTCAGCGAGATGAAGTTGGTCTCATCGGCGAGTTGGAGCAAGTTGACCCAGTCGTCTGCCGAGGGGGTGAAGTCGCGGTGCAAATCCCCGTCGCAAATCTCTTCGAGGACTTCGAGCAGAGTCTGGTCGTGCTCCGAGAGGCGCAGCGGGGAATCGAGGGTCTCGGGGGTGCACACGCCGAGTTCGCCACAATCGAAGGAGAGGCGCACGCGGCCGCTTTCGAGCTCGTAGTGGAGGTTGACGGCGGCGGGGATGCCGTCTGGGGCGGTCTGGACGGAGGGGGAACGCGCGGCAAGGCGGCGTGCGCGGCGCTCTTCCTCCTGCCTCAGGCGCAAGCGTTCGGGGTCGTTCTGGATACGGTGGAGGGCGAGTCCCAGCGCGACACCGTGCTCGCAGATGCCTACGCTGCGGCTGGCTCGGCAGGAGCACTCGCTGCGGGCGAAGGTAGGATTGAAACTGTTGATTACCAGGCGCACGGGGCGCTCGTAAGAGCCGTCGCGGATGGTGGCTGAGAGGGTGGGGTAGGCGGAGAGGTTCAGGCGTCCGACGCGTCCTTGGTCGAGCAAGTCCTGCGCCAGGCGCAAGGTGCGCTCGTCGCACCAGCCTTCGATGAGTTTTCGGGTAAGGGTGAAGTCGGGGCGGCTCATGGGGCGGGCGGGGTCAGCACATAGAGCAGGACGCTGAAGAAGTGGCAGATGGTTCCGGCCAGCACGAAGAGGTGCCAGACGCTGTGGCAGTAGCGCACGGGTTTGGCAAGGTAGAAGGCAACTCCGGCGGTGTAGGCAATGCCGCCCGCGGCCAGAAGGCGGGTTCCGCCGGGGGGCAGGGCGGCTACGAGGGGCTTGAGGGCGAAGAGGACGGCCCAGCCCATGGCGAGGTAGCAGAGGGTGGAGAGGAGGCGAAGTTTGCCGGCGAGGAAGACCTTGGCCAGCCCCCCGATGAGCGCACCGCCCCAGACGCAACCGAAGAGGCTCCAGGCGAGGGCGGGGTGTTCGGGTCGGAGGGTGACGAGGGTGAAGGGGGTGTAGGAGCCAGCGATGAGCAGGTAGATGGCGATGTGGTCGAAAATCTTGAAGAGGCGTTTGGCGCGGGGCGGCGTGAGGGCGTGGTAGAGGGTCGAGGAGGTGTAGGCCAGGCAGATGGTGATGCCGAAGAGGGCGGCGGAGACGATGTGCCAGGCGGTGCCGACGAGCGCGGCACGGTAAATCAGCAGGGTGAGCGCGGAGATGCCCAGCAGGGCGCCGATGCCGTGGGTGACGCTGCTGGCGATTTCTTCGCCGAGGGTGTAGGTTGACGGGGCGGGTTTCATCGGTCGGGGTGGCGGGTGGAGGTGAGGTGCCAGCCGGAGCCGGAGGGGCAGCGGTAGACGCGGCAGTGGATGCCGCGTTCGCGTTCGATGCGTTGGGCTTGGCGGCGGGCGGCGTCGGCGGTGGAGTAGACGGTTTTCTGGGAGCCGTCGGAGCCGGTGCAGAAGAGGCAGTGGGCGGAGGGGGTCGGAGCGCCTTGGGGGGCGAGGTGCCAGTGGCCGCAACGGGGGCAAGGGTAGGGCTGCATGGGGTGGGCGCGGCAGTGGGTCTGGTAGTCGGCGGCCCACTGGGCCTCTTCGGGGGTGGTGTAGGCCATCAGGGGCTGACCGGAGCGGCCGGAGCAGGTGCGGGAGCGGTATTCCATTTAGGGGGTCTCCGCGGCGGCGAGGGCTTGGGCGCAGCGTTGGCCGTCGATGGCTGAGGAGAGGATGCCTCCGGCGTATCCGGCGCCTTCGCCGCAGGGGTAGAGGCGGGGGGCGGCGGGGGACTGGAGGGTGTCGGGGTCGCGGCAGATGCGCACGGGGGAGGAGGTGCGGGATTCGAGGGCGACGGCGACAGCATCGTTGGTGAGGTAGCCTCTCATCTGGGCACCGAAGAGGCGGAGGGCGTGGCGGAGGGGGTGGGCGATTTCGGGAGGAAGCCAGCGGTGGAGGTCGGAGGGTTCGAGGCCGGGAAGGTAGGAGGAGGGCGGGAGGTCGCGGGAGGGTCTGCCGGCGGCGAAGTCGGCCAAACGCTGGGCGGCGGCGCGGGCGCCGAGGGGGCTGTGGCGGTAGGCGAGGTGTTCGAGACGGCGCTGGTAGGCAAGGGCGGAGGGGGCGTCGGGGAAGCGCTGGGCGGGGATTTGGACGACGGTTCCGGCGTTGGCGAAGGGGGTGTTGCGGCGGTAGGGGGACATCCCATTGACGACGCGCTCTTGGGGGGCGCTGGAGGCCGGCACGATGAAGCCGCCGGGGCACATACAGAAGGTGTGCACGCCGGTCTGTCCGATTTGGGCGCGGAGGCTGTATTCGGCTACGGGGAGGAGTTCGGGGCGGGGGTAGTCGTGGTACTGGATGCGGGTGATGAGTTCCTGGGGGTGTTCGACGCGCACGCCGAGGGCGAAGCCTTTGGGTTCGAGGGGGATGCGTTGCTCCGCGAGGCGCTCAAGGGTATCGCGGGCGGAGTGTCCTATGGCGAGAATGACGCCGCGACCTAGCCACTCGCGGCCCGAGGTGGTGCGCACGCCCGCCACGCGGCCGTGGCTATCTCGGAGCAGGTCGTCGACGCGGGTATCGAAGTGGACTTCGCCGCCGCTCTCAAGGATGCGCCGACGCAGGGCCGCGACGATGCCGGGCAGGCGGTCGGAGCCAAGGTGGGGATGGGCAAGGGTGAGGATGTCGGCGGGGGCGCCGTGTTCGGCGAGCAGTTCGAGCACGCGGCGGTTGTCGCCGCGCTTGGTCGAACGGGTGAAGAGTTTGCCGTCGGAAAAGGTTCCCGCGCCGCCCTCCCCGAAGCAGTAGTTCGCCTCCGGGTCGAGTTCCCCCGAGCGGCAGAGTTGGGCGACGGCGCGTTTGCGCGCGGAAACCTCCGGGCCGCGCTCCAAGACAATCGGACGGATGCCCCGCTCCAGCAGTTCGAGCGCCGCGAAGAGCCCCGCCGGCCCGCTCCCGACGATGACGGCGGGCGCACCGTGCAAGGGTTTCGGGGCGAACGGGCGCAGGGGCGGCGGCGGCGCGTCATCGAGCGTCAGGACGATTTTGAGCCGCCCGCGCCGCGCGTCGATACTCCGCCGCACCACCCGCACGCCCGGGTCGAGGCGGGGCGGTTTCTCGGGATCGTGGCTCAGCGTCCAGACCACGCGCCGCCCCCTAGCGTGCCGCCGGCTGGGCCTTGAGCTCGGCCATACGGTTCGTGACGGCCTCGGCGTGGACGGAGGCGGGGAACTCTTTGAGGAACTGCGCGTAGGCACCAAGGGCGGCCTTCGCGCCGTAGCGATGCTGGTCGTAGAAGGCCGCCTGGGCAAAGCGCAAATCCTCGTACCGGCGCTCAAGTTCGGCAATCCACTTCTTGAACTCGCCTAGACGCGGATGCTCCGGAAAACGGTTCGTCAGCGCCCGGATGGCCAGTATCGAATCCCGGCAGCGCGAGAGGTGCTCCTTCTCCCGCCGCGCCAACTCGCGATGGCACCACGCACTGCGGTACGCCGCATCCTCTACGCGGTTCGACTTCGGGAAGCGCGCAATGATGGTGTCGTAGACCTTCGCCGCCAGCGCATAGTCCGAATCCGCCTCGTGCAACGCCCCAATCCGAATCAGCACCTCCGGCGCCTTGTGCCAGCGCGGCGCGTAGAACAGTATCCGCTCAAAGTTCTCCCGATGAAACGCGTCCGACGCCAACGGCAACCCGAGAAAACTCCGGTTCTCGCCCAGAATCGCATTCGCCGTCCGGAAACAACTCTCCAGCACCTGCTCGTACGGACACTGCCCCGCAAAATAGGCAATCAGATAGACATACTCCTCGTACGCCCGCTCCATCTCCCCCCGCTTCAGGCTAATCTCCGCAATCCGATGTTGCGCCCGCCCCGCATACGGCGAGGCCCCCCACTCGTGCACCAAATCATTATACGCATTGCGCGCCCGCCGCAGACTCCCCCCTTGCTCCAGACCCTCTGCGTACGCCCACTGCTCCGCCGCCGACGCGCACCGCGGCCGCCACCACCAACTCGGCTCCTTGCGCTCCACCGTCAAATCCTTCGCGTTCAGACCCAGCGCCTGATGCTCCGTCAAAAAAGGATCCCGCCGCGCCGAATCCAGCGCTGCCGCACCCCCGTCCGCCACCGCCCAGCACCCCGCCAGGCAAGCTACCCACAACACCCAAAACCGTTTTTGCATCCGTCACATCCTCTTGAACTTGATTTTTACCTTCAAATACACTAGACTGATTCGCCATTGAGTATACCAAACCCGGAGAGCTTCTCAAATGAAAAAGGTCCTCATCCCGACCAAACTCGACACCGTAGCCGCCGAAATCCTCAAAGCCAATGGCTCCTACGAGGTTGTCCAGGACTCCTCCACCCCCCTGCCTGAACTCATCGCCGCGCACCCCGACACCTTCGCCCTGATCGTCCGCAGCGAGAAAGTCCCCGCCCCCATCATCGACCAACTCCCCAACCTCAAGATTGTCGTGCGCGCCGGCGCCGGATTCGACAACATCGACACCAAATACGCCCGCAAACGCGGCGTCGATGTGATGAACACCCCCGGCGCCAACTCCAACGGCGTCGCCGAAGAGGTGCTCGCCCTGATGCTCGCCGATGCCCGCTTCGTCGTCCCCGCCGACACCACCACCCGCCGCGGCGAATGGAACAAGAAAACCTACCTCGGACGCGAAATCGCCGGTAAAACCATCGGCATCGTTGGCCTAGGCCATATCGGCCGGCTGGTGCTCAAGCGCCTGCAAGGCTTCGACTGCACCTTCCTCGGATTCGACCCGATGGTGAGCACCGAACGCGCCAACGAACTCGGCGTCGAACTCACCGACCTAGACACCCTCTTCGCCCGCTGCGACTATGTCACCCTCCACATTCCCGGCGGCGAAGCCACCCGCGGCTTGATTGGCGCCAAACTCCTCGGCGCGATGAAACCCGGCGCCACCCTCATCAACTGCGCCCGCCACGGCATCGTCGACCTCGACGCCCTGCGCGCCATCAAAGCCGAGAAAAACCTCCGCTACCTCAACGATGTCTACCCCAAAGACGAAGCCGGAGAGAAACCCTTCGCCGACCTCTGCGACCTGATGCTCCCCCACCTCGGCGCCAACACCAAAGAGGCCAACAAGAACGCCGCCCGTCGCGCCGCCGAAGAACTCATCGGCCTCGATCAGCGCGGCGAGACCGCCTACATTGTCAACCGCGACATTCCCGAAGGCCTCGACCGCGCCTACTGCACCCTCGCCTACAACCTCGCCTCCCTCGCCCGCCAACTCACCGGCGGCGCCCGCGTCACCAAACTCGAGACCAGTTTCTACGGCGCGCTCGAACCCTACGCCCAATGGCTGCTCGTGCCGATGGTCGCCGGCCTCTGCGACGACTTCGACCGCCTCTCCAGCCACCAAGACGCCCGCGCCTACCTCGAACGCCTCGGAATCGCCTGCGACAACCGTAAAGCCGACCCCGGCAAAGGCTTCGAGAACTCCATCACCCTCGACCTGACCACCGAAGCCGGCGACGGCAACCTCAAAGTCACCTCCATCCGCGGCACCATCGCCGAAGGCCGCCTGATGATCTCCCGCATCAACGAGTTCGACGGCCTCTACATCCGCCCCGAAGGCGCCACCCTCTTCTTCCTCTACCGCGACCGCACCGGCGTCATCGCCGACATCGCCAAAGGCCTTGCCGACGCCGAAATCAACATCGAAGATATGCGCAACCCCCACGACGCCAAGACCGGCCGCTCCTTGGCCATCCTCAAAGTCAGCAAGCCCCTCTCCCCCGACCTGCTGACCGTCATCGCCAAGCGCATCGACGCCCAAGTCGCCGCCTCCGTCCAACTCTAGCCCGCCCCCCATCCAACCCATCCACAAGCCCCGGACGCGCCCCCAAGCGCCCCCGGGGCTTGCCATCTCACGCCCTCCTTCCAACCCGCCAACACACCCCCACCCTCCCCATCCGCACACCCCATTGACACCCACCCCAAGCGGCAACTCCAAGCCACATTCCGACCGCATAGAAAGCCGCCGCTTGAGCCTGTTCTCCCGCAAAACCCGCGTTCGGTTGAGGGCGGCAAATGGGGCGCGGCGCGGGGGGCTGCTCAGGCGACGGGAAACAACCTCTTCCGCCAACGGGTGGGTGTCTTAAGCCTCGTTCCCACCCCATCAGCACGCTCCATTGACACCCACCCCAAGCAGAGTCTCCAAGCCACATTCCGACTGCGTGAAAAGCCGCCGCTGGAGCCCATTCCCCCACAGAACCCGCGTTCTGGTGTGGGTAGGGTCTGCGGGGGTGGACGGGTTGGGAGGGAACGAGCTTATGGGGCGTGGGCGGGAGGATGATAAGGGGGTGGATGGGGCGGGTGTTTTTCTGGGTCTGCGGAGGGTGGACGGGCTGGGGGTGGTCAGGCTTATGGGGCGTGGTTGGGAGGGGAATAAGGGGGTAGGTGGGAGCGTGGATGGGTGGGGTAGGTGGGTGGGGTTGGGTTTGGGCGGGTTTAGGTCTTGGGTAGGGGTTTTCGGTTTGCAACATACGCTTCGGCGTGGTATACTGGTTGGACTGTTTCTGTTTTCCAACCCTTCTCGCGAGGCCAAGCGTTATGACTGCACAGGAGTTTCTCAAGAATCACGGGGTCGATCTCGACGCCTTCGATAATGCCGATCTGCTCGCCGCGTTCGATCAGGAGATGGCTGCGGGCCTCTCTGGCGCGAACTCGTCGCTCAAGATGATTCCTGCCTTCCTCAATCTTCCGGCCAGCCTACCCGTCAGCCGCAAGGTGGCTGTGCTCGATGCGGGCGGAACGAATCTGCGCGCGGCGCGGGTCTGTTTCGATGCGGCGGGTAAGGCGACGATTGAGGCTATCGTCAAGTCCAAGATGCCGGGGGTGCACGCGCCGGTCTCCGAGGAGGAGTTCTACGCGGCCTTCGTCGATGAGTTGGAGAAGGTGCTGGAGCCGGGGATTGACCTGTTGGGCTTCTGTTTCTCCTATCCCGCCGAGATTACGCCGGAGAAGGATGGGAAGTTGCTCTACTGGACGAAGGAGATTAAGGCCCCCGCGATTGTCGGACAGCATGTCGGGGCGGAACTCAAGCGCCGTCTGGCCGCCCGCGGGCATCAAATCAAGGTGGCGATTATGAACGATACGGTCACCACTTTGCTCGCGGGGTACGCCGCCGATCCGTCCGCCGCGGCCTATGTCGGCTTCATTTTGGGGACGGGCACCAACACGGCTTTGATTGTCGATACCGGCCGCATCGCCAAGTCCCCTGCAGCCCGCGCGGCGGGTAAGCGGATGATTGTCAACACGGAATCGGGCGGCTTCGCGAAGTTCCCCAAATCGGACTTCGACATGGCCTTCGATGCCGCCACGCAGAACCCTGGCGTGAATGTCTTTGAGAAGTGCATCTCCGGGGCCTATATGGGCACGCGTTGCCTCTACGCCGTCAAGGCCGCCGCCAAGGAGGGGCTCTTCAGCCCGCAGGCGACGGCGGCTATCGCGGAGTTGGAGGAACTCGACAATAAGTTGCTCGACGATTGGCTCGCGGGGGTCGGGGCGCTGCCTATCGCGGCGGACTGGACGGCGGACGATGTGGCCTTCTTCAAGGCCGTCGCGCTGACCCTCTACACGCTGGCGGCGCGCTTCACGGCGGTCAACATTGCCGCGGCGGTGCGCAACTCCGGCGTCCCTGCGGGCTCGACCGTCATCGTCAACGCCGATGGGTCGACCTTCTACAAGACCAAGTGCGTCGACTTCCAGCGCGTCACCCGCGAACAACTCGACCGGATGCTCCAGCCGCTCGGGCTGACCGCTCGAATCATCCATGTCGACGAAGCCCCCATCCTCGGGGCGGCCGTCGGCGCGCTCGGCTGAGACCCCTTCGCACCCGCGGGGGCGACGCCTTGCCACTGGCTCCCCCCGCTCGAAACCAGCCTCTGGCGCGGCTCCTTCTTGCGAGTCGGGCGCGGAGGCTGGCGCGAATCGGGCGCGGGGGTTTCCGTGAACCTGCTCTTTTCCATCCGATGCGCCGATACCTGCTCAAACGCCTGCTCGAAATCATCCCCAACACCTTCGGGATTCTGCTGCTCTGCTTTGCGCTCTTCCACTTGGTGGGCGGCTCCCCCGCCGAAGCCATCCTCGGGCAGCACGCCACGGCTGAATCGATTGCCGCCTTCAACCGCAAGTACGGCTACGACAAACCGTTGATTTTCTCCGCCGACTCCCAGTTCGTCCACTACCTCGGCTCGCTCGCGCGGGGAGACTTCGGGGTCTCGACCGAGAGCGGCCTGCCCGTGCTGCAAGTGCTCAAGAACGGCGTGGGCGCGTCGCTGAGCCTGACCGTGCCGATTCTCCTGCTGGGCGTGCTCGCGGGACTGCCGCTCGCGCTCTGGTGCGCGGCCCGTCGGCAGGGAAGGGCTGACCGCGCGGTGCTGCTCGGCTCGACGGTGCTGATGAGCGTGAACTATGTCATCTGGATTATCCTCGGGCAGTACCTGCTGGCCTTCCGGCTGAAGCTCTTCCCCGTCTGGGGCTTCGAGCATCTCGGGTTCCTGTTGCTGCCGGTGCTCATCGGCACCTTCAGCGGACTCGGGCGCGATGTGCGCTTCTACCGCGCCGCCCTGCTCGATGAGATTTACAAGCCCTATGTCCGCACCGCCACCGCCAAAGGCCTCCACCCCCTGACCATCCTCCTGCGGCATGTCCTGCCCAACGCGCTGATTCCCATCTTGACCTACATCAGCCAGAGCATCCCCTTCCTCTTCACCGGCTCGCTGCTGCTGGAGAGTTTCTTCGGCATCCCCGGACTCGGCTCCGTCTCGCTCAACGCCATCCACTCCTCCGACATGGCCGTC
The DNA here is from genome assembly GCA_034178815.1 of Kiritimatiellia bacterium. Taxonomy (GTDB): domain Bacteria; phylum Verrucomicrobiota; class Kiritimatiellia; order RFP12; family DVOR01; genus JAXFQS01. Next base: position 1,620 of record JAXFQS010000020.1, on the reverse strand, counting down.
GTGCGCGCCGTCGTCATCATCGGCGCGCTCCTCTACCAATTCGTCAACCTCGCCACCGACCTCCTCTACGCCCGGCTCGACCCCCGCGTCCGCCTCACCTGAAACCCCATGCTCTACCGCCTCTCCCTGCTAACCGTCACCCTCTTCGCGCTCGTCGCCCTCTGGGGTGAAGTGGCCCACCAGAGAGCCCGCCTCACCCGCGAACTCCCCGCCTACAACCTCGTCGACGCCACCAACCGCTACCGCCCCCCCTCCCTGCGCCCAAGCGGCAACCCACCCAAAGTCCACCTACTGGGCACCGACAACCTCGGACGCGATGTCCTCTCCCGACTCGTGCAAGGCACCCGCATTGCCTTCCATGTCGGCATCGTCACCAGCCTCATCGCCATCCCCATCGGCGTGCTACTGGGGCTCCTCGGAGGCTACTTCGGCGGCACGACCGACTCGCTCGTCAACTGGCTCTGCTCAACCGTCGCCTCCATGCCCGGGCTACTCTTCATCCTCGCCGTCTCACTGGTCGTCGGGCAAGGCCTCCTCGGCGTCTACCTCGGCATCGGCCTGACCACCTGGGTCAGCGTCTGCCGCAACATCCGCGCCGAAACCGCCCGCCACCGCAACCGCGCCTATGTCCAAGCCGCCCGCGTCCTCGGCTACAGCCACCCCCGCATCCTGCTCAGACACATCCTCCCCAACATCTTCCACATCGTTCTCATCTCCTTCTCCATCCGCTTCCCCCAGTCCGTCGCCACCGAAGTCTTCGTCTCCTTCCTCGGCATCGGCGCGCAGAACGAACCCTCGTGGGGCATTATGATTAACAACGCCCGCATCCGCCTCTGGCAAGGCGTCTGGTGGGAAATGACCTTCGTGACCCTCGCCATCTTCCTGCTCGTGCTGAGTTTCAACTGCATCGCCGACACCCTCCGCGACCGACTCGACCCCGCCCTGCGCACCGAAACCAACTAGAAAGCCCCCTATGACCGACCAAAGCCAACACGCCGTCGACCTCTTCACCCAAGGCCACAACTGCGCCCAAGCCGTCCTCGCCGCCTACGCCCCCCAAATCGGCCTCACCCAAGACCAAGCCCTACGCCTCGCCATCGGCCTCGGCGGCGGCATCGCCCGCACCCGCGAAACCTGCGGCGCCGCCCTCGCGATGATACTCCTCGTCGGCTACACCACCGGCCCCACCGACAAAACCGCCGCCTACACCCTCGGCCAAAAACTCCTCGACGCCTTCAAAGCCGCCAACCACGGCACCTGCCTCTGCCGCCAACTCCTCCAACTCCCACCCAACACCCCCACTACCCCCACACCCGACCCCCGCACACCCCAATACTACCACAAACGCCCCTGCGCCGAACAAGTCCGCCTCGCCGCCCAACTCATCGCCCAACACCTCTAAACCCAACACCCACCCCGACACCCGATTGTGCCGGGCGCGAGTTTGGGATGCGGGATACTAGGTGGGGTTGAGGGTTAGAGCGCACTCGCCCATCCAAGAGAACGAGAGGGGCGAGTTTGTAGCGCGGGAAGCGGGGGACAGATGGCGGCGGGTGTGCGTGGGGCGCGGGGCGAGTTTGGGCGCGGGGCTTTGTGCGCGGGGCGGATGTGTGGGCGGCG
>JAXFQS010000164.1:0-19027 GCA_034178815.1 Kiritimatiellia bacterium | reverse complement strand
GGAAGCCTTCTACAAGATCTCGCCCGCGCGGTTCCTTCCTATATGGCCGTCCGGCGCATCGCGCCGGGCGGCCTGTTCCATTTGATACCTACCACCGCGCCCCCACGGTACCCGAGAAAGCCTCCGGCAGGTATCAATCTACGCCCCCTTATGGTGTCAATCCTTCGCCCCGATTCCTTGGCGCACAAAGCCGCCGCCGACAACTTCATCGCCCGCGTAGAGCACCAGCGACTGCCCCGGCGTGATGACATCCGCCGGTTGCGCGAAACGCACCTCCATACGCCCCTCCGAACAGGCCCACGACGCCACAGGAATCGGACGCTGACGGTATCGCGTCTGCGCCGTCAGCGCCACATCCCGCCCAGGCTCCGCCTCCTGCCATATCCACCCCTCCGCCACCGCCCCGACCGCCGCCGTCGCCCGCGGATTCGTCGAAAGCCCAATCCGCCCCGAGCACGCATCGATTGACACCACCCGTGCCCGCGCCCCCAGCGCAATCCCCAACCCCTTCCGTTGCCCGATCGTGCAGAGATGCACCCCCTTGTGAGGGCCCAGCGCCCGCCCCTCATCATCGACGAACAGCCCCTCGCGAACCCGCCCCCCCACCGTCCGCCGCAGCAACTCCGCAAAAGGTGTCGTCCCATCCGAGAAACAGACATCCTGGCTCTCTGGCGCCTCCGCATTGGCCAACCCCGCCTCGCGAGCCGCCGCGCGCACCCCCCCCTTGATCCAAGATCCGAGCGGAAACAATAGCCGCTCCCGAACCGCGCGCGGCAACGCCCAGAGAAAATAACTCTGATCCTTCCGCTCGTCCACCCCCCGCACAATCCGCCCCCCGCGAAGTTGCGCATAATGCCCCGTCGCGATATACCCCGCCCCCAACTCGTCCGCCACCCCGGCGAGCGCCGCAAACTTCACCTTAGCATTGCAGAAAACACACGGATTCGGCGTTCGCCCCCCATCATAAGCCTCCCAGCAACGCAGCAGAACCTCCCGACGAAACCCGTCACGGCAATCCACCACAAGATGCCGAATTCCCACACGATCAGCCACCCGCCGCGCCGCCTCCGACGCATCACCCCCGCACCCGCTCAGGTCGTGCATCCGCAGCGTCACGCCAACCACCTCACGCCCCTCCGAGCGCAGACGCAATGCCGCCACTGCCGAGTCCACCCCCCCGCTCAAACCCAATACAACCAAATCTTCAGACCTCATCCTGCCTACCTTTCTCCAAAACCCCATAGTAGACGATTTTACCCCCCATTGCAACCGCAATTTCACGCCGGACAAACCGAAATCAATGGCATCCTCCACCCCATTGTGCTATACTAACCCCATTTGCGCGAGCCCACCGCCCGTGCCCAAAGGATACCCCCATGCTCGACATCAAACGCATTCGCGAGAACACCGAAGAAGTCCGCAACGGCCTCGTCCGCAGAGGAATGGATACCGCCTGTCTTGAGAAGATCCTCGCTGCCGACATTGAACGCCGCGCCCTCATCGCAAAAGCAGACGAACTCAAGCAGAAGCGCAACGCCGTCTCCAAAGAAATCGGACAGGCCAAGCGCGAAGGTAAAGACACCTTCGCCATACAGACCTCTATGCGCGTGCTCGGAGAAACCATTACCCTCTGCGACAACCTGCTTGCCAATGTCGAGGAGAGACTCCGCACGGCCATGCTCGCCGTGCCCAATGTCCCCTGCCCGACCATACCAACCGGGCCGGACGCTTCTGCCAATCGGGTCGTGCGCGTCGTAGGCACCCCTAGGACCTTCTCCTTCAAACCGCTTGACCATGTCGCAATCGGCGAAAAGCTCGGTATCTTTGACTTCCCCCGGGCCGTCAAGTTGACAGGCCCCGGCTTTCCGATACTCTTGGGCCAGGGGTCCCGGTTGCAACGCGCGCTCATCCAGTATATGCTCGACCTGCACACGCAGAAGCAAGGCTATACCGAGATGATTCCCCCCTATGTCGTGAACACGGCTTCTATGGTTGGCACTGGGCAGTTGCCCAAGATGGCGGAGGATATGTACCACTGCAACGCCGACGACTATTGGCTGGTGCCGACCGCGGAGGTTCCCGTCACCAACTACTACCGAAACGATATCATCGAGAAACTTCCGGTCTACCTGACGGCCTACACGCCATGTTTCCGCCGCGAGGCGGGGTCGGCAGGAAAGGACACGAGGGGTATCCTCCGCGTGCACCAGTTCGACAAAGTCGAGATGGTGAAGTTCGTGGAGCCGGAGACTTCGTATGATGAGTTGGAAAGCCTCGTGGCGAACGCGGAAGAGATTCTCCAGAATCTCAATCTGCACTACCGGGTGATTGAACTCTGCAGCGGGGACATCTCCTTTTCTGCGGCGAAGTGTTATGACATTGAACTGTACTCGCCGGCGACCGACAGTTGGCTTGAGGTATCGAGTTGTTCGAACTTCGAGGATTTCCAGGCGCGGCGGGCGAATATTCGCTACCGTGGTCCGGATGGGAAGCCGCGACTGGTGCACACGCTCAATGGTTCGGGGGTGGCGTTGCCGCGTCTGATGATTGCCATTCTTGAGCAATGTCAGCAGGAGGATGGTTCGGTTCTCATCCCCGAGGTGATACGCCCCTATCTTGGTGGAACCGAGCGTCTCTTACCCAAGGCGAAGTAGCCCTTTTTCTCCCATTTCTTCATCGCTCTTGCCGCAATCGCCCTGCGCTCTTGCCTTAGGGTGATGCGGCTTTTCTATTCCTCCTCCAATCCCCTGCTCTGGGAGAGTTCTATGCCTGAAGCCAACTCGATTGCCGGCATCTATCTTCTTGCATTCCGCAAAGCCTTTGTCCTCAAAGGTTGCGCCTCGCGTTCGGAGTTCTGGACGCCGTTTGTGGTCAACCTCGTCATTGGCAAAATCCTTCACAAACTAGCCCAAGGCTCTCTTCTCATTGCAGTCGTCACCCTGGCGTTCTACCTGATTTGGATCATTACAGCCTGTACGCTGACGGTGCGGCGGTTGCACGACACGAACCGGTCGGGGTGGAACTTATTGTGGGCGTTCCTGCCTATCATCGGGGGCATTGTCCTATGGGTCTTCTTGCTTCAGAAGTCGGTTCGACCGAACCGGTTCGATACCCAGGAGTAGGATCGATTGGTCGGCACGAAACGGGGGCGTCGGTTGCAACCGACGCCCCCGGTTCGTTGCTATCCGCGGATGGCTAAATCAGGAAGGTCAGCACGGCGGTGGCGAAGAATCCCGCAACCGTGCAGATGATGGCACGGTCGGTCAGCAGTACCATTTCAGGGGCACCGCCCTGCTCTTTGTTGTAGACCAGATGGAGGTAGCGAAAGAGGCCGAAAATCACAAAGGGAATGGTCAGCCCAAGCCGCGCATTGCCGAAACGGTGGATGGTCTCAGGCGCGAGCGTGTACATCGCATAGGCGGCGATGACGCAGGCCGCGGTGATGGCGATTTGCATGTCCAGCAGCGCGGGCGTATAGTGCGCCAAAACAGCCCTAGTGGCGGTTTCACCTTCGAGCGCGACCCGTTCGTGGCGGCGCTTGCAGAGAGCCAGGAAGAGCGCCAACAGAAAGACGCACAGCAATAGCCACGGCGAGAGCCGCACCTGGACAACCAATGTCCCCGCAATCGCCCGCAGCACAAACCCCATCGCCACCACGAAAACATCGACAAAAGGCACCCGTTTGAGCCCAAGCGTGTAGGCCAGCTGCATCAAAACATACCCGCAGCAGAGCCCCCCAAACCCCGGAGCCACCAAGAATCCCCCCGCCATTCCCCCCAGCAAAAGCAACGCAGATGCCCACCCGGCGGCCCGCACCGAAAGTTCGCCAGAGGCAATCGGACGCGTCCGCTTCGCCGGATGAAGCCGGTCCGCAGACACATCGCGAATATCATTGAACAGATAGACACCCGAGGCGACCGCAGAGAACAACCCCACCGCCAAAAGTTCACGCCCGAACGGAATCCACCCCCTCGCCAGAGCGCACTCCGCCGGATCCCAGAGCGCAAAGAACCAGCCCGCTGGGATAAAACCATTCTTCACCCACTGCTTGGGACGAAGCGCGCGAATCAAAGGCGGCACCCTCATCAGACCGAAGCCCTCCGGCGTGGACGACGGCGGAAACGGTTGCGCGCCCAGACTTTAAGGACCATCAACATCGATTCAAAGGCAATGTCGAGATTCATCTTCGAGTAGCCCGCCGCACGATCCCTGAAAATGATTGGCATCTCAACTAGCCGCCGGCCCGACATCCAAATAGCGTGGTTCACCTCCAGTTGGAAACTATAGCCGTTCGAGGTAATCGTCGACAAATCCACCTCGCGCAGCACCTCCGCCCGGAACGCCTTGAACCCGCCCGTCGGATCGCTGACTGGCATCCCCGTCACCAGACGCACATAGACCCCTGCCGCCAAACTAATAATCAACCGCGAAAAAGGCCAGTCCAGCACGCGGATCCCGCCCGCATAACGAGAGCCAATGACCAAATCATTCTCCCCCAAAGCCTTGAGGAAACGGGGGATATCCGCAGGATCGTGCGAGAAGTCGCAGTCCATTTGAATTACAGCCGAGTAGTCCCGCTCCAGAGCCCAGGAGAAACCAGCCGTGTAGGCCCGACCAAGCCCTTCCTTGCCTGGACGGTGAAGCACATGAATGCGCGGATTTTCCGCAGCCAATCCGTCCAGTATTGCCCCTGTGCCATCCGGGGAGTTGTCATCCACAAAGAGCAACTCAAGTCCGGGGGACTGGGCCAGGACAGCCTGAGCCATCGGCCCGACATTGTCGCGCTCATCGTAGGTTGGGATGACCACAAGCGTCTTCATTTCTGTTCATCCCAGAGGAAGCCGGACAGGGGCGAAGAGGCGTCGGCCTCAAGTTTCGCGGCCCTCGGGCGGGCCTCAAGAGCCAGTTCTGCGGATTCTACGGCCTTGGCGAAGGCGCAAGCCATTTTAACGGGGTCTTCAGCCGCGGCGATTGCGGTGTTGACCAGTACTGCGCTGGCGCCCAACTCAATCGCGTCCGCCGCGTGCGAAGGCAAACCAAGTCCCGCATCGACTATCACCGGAACGGTGGCGTTCTCGATAATCGTCTGAATCATATCCCGTGTACGCAGCCCCCGGTTCGTGCCAATCGGCGCTCCCAAAGGCATCACCGCCACGCACCCGACATCTTCCAAGCGTTTGGCCAGCAACGGGTCGGCGTTGATATAGGGCAGAACCTTGAAACCTTCGGCCGCCAGAACCTTTGCCGCCTGGTAGGTCTCAATCGGATCGGGCAGCAAATGGGCCAAATTGGGCGTCAACTCAAGTTTGACCCAATCGAACCCGGCCGCGTCACGGGCAATGCGGGCGATGCGCACGGCTTCCTCGGCCGTTCGTGCGCCGGAAGTGTTTGGAACAATGGTCAGCCGGGTGCGGTCAAGCGCGGAAAGAAGCGCGTCCGTCTCCGTGGGTTTGTCGAGGTCTACCCTGCGCAACGCCACGGTGACCAGTTGCGCGCCGGAACGCTCAATCGCTTGCGCCATCTGGGTCGCAGAAGCGAACTTCCCGGTGCCGATGAATAGGCGAGAATCGAAACATTTCCCGCCTAGGATAAGGTTGCTCATATTGGTAGGATTTGGGTTAAGTGATGGGTACGAATGGAACTAGCCGCCGCCAACGAATGTGATGACTTCAAGGCTATCTCCCGGCTTCAGCACGGTCTGCGGGCGAGCATCGGACTGGACAATGGTTCCGTTGACTTCCGTCGCGACCTGACCCCGCACGCCAAGGCAGGCAAGCGCCGCCGAGAGCGTACAGGGCAGGGGCAGCGGACGCGGCTTCCCGTTGACGATGACGCCATCGGAAAGCGGGTTGCGGTCGCCCCACTCGTCGATGGGGTCGAGCCCTAGTCCGCGCAGGTCGGGCAACAAGGTCTCGGCCAAACGCTCCGGCGTCTCATCCACCCCCGGCTTGCCTGGATAGAGCAGGTAATCGCCCCGGCAATCGGTCGGAGTGAAGTTCGGCATATAGACATCCACAAAGCCAGAGAGGAGGAGCTTTCTGCGGCCACCGGGCTCCAAGGCGTCGAACGCGGTCGTGGCCGGAATGCGCGCATTGGGGAGAAGTTCCCGTAGGCGGCGAATGGCGCGGTAGTAAGGCTCCAGCGAGGCGAATTCGGATGCCGCCCCGGCAAGCGGAGTTTGGGGATTGGGAATGAAAGGACCACACCCGACCATATCAGGCTGGAGCGCGGCAGTGAAGGCAATTTCCTGCTCAAGATCCGCCTCGGTCTGACCCGGAAGCCCAATCATAAAGCCAGTACCGACCCACAGCCCAGCTTGACGAATATCCCTAAGGCAGGCAAGCCGCTGTTCGAGGGTTTCGTCCGGATGAATGGCTGCGAATCGTGCGGGATTGGAAGTCTCGAAACGAAGCAGGTACCGGTCGGCTCCGGCGGCACGATAAGCAGCCAGTTGAGGCAATGTTTTGACGCCGAGGGAGAGTGTGACGGCGGGGAATTGAAGGTCACGCTTGAGACGACGGACAACCTCGCAAATGGTCTCGTCATCGAGCCCAGGATGGTCGCCAGCCTGAAGCACAATGGTTCCGCATCCTGCCTGCCGGACGGTGGTGGCGGCGGCTAGGATGCGGTCGGCATCAAGGCAATAACGGCGGACAACCGCATTGGCGGCGCGGATGCCGCAGTAAAGGCAGTTATTGCGGCAACGGTTGGAGATTTCGACAATGCCGCGCAGCCAGATGGGCTTCATTGAGCAGGCTTGGAGGCAGCAACGGAGGCAGCTATCTTGACGATCCCGGCAATGTCGGCAACATTGGCTGGGAGTATAATGGTATTATTGGTTTTGGCGAGTTTGCCAAACTCCCCAATATACTGTTCGGCGAGGCGAAGGTTAACCGCCTGGTCGCCGCCTGGGTTGACAATTGCCTGCGCGATGGAGCGAATACCCTGGGCGGTGGCTTCGGCTACGAGAGCAATTTCTCTGGCACGACCTTCGGCCTCGTTGATGCGGCGCTGTTTTTCGCCTTCGGAGCGTTCGATTGCCTGTTGGCGGTCGCCTTCGGCGCGGTTGATGACGGACTGTTTTTCACCCTCGGACTCGGCAACCATAGCGCGTTTTTCGCGTTCGGCGCGCATCTGTTTTTCCATAGCGTCGCGGATGGTTTGGGGGGGAGTGATGGACTTGATTTCGTAGCGAGTGACCTTGATGCCCCAAGGGTCGGAGGCTTTGTCGAGAACATCGCAGACGGCGGTGTTGATAGCGGAGCGTTCCTCGAAGGTGCGGTCGAGTTCGAGTTTGCCGATTTCGGAGCGAATGGTGGTCTGGGCTAGGTTGATGGAGGCGGCGAGGTAGTCGCTCACGCCGTAGGAGGCTCGGGCGGGATCCATCACGCGCATATAGAGCACGCCGTCGACATCTACGGCGATGTTGTCCTTGGTGATGCACTGCTGGGGGAGGACATCGATGACTTGCTCTTTGAGGGTATGGCTGTAGGCGACGCGGTCGAGCACGGGAATGAGCACATGGGGCCCGGCGTCGAGGACGCGGTCGAATTTGCCCAATCGCTCGACGACGAAGGCTTTGTTCTGGGGGACGATTTTGAAGCCGGCGGCAATGATGAAGAGCACCAGCAGGGAGACGATTACGGCGAGCGGCAACATGGCTTTACTCCTTGGATTGAACGGTCAATGTCACATTCTCGTGGCCGACGACGGTCACGACAGTTCCGGGGTCGAGGGGTTGGTTTGCGACGGCTTTCCACTCGGAACCGTCAAGTTCGACGCGTCCGGATTCCGGGGGGACGATCCGCGCGACGACCACGGCGGTCTTTCCCTTGAGGTCGAAGACCGAGTAGGCAGTCCGACGCGCCCCGAGCCGGCGCATCAGCACGGGGCGCAGGGTTGCGAGGCTGGCGACCGAGAGTCCGCTAAAGAGCAGCAGTTGCCACGCCACCGCCAGCCCCGGGACGCACCGGGCAATTCCGGCCATTGCCAACGCGCCGAACGCAAAGAAAATCATAATCACGCCCCCCGGCGTCAACACCTCCGCCGCCAGCAGCAACGCCGCCGCGCAGAGCCACATAACGGGCACGCTCATTGACCGATTCCTCTTCCTTTAGAACGACAACGCTTCCATTATACCGCAATTCTCCGTTCAAGGGAAGAAAAAATGCGTCCACCCGCGCGCTCCCCCCTCCCCGCGTAGCAATGCCCCCAACAGGTGCCTTCCTTGCCCGAGCGAAGGTGGCAATCATCTCTCGCGGTTCCTGCCTTGGAAAGCCCCCCGCACCTGCCAACCCCTCGCACCGCCTCCCCGTTCCCGCACGCCTCAATCGTAGCGCGGCTCGACCCGCCCGAAGAGCCCCGCAACCGTCCCCTTCACATACGCCCACGCAATCGATGGCGCCCCGTTCAACAGCGCGATTCCCCCATAGACCACCGCCGACAAAGGCGTAAACACCCAGAGCGCCACCCACCTTTTCGGCCACGGCGCGTGACGCCGCAGAAACACCGACCGGTTCCGCGCAAACAGCCACGCCCGTTCCCGAGACTCAATCCCCAAATGCCGCAGCGCCCCATTCTCCCCCTGCCCCACACACTGCCAATGCACCGTCCGCGCCGCCGGGCAAACTCCGCCCCCAAACCCAGCCTCCACAATCCGATACCCAAAGTCCGCCTCCTCGTACATCACCCCATACGAACGGTCAAACCCGCCCACCGCCTCCAGCGCCGAACGCCGCACCAGAAACGCATTCGGACTGTAGCAAGTCGGATAGACCTCCCGCGACAAATCAACCTCCCCCACCGGACGATTCGCCGCCACATTGACCGGCCGCGAAGTCCAAAAATCAAAACTCGACCCAAGCGTCCAAACCACCCCGGAACCGCCCTGCACCGACAGCGGCGCAATCAAACCCAACTCCGGATGCCGCGCCGCACACCCCACCAACTCCTTGAGCAAATCCACATCCGCCACATTGTCGTCATCGAGAAACAAAACCAATTCCGCCGACGACACCCTCGCCCCCAGATTCCGAGCCCCGGCCTGCCGCAAATTCGTCTCCGAACGCACATACCGCACACGCCCGTCCCCCAATAGCCGCCGCGCCACCAAATCCCCAGTCCCGTCCGACGACGCATCATCCACCACCGTCACCCGAAAATCAGCCCAAGCCCCCCTTAAAAGCGACTCCACGCACCGGCAGACAACCTCCGCCCGATTGTGCGTCGGAACCACCACATCCACCGCCGGACGCCAATCCACCCGAGCCTCCCCCAAGTCGCTCCCCTCCACCCTACAACCCGCCTCAGCGAGCCTTCCAACCTGGCTTGATTCCATTGACCTCAAGCCCCAATTCCAGAACCGGAACCTCCAAATTCTTCAGCCCCAAAACCATCGAATCATACCGCAGGCTAATACGCTTCGCCCCCAAATCCACCCGAACAGACTCCTTTACCACACCATTCTGCCGCACACACGACACCACGGCTGCCCGGTTCGACTCCGTCAACCCCGGCACCACCAAAACAGCCTCCCGGACATCCTGCTGCCGACACCCGCAAACCACCGAAACCACCACCGCCAACCACAATAAAGACCAACGCATCGTACCCTCCGTCAATAATCCAGCGTGCAATTCCTCCGGCGGAAAGCCGGCACATCCAAATTCACAGAACCATCAAAAGTCGGCTCCACATCCCGGAACCGCCCGGCACCAGACACCCCCCGAGACGCCCCACCACGCCGACGCCCCCCACGCTTTCCCGGCTCCTCCGCCCGCAAATCGCCCCCCCCAGCCTCTTGCGCCTGCGTCGCCGACGAAGACCAACTTTCAAACAGCAGCAAAACCACCGACAAAGCCCCCTCCGCAGACACATCCAACACCGTTCCAAACTCCATCGCCGCAGACGACTGCTTCAACTTCCGCACCGCCTCCACAGTTCGTCCCACCTCCGCCAGACGCAAATCCGCCCCGGCCACCACCCCCAATAAAACCGAATGCGCCCTGCCAAACGCCGCCCCCAACTGCGCGTCGCCATTCAGCCACGCCTCAAGTTCATCCAACCTCCCAGAACCAGATACCGACTTGACCCGAAGCGTCGCACCGCCCCCCTTCGTCCGCAAAAACTGCAACAGCCGAGGCTCGTCCAACGCCAAAAAGCCCGGCATCGTCAGAATCTTCCAGAAACAAGCCGCCACCTCCGCCACACGCCCGAACACGAACCCAAGCGCCTCCTCCAGCGTCCAATCCCCCTTCCCCGCCAACAAATCATCCAGAGGAATCCGAATCAAAGCGTCCGCACACCCCTCAAGAACCGACACGATCGCATCCGCCGTCTTGCGCCGCGACTCAGGCTCGAACCCAAGCGGCAGAGTCGCTAGACACACCGTTGCCACGCCCCTTGCCCGCAACGCCTTCACTAGTTCCGGCGCAGCGCCCGAACCCGTTCCGCCGCCCAGCCCAGTGAGAATCACCGCCAGACGCGTCTCCGCAGGAATGTGCCCGCGGATGCACTCCTCTAGGTCGTCCCGAAACGCATCCCGCCCCAGCGACGATTGCCCCCCTGTACCCTTACCATTGAGGCGCTTCGCCCCGAACAGAACCGAAGGCGCCGGAGGATCGGGAAGGTCGCCCGCCGTCGTGTCCAAAAGCAGGCCCGGAAGCCCGGGGTGGCGACGAAGTGTCTCCTGCGCTAGGCGGCAACCGCATCCCCCAAGCCCAATCACCAGAAGAGAAGGAACTGAAGCGCTCATCGGGAGAATATGCCTTTCAGGAACTCGCGGATGGTTGGCCTTGAATCCCCCGACGCGTAGGTCGCGTACACCAGAAGCCCCGCCGCCGTGGCCAATTCCGGCGCAGGCTGAAACTCCCCGCTCCACTCGACATTGGAGGGTAGCCCGACTGCCGCCGGCCGCCCGAAAACCCTTTCTGCCGACTGGATGACGCCGGGCAAACGGGAAGTGCCGCCAGTTATCACGATGCCGGCGTTCAACTCGGGAAGGAAACTCCCCGTTTCGCGGCGGATGATATCGAAGGTTTCCGAAACGCGGGCCTCGATAATGGTCTGGAGATCCCTCGCAGCAACCGTCTCCGGCGCCCGGGAGAGGATTGTTCCTCGGGGGACGCTGATACGCCCGACGGTGCCGTCGATAACTGCCGATCCGTGCTCTTTCTTGAGCGCTTCGGCGACATCGAAAGGCACCCTCAGCCCCAGGGCAATGTCGTTGGTGATGTGCTCCCCGCCCACCGCAAGGGTTCCCGCGCGGCGAATGCGGTTGCCGACGACTACCATATATTCGGTCACGCCGCCGCCAAAGTCAATCAGCAAAACGCCGTTCTGGCGCTGCTCCGGACTGAGCACGGAGTAGGTGTCGCAGAGACCGGAAAAGACCACATCGCGGACACTGCATTTGCGGGCTTCGACGAGTTTGATGGCGTCGTCGATCTGGCTTTTGTCGCCGTGGATGATAAGGGAGGTGTGGGCCAGTTCGCGCCCCGTCCGCCCGATGGGATCGTCTACAGCGCCCTGGTCGTCGAGCGAGAAGTCGAGCCCGATGCCGTGAATCACCTGCCGGCCGGGCTGGAGTTCCATCTGGGAGGAGTCGTGTTTGAGTTCGTCGCAGAGTTCGCCGTCTACGATTGCGTCCGGGGTGTCAATCAGATGGCGGGCGGTGTTCAGGTCGCAGCCGATGGCGCCGCCTGAGATGCTCAGGTAGACTTGGAGGAGATTGGTCTGGGAAGTGTCTGCGGCATCGTCGAGGGCGTACTGGACAAGGGCGCCGGCCTGGTTCATATTGACAATTCGCCCTTTTCGGACGCCGGAGGAGTCGCGAACGCCTTGCCCGATGATGCGGATGGTATGGGCCCCGGTCTGTTCGCCGACTAGGACGGTCGTGTGCGTGGTGCCGATTTCGAGTGCGGCGAAAAGGGGGTAATCTGCCATAGTTATTCGCCTGCGATTCGACCTTGTACGGTTGCGTTGAAGTGGAGTCTGTTGCGGGAAAATTGGGAACGGTAGACGTCACTGAGGAGGGTGAGTTGCTTCTCCATACTGCGCAGAGAGGATGGGGATGGGGCATCGATGCCGTCCCACGCGAGCGCCACGGTGCGGTGGTCGGACATGGTCAACTTGGGCACCTCGGGGTCGGAGAAGTTGATGCGTTCGACCTGGAAGGCGTATTTATTGCGCTGAAGTGCGGCAGCAAGGTCGAGCACGGCGCGGGCGCTGACGGGGAGTTGGGCTCCGGGCTGGACATCCATATAGTTGCCGAGGCCTTCGATTACGGGGAGTTTGGCGCGCAGTCGGCGGTTGAAAACGACGCCATCCATATCGATATAGAGACGGTTTTCGGCGACCCGGGCGATGGGTTCGCGTTCCTCAAGGGCTATGGCAATGCGGTCTGGGAGGTGGAGTTGGATGGCGACCTCTTTGACGGCTGGCATATCTTCGACCATTTTGCGCCGAAGGGCGTCGGTGTCGAGTTGAAAAAGGCTCATACCCTTTTCAATGCGCAATAGGGAGAGTACGGTATCGGCCGGGAGATCGCTGCCTTCTATGGTGACATTGGCGAGGCTGGGAAGGGTGAAGACGGGGTTGTTCCGGAAGTAGCAGAGGCGGAACAGCCAGATCAGGAGTACGAGCACGCCAACGGCGGCCGCCCCCCCGAGGACGGGGAGCAGGCGCTCGATCGGAACCGCCGGGAAGTGGGACTCGGATCGCGTGGAGCGGCGTTTGCGTGTCTGGATCTCGGTCACGATCGAGCGCAGAGGCAGGCGGTTCAGTCGGCGACGACGGTATCGCAGGCGGCCAGGTCAATCAGTTTGTCGCAGAGGTCGACGAAGGAGATGCCGGCGTGGAGGGCGGCTTTGGGGAGGAGGCTGGTGGGGGTGAAGCCGGGGATGGTATTGATTTCGAGAGCGAAGAGTTCGTTCTCCTCTGTCAGGCGGAAGTCGACTCGGGCGGCTCCGCGACAGCCGAATTCCTTGAAGGCGGCGACGGCGAGGCTCTGGGCTTTGGCGGTGGCGGCGGATTCAGGGGGGAAGGCGTATTGGGTGAGGTCGGTGGTGTATTTGGCTTTGTAGTCGTACCAGCCGTCGGGGGCCTGGATTTCGATGACGGGGAGGGCATTGCCGTCGATGACGCTGACCGTCCATTCGCGTCCGGGAATGAACTTTTCGACGAGGATTTCGCCGCGGGAGTCGAGGCGGCGGGCCTGACGGATGGCGGGGAACCACTCTTTAGGTTCGGCGATGCGGCAGACGCCGACGCTGGAGCCGTCGCGGGGCGGCTTGACGACGAGGGGGAGTTGAAGTCCGGTCATAGACTGTCCGAGACCGAGGACTTCGTAGGGGGGCGTTGGGACATTGGCGGCGAGGAAAGCGTCTTTGGAGAGGATTTTGTCCATTGCCAAGCGGCTGGCGGCCGCGCCAGAGCCGGTGTAGGGGATGCCTTTGGCGTCGAGGGCAGCCTGGACGCCGCCGTTTTCGCCGAAGCCGCCGTGGAGGGCGATAAAGACGGCATCGGTGCCTTTGGGGAGGGCGCCGTCGAGGCTGTCGCGGTCAAGGGTCACGGGCGTGACATTGTAGTCGGCCTCCATCAAGCCTTTGGCGACGGCGGAGCCGGAGATTTGCGAGACCTTGCTCTCGTTGGAGGTTCCGCCCATCAGCACGACCACATTCCTGAACTTCTTTGCCATAAAATCTCTCTACCTGTTTTGAACTGCAATTAGCCACCAGTATAGCAAAGTCCCTTCCTTCTCGCAAGCCTTATTCCCAAGGGGGAAAGGTTGCAACCGGCAGGTGCGGAGGATGCCAACCTCCGTCGGCGGGAGATAGGCACCCTTCGGAGGCGGTCTCGGGAACCTTCTGGAGGTGGAGGTGCCTAGGGCGTAATGGCATCGTTTTGGCGCGGCCGCAGGCTTTTCCGGCTTGCTTTCGAGGGCGGACTATGCGAAAATAGAAGCAGATTCACTATTTGCTTTCAGAGGAGAATTCCCACAATGAAAAGCGTCAAAGGCACCCAGACCGAAAAGAACCTGCTGACCTCCTTCGCCGGAGAATCCCAGGCCCGCAACCGCTACACCTATTTCGCATCTGTCGCCAAGAAGGAGGGCTACGAACAGATCGCCGCCATCTTCGCAGAGACCGCCGACCAGGAAAAGGAACACGCCAAGCGTATGTTCAAATTCCTTGAAGGCGGTTCCGTGACCATCACCGCCTCCTACCCCGCAGGCGTCATCGGCGATACCAAGGCTAACCTCGCCGCCGCGGCAGCCGGCGAAAAAGAAGAGTGGGCTAAAGACTACCCCGCTTTCGCCGCCACCGCCAAGGAAGAGGGCTTCGAAGAGATTGCCGCCCTCTACACCGCCGTCGCAGTCGCCGAAAAGTTCCACGAAGAGCGCTACGCGAAACTCCTCGCCAACCTCGAAAGCGGCGAAGTCTACGACCGCGTAGGCCTCATCGAATGGCGTTGCCGCAACTGCGGCTACATCCATATTGGCGCCTCCGCCCCCGAAAAGTGCCCCGCCTGCGCCCACGCCAAAGCCTACTTCGAAATCGCCGCGCGTAACTTCTAACCCACCCGCCCGCGGTCGGACATCCGGAAAGAAGATACCTATGAAAGTCCTCGGAGTCATCCCCTCACGCTGGGGCTCCACACGCTTCCCGGGCAAAAGCCTCCAGCCCATCTGCGGCAGGCCACTCGTCCTGAGAGTCGTCGACGCCGCCAAGCAGGCATCGGAACTCGACGAAGTCATCGTCGCGACCGACGATGCCCGCATCCGCGACGCCGTCGCGCCCGAGACCCGTGTCGAAATGACCCCATCAGACCTCCCCTCCGGAACCGACCGCGTGGCCCGCGCCGCGCAACCAGACGACGACGATATCGTCATCAACATCCAGGGCGACGAACCCTTGATGGACCCAGAGACCATCAATGCCCTCGCCCGCCGGATGAAGCAGGACACCTGCGAAATGGCGACCGTCGTCACCCCCATCCGCAACCCGAGAGACCTTCAGGCGCGTACCGTCGTCAAGGTCGTGCTCGATGCCGCCGACCGGGCCATCTACTTCTCGCGGTTGCCCATTCCCTGCAGACGGGACGGGGAGCCGGACTTGGCTTCCGGCCTCTACTGGCGGCACTTGGGAATCTACGCCTATCGCGGGAACTTCCTGAAGCGATTGGTTGCCGAGCCTCCCTGCGCGCTAGAGCAATGTGAGTCGCTCGAACAGTTGCGCGCGCTGTGGCTGGGGGCGCGTATCGCGGTCATCAAAACGGAGCATCAAGGGGTGGGAATTGACACGCCGGAGGATGTGGCGATTGTGGAGCGGATTCTGAAGGAAGGAAAGGTTTGATTGCCGATGAAAACGGTCAATGTCCGGAATGTTGTCTTTGGTTCGTCCAAGTTGCCGATCATTGCAGGACCGTGCGTGATCGAGTCGCGCGAATCGACGCTTGATTTGGCCGGGAAACTGGTCGATTTAGCGGCGAGATTGGGGGTGCCGTTCGTTTTCAAAGCCTCCTACGACAAGGCGAACCGGACTTCGGTGGATTCATTCCGCGGCCCTGGTCTGTTGGAAGGGTTGGACATTCTTCAAGAGGTCAAGCAGCGCTATAAGGTGCCGATTCTGACCGATGTCCATGAGCCGATGCACGCGGAGATCGTGGCCGAGGTGGCGGACATTTTGCAGATACCGGCGTTTCTCTGCCGCCAAACCGATTTGGTAATCGCGGCGGGCGAGACAGGGAAGGTGGTGAACATCAAGAAGGGGCAGTTTCTCGCCCCCGAGGATATGGCAAACATTGTCGCGAAGGTCGAATCGACCGGGAACAAGAAGATTCTTTTGACTGAGCGCGGCGCGAGCTTCGGGTACCGCAATCTGGTGGCGGACATGCGCAGTCTGCTCATCATGCGGGAACTCGGCTATCCGGTCATTTTCGACGCGACCCACAGCGTGCAGCGCCCCGGCGGCTTGGGCAATTCCAGCGGCGGAGACGGTCGATGGGCTCCGGCCTTGGCGCGCGCCGCGGTGGCAACAGGCGTCGACGGCATCTTCATGGAGACGCACCTGAACCCGGCCGAAGCGCTCTCGGACAAGGCTAATGCCATCGCCTTCAAGGATTTGCGCGCGCTCTGGAAAGTCCTGCTTACCATCAAGACCCTTGTGCGGTAATCTCCGCGACCCATGCGTACGCACCTGCTGAGCCACATCCTGCCAACCTTCGCAGCAATCGGTTGCAACCTTTTGTTCGCGGGGTCGACTGTGCCAACCCTGCCCGAGCACGACTGGGACGGCTGGTTCAACGAGCGCGTCGCCGCCCACCCCGGGAAAGGCTGGGTTCCGCTCGTGCAGGACATTCAGACCAATGGCTTTGCCCACGCCTCCCCCGTCGAAGGCGTCCGCACCGCTGTCGAAGTGACCGAAGGGGGGCGCGACATGGCCCTGTTGCTGGCCAAACGCGGCGCCTATCGGACGGATGGGCGAATCTACGGGCAACAGGTTAAAATCACCCTCACAACCCCCGACGGGCAACCCGACGGACTCATTCTCGCAGACGAGATTGTCTTCGACCGCGACACCAAAAACGGACTCGCCCGCGGCCATGTGCTCATCGACCGAAGCGGCGACCGCATCCGCGGATCCGTAGCCATCTTCAGCCTCGTCGACCGCTTCGTGCGCGTCCTCTCCGGCGCCGAAATCACATCCCCCCGACTCAAACTCGATCTGGATCTCCGCTGATGAAATCCCACCTCAAACTCCACCACCTCCTCGCCCTCGCCCTGCTCCCCGCCCTCCTCCGCGCCGAGACAGCACCCGACTCCCTTGAACCACTTCCCGAAATCCCCGCCGTAGCCGCCCCCGACGACGACGGCATCGCAGCCGCCAAAGCCATCCTCGCCCCCCAAAAGTCCCAGACCAGTCAAGCCATCCCCGCCGCTGAAACCAACGCCGCCACCCGCATCACCGCCAAGCGAATGGAGTACGACTACCAGGAATCCGTCGCACTCTTCGACGACAATGTCATCGTCACAGACCCCCAATTCAAACTCACCGCCAACCGCATGCTCGCCTTCTTCTCCGGCACCAACGACCTCAAACAACTCGTCATCATCGGACAGGTCAGCATCTCCAACGACAACCGATTCGCCCGCTGCGACAAAGCCGTCTACACCCGCGAAAACGGCCAGATCGTGATGCTCGGACACGCCGAACTCGAACGCACCGGAAAAGGCGAAGAGGGCAAAATCACCGGAGAACGCATCACCATCTGGCTCAACGAAGAACGCGTAGAAGTCTACCCCGCCGCCAGCCTCACCCTCCCCGGCAGCACCATTAAAAACGGCGGCAAAAAAGGCCTCCCCGGAGGACTCCTCTAAATGCCCGATTTTCCCCGCCAATACGGCATCCCCGCAGCCCAGATCGCACAGGCAATCCCCCCGGAACAGCCCAACGACACCACCCGCACATACGAACTCGAAGCCCGCGACCTCGTCAAAATCTACGGCCAGCGGACAGTCGTCAACGGGGTCACCATCAAAGTCGACGCCGGAGAAATCGTCGGCGTACTCGGCCCCAACGGCGCAGGCAAGACAACCTCCTTCTACATGCTCGTCGGCCTCATCCGCCCCAATAGCGGAACCGTCACCTTCAAAGGCCAAGACATCACCCGAATGCCTGTCTACAAACGCGCCCGGCTCGGCTTGGGATACCTCGCCCAGGAAGCCTCCATCTTCCGCAAACTCAGCGTAGAAGACAATGTCTTGGCCATACTCGAAACGCTCCCGCTCACACGCTCCCAGCGCCGCGCCCGCTGCGAAGAACTCCTCGAATCCCTCAGCCTCACAAAAGTCGCCCGGCAGAAAGCCTACACCCTCTCCGGAGGCGAACGCCGCAAACTCGAAATTGCCCGGGCGCTCGTGCGGGAGCCATCAATCCTTATGCTCGACGAACCCTTCAGCGGCGTCGACCCCCTTGCCGTCAACGACATCCAGACCATCATCCGCGGGCTGAGCCAGCGCGGACTCGGAATCATCATCACCGACCACAATGTCCGGGAGACCCTATCCGTAGTCGACCGGGCCTATCTCGTCTACGAAGGCAAAATCCTCTTTACCGGAACCAGCGAAGAACTCGTCGCAAACGAACAGGTTCGCCACGCCTACCTCGGAAGCACTTTCCGAATGTAGGCTCCGCTGGCACATCCCCTGACACAACCACCGAAAGGACCCACATTATGGCAACAGTCGAGGTCACCACTCGCAACGATAAAATCACCGCCGCCGGGCAGGCCTACGCCAAAGTCCGGGCCTCCAAGATACTCGAACAGTTCCCCCGCGCCGAGAATGTTCATGTCATTCTTGACAAGCAGCGCCACCTCTTCCAGGCTGAAGTCGTCGTCCAGCGTCGCAGTGAACGGCTTGTCGGGGTTTCTCAGCACGCCGAGAACCTCCGCAGTGCCATCGATACTGCCGCCGCGCGCGTTGAAAAGCAGCTTCGCGCCAATCTCAAAAAGGCCAACAGCAAGTTAATCCGGAACGGCGAGAAGGTCGCCTAAACCGCCGCAATCGGAGGGCAAGGCGGTCTGTTCCGCCTTGCCTTCGAGAGCCTCTCCCCATGGAAGCCCCTGACCAATCCTACCATTCGCGACTGCCCTCCATCAGCGTACGCCGTCTGCTGGAACTCATCCGCAGCCGCATCGATGTGGTGCCCGTAGCCGGCACGAAGGGGCTCGACCGCCTCATCGCTGAACCGATGCTCCACCGTCCGGGGTTGGCATTGACGGGTTTTTTCGACTATTTCGCCAACAGCCGCATTCAGGTCATCGGTATGACCGAGTACGCTTACTTGGCGTCTCTGTCGCACGAGGAACGCCGCGACAAGTTGCGTCGTTTTCTAGAGGCCGATGTGCCTTGCATCATCTTTTGCAGAAGCAAGCCGCCTTTCCCGGAGATGCTGGAACTGGCAAACGAGTACCAGGTTCCCGTTTTTTCGACCGAGTGGGGCGCGCGTCAGTTGACGCACGATGG
>JAXFQS010000095.1:0-3578 GCA_034178815.1 Kiritimatiellia bacterium | reverse complement strand
TACCGCCCGAACCTGTGCGGAGAAGGTCAATCTCGGCAAGTATGGCATCGAACCCAATCGTTGCATCGACGACCGGTTAATCCTCAACTGCTTTTCCCATGATTCAGCGCTGATGAAGTTCATTGGCGCCGAGCCGCCAAGCCTCCTCAACGACCAGAAGTGGACACTGGGGGCGTCTAAAAAAGACCCGGGACAGCGTGCCGCCTGCGGGTGCATCGCCTCCAAGGACATTGGCCAATATAATACCTGTCCCCACCAGTGCATCTACTGCTACGCCAATACCAGTCCCCAGTCCGCCTGCGCAAATTGCGCGCGCCACCGTGCCAATCCCCACGCCGAAAGCATTCTCGGTGAGTAGCGGGATGACATTCGGCGAAGCCATCAAGCGGTTTTGTAAGGGCGCGGGGCATCCGTTCTTTCCCGAGGCGGTGGACGCCGCCGCCGAGGTACTGTTGCCTGAACAAAGGGCCGCGCCCTGGAGACACTTGCAACATGGAACCGCGGTTTACCAGAACGAGTACTGCCTCAATGCCTATCTGGTTGCGTATGGCGAGATTCACGAGCGCAAATTGAGGCTGGGGCTGGATGGCCTGGGCGAGCAATCTCAATATCAGGAGTTTTGCAAGGATACGCAGCCGGGCATAGCAATCGTCGACTGGGGCTGCGGGCAAGGACTCGCGACGATGGTTTGCTTGGATTGGCTCTGGGAAATGGGTGGCAGAACCCGATTGCCAAGTCAGCCCCCGCGCCCCGGACGCGTGCGCTGCATCCGGTTGCTGGAGAAGAGCGACAAGGCTCGCGAAAGGGCGGAGTTTTTAATCCACGAACGGGTCAAATCCTCCGTGGATTGTCAGGCATTTCCTTGGGATGGAGACCAGCAGGTGGCGGTGGAGAATCTTCGGATTCCGACGGATTGCTGCGTGCTGCATCTCCTATCCAATATCCTCGATGTAGAGGGCGTCAATGTCGGCAAAATCGCGTCTGTCATACAGAGTTTGGGACGGATGCATACGAACTATGTGCTCTCCGTCGGGCCGACAAACAAGGGCGCAGACCGGCTATTCGACCTGTGGCGGCTGCTAGGCAAATCCCCACCTTTCTTTAAGCAGAGGGGAGACAATGTCGACTTGGCGGGGGCCAGACATGTCAGAAGCAAGAAGCGTTTTACCTGTTCAGGAATCGGATTCGCGTTCGCCAGGCAGCACGGCCGCTCTGTGCAACCGACGAAAAATGTTCGAACGGTGCACCGAACCTATTCGCTGGGAGCCTGGTCGGATGTTTTGTTTGCTTATCGGGAGAATCTTGTTAAAAAGGCAGACCCCAATCGAAAGGTTCCGGAGCTTGAGCAGTTCGGGCGTTTCGACTGTACTTTCATTGGCGAGAATGGGGCCCTTGGTGGCGTGGCAGAGAACGCGCATCCACTCTACTGCGTGCTGGGAAATCTGCTTGCCCGTGGCAATCCAACCGTGACGAGTCTTGGGGTAGAGGATTGGCTTTCGCAGGAACTCGGCTTGACGGAATGTGTGAGGAATTCCGGGAGCATCCGGTATCAACTGAAGGGCAATGTCTCGGTCGATTGGCTGTTTCGGCAGATTGAACCTGGCGGCAAGCGTCCGGATCTGGATGCGGACGGCCGCCGGCTGGAACGGTTGCTGTTGGCGCCGTTGATGGTGTCTCGCATAGAGTATGCGCTGGTGCGTACGATTCTGTCTGGCGCGGTGCCGACAGATGGACGGCCTCTCAGCGTCCTGGCGGTTGAGCACGATATTGAGTGTGCGGTTCAGGCGTGCCGAGATTTGCAGGAAATGTTCGATCATCTCAACGCGCTGCTCCCGGATGCCAATCGCCTGCCGGGGTTGTCGTTTCAGGTGACTTGTTGCGGGCGCGAGGCGGTTGGGAGGTCTGGCGGGGAGGCGTTCGACATATTGCTTGAAACCTCGTTTTACGCCTGCCCGGAAGGGGTGGCTTGCGCGGACGAGTTGTCGGGGCGGTTCAAGGTTGGTTTGCGTCTTGAGTCTGCGCTTGGAGGGGATGAAGACTCGGTTTTTCAGATTACCACCGGGGCGAATCTGGTTTACCGACCGGTTGCCGAGTTGGGGGAGAATGGGGAGTGGTCGGCGCTGCCGGCGGCAGAGCATCTGCGGTATTTTCTCAGGTCTATCTTCCGGAAGGAGGAGTTCCGTCCGGGGCAGTTGCCGATTCTCAACCGTGCGCTCCAGAACAAGAGTGTCATCGGGCTGCTTCCTACGGGCGGAGGGAAGTCGCTGACCTACCAGTTGGCGGGACTGTTGCAGCCTGGGGTGGTCATGGTGGTCGACCCGCTGAAGTCCCTAATGAAAGACCAGCGAGACGGGTTGGTCAAGAACGGAATTACGGCGGTGTCGTACATCAATTCGGATGTCCAGGGTAAATATCGTGACGAGGAGATGAGGCGTCTGGTGTGCGGGGACGCGAAGTTTCTGTTTGTCTCGCCGGAGCGTCTGGCCATACCGAGTTTCCGGGAGGAGCTCCGGGAGATGCACGAGAATGGCATCTTCTGGTCGTACGGGGTCATCGACGAGGTGCATTGCGTGTCGGAGTGGGGGCATGATTTCAGAACGGCGTATCTGCATCTGGGGAGGAATCTCCGCCTGTTCGTCAAGTGCAGGGATGCGGGGCCTGAGCCGGAGGAGGGGAAGACGATTCCGCTTTTCGGGCTGACGGCCACGGCATCTTTCGATGTGCTGGCTGATGTGGAGCGGGAGTTGAGCGACCTTGACGGGGGGGCACTGGATTCGGACGCGGTGATTCGCTACGAGAATACGAACCGGTTGGAACTCCAGTATCGGATTGAGTGGGTCAAGCGCCCGGACGAGGCTAATTCAAACTATGAGGCGGACTGCTACGGGCAGGCGAAACTGGCGCGCCTAACGGAGACGCTGGGCCGCCAGAAGCGTCTGTTCCGGGAACTGATCAGAGAGGAGAATCAACGGCGGATCAAGGAGCGTTTCCTGGAGCGCGAGGGGATTGCGCCGGAGAGCAAGAAGGGGAAGGCGATTCTCGAGGCGGATATCGACACCTCGTTCGACCCGTCCGCCTGGCAGAAGAAACCTCCGGACTGTGCGAGCGGGGCGCTGGTGTTCTGTCCGCACAAGAAAAGCACCAGCCACTCGGTCGAGAAGGTGTGCAGGACTTTGTCCCAGGGCTGCCTATCTCCAGTGGTCACTTCTTACTACGGAGCCGAGACGGAGGAAGATAGCAAACGGTGCATCGCGAACCAGGAGGCGTTTCTCCGGAACGAGAAGGCCGTCATGGTCGCGACCAAGGCGTTCGGGATGGGCATCGACAAGCCCAACATCCGCTGCGTGATCGAAATGTGCCACCCGCAGTCACTGGAAGGATTTGTCCAGGAGGCTGGGCGGGCCGGGCGTGACCGTAAACTGGCGATCGCCACAATCTACTGTGCGACCAACCCCGAGGCAGACCGGGAAATCCCCGGCTTCTTCCTTAATCGGAACTTCGCCGAGATCAAGGACGAGGAGGCGCGCATCAAGAACATCCTGTATGAACTGAACGGGGATCGGATTGATGTGGAGGGA
>JAXFQS010000092.1:0-5265 GCA_034178815.1 Kiritimatiellia bacterium | reverse complement strand
ACATTGCCACCTTCGGGGGCTGGAGGTGGCTATCTGCGGGGGGCGAAGGTGCGTATCTTCCGCATCCGGGGATAGGTGGCTTTTGGGGGCGGCGGCGGACGCATTCGTGCTTGAACCCCGTGCGGGCTTGTGGTAAGATGCCCAAACACTATGCAACTCTTCAAACGATTTGCCATTCCCGGCAAGACCCCCTCTGAACGCGTGGCGACTTTCCTCGCGACGGGCTTCTGGACGGGTATGGCCGCGCCCATCGCGCCCGGCACCTTGGGCTCCTGGCCGGGGGTGTTGCTCGCGCTGCTCTTCGCCGCGGTGCTGCCCGTCTGGGCGCAGGCAATCGCCTGCCTGGCGCTGACCCTTCTGGCAATTCCCGTGTGCGACATTGCTGAGCGCGTGTTGGGCAAAAAGGACGACGGGCGCATCTGCGCCGACGAGTGGATGCTCTACCCCATCGCTACCCTTGGACTGCCCCTGGTCGAGGCCCCTTGGCTCATCCCCCCGACCTTCCTCGTGATTCGCGCCATTGACATCCTCAAGCCCCCGCCCGCCCGAGGCCTTCAGCGCATCCCCGGCGGACTGGGCATTGTCGTCGACGACCTCGTCGCCAACCTCTACGCCCTCGGCGCGAACTGGATGCTCTACCGCGCCACCCTAGCCATTCTCTAGATTCGACCCCGTCAGGCCACAAGGAAACCACCACCTATGAAAACCCTCTTCTGCGCACTCCTCGCCCTCGGCGCCTGCTGCGCCCACGCCCAACTCACCTCAGCCGAAGATGCCGACTACATCCGCGCATTCGGCGTCAAAGACAAAGCCCAAATCGTTTCCGCCAGACCCAACGCCCCAGACTGGGAAGACCCGTCCCGCGTCCACCTCGGAATCGAACCCCCGCGCGCCACATTCGTAGCCTGCCCCGACCTCGATACCGCCCGCCGCGTCCGCCTCCCGCTCGGCAAAGACCGCGAAATATCCCCCTTCTACCAGAGCCTCAACGGCAACTGGAAGTTCAAATTCGCCCCCACCCGAAAAGAGCGGGAAGCCAACTTCTGGCGCGAAGACTTCGACGACTCCGCCTGGGATTCCATCCCCGTCCCCGCCAATGTCGAAATGCACGGCTACGGCGTCCCCATCTATGTCAACATCCAGTATCCTTGGGGCAAGCCCCAGCCGCCCGTAGTCCCCGCCGACAACCCCTTCAACAGCGTCTCCGCCTACCGCCGCACCTTCCGAATCCCCGACTCCTGGCAGGGAAAAGAGGTCTACCTCAACTTCGACGGCGTCAACTCCTTCTTCTACCTCTGGGTCAACGGCAAGAAACTTGGCTTCGCCAAGGATAGCCGCACCTGCGCCGAATTCAACATCACCCGCCACCTCAAAAAAGGCGACAACCTCCTCGCCGTCGAAGTCTTCCGCTGGTGCGACGGTTCCTACCTCGAAGACCAGGACTTTTGGCGCCTGAGCGGCATTTATAGGGATGTCTACCTCCGCTGCGCGCCCAAGAGCCGCATCGACGACATCCAAATCCGCACGCCCCTCGACGAACACTACCGCAACGCCACCCTGCAAGTCGCCCTCACCCTCTCCAACGCCCGCGGCACCACCGTCGAAGTCGACCTCCAAGGCGTCGGCAAACGCACCGTCAAGACCGGTTCGGGCAATCTCCTCATCGTCGAGATGCCCGTCGAAAACCCTAGAAAATGGTCGGCCGAATGCCCCAATCTCTACCACCTCTTCGTAACCCTCAAAGACGCCGGCGGCACCGTTTTGCAGGTTATCCCCCAGCGTGTCGGTTTCCGCAGCGTCGAGATAAAAGGCAATGATTTGCTCGTCAACGGAAAGCGCGTCTTCCTCAAAGGAGTTAACCGCCACGAGCACGATCCGCGCCTGGGACATGTCGTCACCGAAGCCATGATGCGCAAAGACATCCTGCTGATGAAACAGTACAATGTCAACACCGTCCGCACCTGCCACTATCCCAATGTCCCGGCCTGGTACGACCTTTGCGACGAGTACGGTCTCTATGTCATCGACGAGGCCAACATTGAGTGCCACGGCTGCCAGGAGTTGACCAGAAACAAGGAGTGGCTCGCTGCCTATATGGATCGCACCAAGCGCATGGTCGAACGCGACAAGAACCATCCTTCCATCATCATCTGGTCGGTAGGAAACGAGAACGGAACGGGCGAGAATCTGCTCGCGACCTACCAATGGATGAAGGCCCGGGACAACACCCGTCCGGTTCACTCCTGCGAATACGGCGAGGGCGCGGGCACCGACATTACCTCCTTTATGTACCCGCATCCGAAGCACTTGGAGGCCTACTCTCACCGTCAAAAGGCGAAGCCCTATTTTATGTGCGAATACGCCCACGCGATGGGGAATTCGTGCGGCGATTTGGCGTCGTACTGGGATTTGATCTACACTCGTCCGAACCTTCAAGGCGGCTGCGTGTGGGATTGGGTCGACCAGGGGTTGGACCTTCCGGTGCCGGCGGCGGGCAAGAAGCCGGCGTCTCAAATCGTGCCTATCTCCGAGGGGCAGAAGACCTATCAGGGCTATGGCGGGGATTTCTTCTATGCGACGCCGGAGGGGAATCCTCTGCGGGTGCCTCCCAGCGATGACAACTTCTGCTGCAATGGCTTGGTCTCCTCGGATCGCACGCCGCATCCGGCGATGGTGGGGTTGAAGAAGGCGTACCAGAACCTGCACATCTCCGGGAAGGATTTGAAGGCGGGAGTTATATCGGTCAAGAACGGCTATTTCTTCTTCGATCCGTCGCAGTTGGAGGGGCGGTGGTCGCTTGAGATGGAGCAGAAGGTGTTGGGCTCCGGCAGATTCGCTCTGCCCAAGGGGTTGGCGCCGCAGGCGAGTGCGGAGGTGCGTCTGGCGTTGCCGGAGCTGCCTGCGGAGGGCGAGTGTTTTCTGAACCTTTCGTTTGCGCTTGCGAGGGATGAGGCGTGGGCTTCGAAGGGGCATCTTGTGGCGTCGGAGCAGTTTGCGCTGGGCAGTCGGAAGGTGCCTGAAATCAAGCCGTCCGGGGCGGTCTCGCTGACGAAGGAGGGGGATGGATTCGTGGTCAAGGGCGAGGGTTTTTGCGCCCGTTTTGCGAAGGGAACGCTGGTGCAGTACGAGTTGGGCGGGAAGGCGCTTTTGGCGGAGCCGCTGACGCTGGACTTCTGGCGCGCGCCAATCGACAATGACCGCGGGTTCAACGCGGCGCACCACTTGGGGGCTTGGAAACTGGCGACTAGGGAGCAGGCCGCGGCGTTCGTCGATGCCAAGGCTTCGGCGGATTCGGTGACGGTTTCGACGCGGGTCTCGCTGGAGAATGTGAAGACCACCTGCGAGGTTGTCTACACGCTCTATGGCAACGGCACGATGGTGGTCGAAGCCACCCACAATCCCGCCGTTCGCGAGATGCCCGTGCTGCCGCGTTTCGGCCTCAAGACGGTTCTTGCGGAGGGCTTCACGACGCTTGAATGGTTCGGCCCTGGCCCTGTGGAGAGTTATGCCGACCGAAAGGATTTGCCGGTCGGGTGCTATGTTGCCGCCATCGACGGACAGTACTTCGATTATAGCGAGCCGGGGGAGAGCGGCAACCACACCGATGTCCGCCGCGCGGCCGTGCTCGATGCCGAGGGCAAGGGCATTGAAATCCTCGCTTTGGAGCGTCTGATTGATGTCACCGCGCGCCGTCCCACGACCGCCGACCTTGATTCCGGGCGGAAGCACACTTGGCAACTTCCCGCGCGTCAAACCACCGCCCTGAACATCGACTACGGTCAAATGGGCGTCGGCGGCGACAACAGTTGGGGCGCCTGGCCGCACGAGAAGTTCCGCCTCTCCGCGCAGGAACTCCACTCCTACCGCTTTGCCATCCGCCCCGTTCAGTACAAACGCCGCCGCTAGCGGCAGGCATTGGAAAGGGCGGCCGCGCTTGGCGCGACCGCCCCTTTTCATTGGTGCCAACGACTCCTCCCGGCAGGTGTCAACCTCTCGAAGGCTGAGATACCTACCGCCGCACCTCTTCCATACGCACCTTCATCCCCACTTTGTACGCACCTGCCGCCCCCGCCGCACCCTCCAGCGCACTCCGCGCCCGCCAACCTCCCCACACCCACCACCGCCACGGCTTGACCCCCCGCGCAACCTTCACCACCCGTTGGTCGCGGTCGAGAAAGACCACATCGATGGCAAACCGCATCCCCACCGTGTGCACGGCTCCGCACGGCTTCAGCCACAACCACTCCCCCTCCGCCAAGCCCTTCCGCCCCAGCAGACCCTTCATACGCGCCCACATCGAAAACGCGCACCAGACCCGCCCTATCGCGGCCTCAGTCCCACCCGGATAAACCAACCTTTGAATTTGACTCTTCATATAGGAAATGCTACACTCTCTATCCAAACTTGACAAGCCCAAAAGGTAGACTCCAATGGCCAGTTTGACAATCATCGACGGCGAGGGCAAGGGACAGACCTTCCAAATCCCTCCAACCGTTGCTCACATCGGGCGCAACGAAGGCAACGAAATCGTTATCGCCCACCCATCCATTTCCGGCACGCACTGCGAGATTGCCCGTAGGGGCGATCTGCTCCAAATCCACGACCTCGGCTCCACCAACGGTACCAAGGTCAACGGCGAATCCGTGCGCATCGCCAATGTCTACCGCAACGACATCATCACCCTCGGAAGTGTCCCTCTCGAACTCCAGGGCGAAGATGTCCCTCAGTCCGCCGGGCCTCAACTCGAAGGGCTCGACATCGTGCCCCGGACGACCATTGTCATTACCCCCAACAACCCCACAACCAAACTTCCCGTCGCCGGATTTAAGCCTCGCCGAGACGCCAAAATGGTATGGATTCTGCTCTTCGCGACCTTGTCCATCCTGCTCGTACTGGCGGCTATCTACTTCGCCATCTCCTGGCTCTCCTGACCCTCGATTGACCCCTTTGGACTTAAGGCCGACCTGCCCGTGCAGGCGGCCTTTTTGTTTGCTCTCGTTGACTCCGTTCCAATCCCGCCCACGGGTCGAAAGGAGCCGCTCTTTAAGGGGGAAAGGTGCTTGACGGCGGGCAAATGGGGCAGGTAGCGACGGTCGTGGGGAGACTAACGGTTCGCCCGCGCGGGCGGGTGTCCAAGGGGGCTGTGGCTGGGAGGCGTCGGGGCGAGTGGGGGTGGTATCGACGGGCGAGGGGAGTCTAACGGTTCGCCCGCGCGGGCGGGTGTCCAAGGGGGCTGTGGCTGGGAGGCGTCGGGGCGAATGGGGG
>JAXFQS010000057.1:0-5952 GCA_034178815.1 Kiritimatiellia bacterium | reverse complement strand
AGGATCGGCATATCACAAAAACCTGCCAAGTGGGGATAGATATCCGACAGGCGTTTGCCAGCATCCTCGCGAGCCACGAGCGCAACAATCTCCGCCTCTGGATGCCCGAGCAGCAACTCGACAATGCCAATGCCACCATATCCCGTGGCGCCCACTACCTTTGCACGAATCATAGACCTGAAGAACTCCTAAAAGATGAGTCATCATTATCTTCTTTTACCCTACTCGGGTCAAGCCGAAAGGACAAAGAAAGTCCAGCCACCCAATCCAACCTAGGCGGCAGGACAATGGATAATTATTTTCGGCTCCGCCTGCCGTGTAGGATTGTCTTCCCGGGAAACCTATAATTATAATCTAGCGGAAATAGTCGATGCCCACCACGATCACGCCAGCCTCTAGGGCCGTCTGAAGCATCCCTTCGAGCCAGTCCGTCTTCAGGCGAATTCCCTTGGCATTGGGGCGGATTCCGTGCGATGAGAGAGCGAGCACCTCCTTGCGGGCACCCGCGAGCCGGATGGGCGAGCAGACATCCTCAGTATCGGTGGCATAGTCCTCACCGAGCAGGATTGAATCATAGCGAGGAACGGGAGACAACTCGGCATAGGGTAGAAACGCTGAATCCTCTTCTGCCAGAGGCTTCTTGCAGGCGAGCGGGAATAGGATGACAACTCGACCATCTCAAAATGCGCCCAACAACGCACCGCTGGTCTACTCTAGACGGACAAAGGTTGCAACCCTTCGGGAAAACTCGCGCCTATCTTGCTGGGGATGTGGTGGGCACGATTGCCCCAACAAGGTTGCAACCCACCAGCGCCGATCCTGCCTACGAATGTGGGGCAAAGACTCCGGCGCCCTGAAATCTTGAACAGCGCAATGTCAGTCCCTAATACTCGGAAACCTGGGCTCGCACTTCGGTGTCTACGGATAGAATCTCGTCCAAGGACGGAGACCTGTTGACCGTATGGCACGACAATGCCCGTTCCACCAGTTGGGCAATGCAGGCAAAAGAAATCTCGCCTTGAATAAAACGCTCTACGGCCACCTCGTTAGCCGCATTGAGCACGGTTGGAGCCGTCCCCCCCAGAGACATCGCCGTACGCGCCAAGGCAAGCGCAGGAAAGCGGTCATCGTCAGGAGGGCAAAAGTGGAGCCCCGCAACTTGAGACAAATCGAGACGCGGCATCGGCACGCTTCGGCGTTCGGGATAGGTCAGGGCATACTGGATTGGATAACGCATGTCCGGGGGCGAAAGTTGCGCCAGACTCGTCCCGTCACGATAAGTTATCAGCGAGTGGACAATGCTCTCCGGGTGGACGATTGCGTGCAACCTCTCCACCGGCATGTTGAAAAGCCAGTGGGCCTCAATCAGTTCCAACCCCTTGTTCATCATAGTCGCCGAATCGATGGTCACCTTCCGCCCCATAGCCCAAGTTGGATGCGCCATCGCCTGCTGAAGCGAGACCTTGGAAAGATCAATGCCTCGTTGCTCGAAGAAAGGCCCTCCAGACGCCGTCAGCGTCAGACTCTCAAGATAGTCCTCGGCACAGGGCATACGCCCCGTCTGGACACATGCCGCGCACCATTGCGTCGACTGCATAGCCTGGAAAATGGCCGAATGCTCGCTATCGACCGGGAGAATCCGCGTACCCGTTTGGGCACGGCGGCGCATAACAATCTCCCCGGCGGCAACCAAAACCTCCTTCGTCGCCAAAGCAAGATCATGCCCCGCGTCAATGGCCGCCAGCGAGGGCTTGAGCCCTGCCATCCCGACAAGAGCCATTACCACCACATCAGCATCAGGATTGGCGGCAAGTTCGCAGATGCCTTCTAAGCCAACCAGCACCTTGATGGACGGCGGAGCCGCTTCGCGTGCCAACCTAGCAGCCCCCTCGTCGGCAAGCGCAACCACCGGGACCTGATAGCGAATTGCCTGCTCAATAGCCCGTCTCCAATTCCGGTTCGCAGCCAGGCCGACCACCCGAAATGCGCCAGGAAGCGAATCGACAACGCGTAAAGTATTCTCGCCGATGGAACCCGTCGACCCGAGCAGAACCAACCGCTTCACCGGAGGCTCCACAAAAGTATCGCATAGCAAACTGGAGCCGCGAAAATCAGGCTGTCAAAGGTGTCGAGTAGCCCCCCCATACCCTTGAAAAGCCCCCCGGAATCCTTTATCTTCGCAGCCCGCTTAAAGAGCGATTCAATCAAGTCGCCAAGCACCCCAAGGAGTGCCAGCAATGCTCCCATCAGTGCCGCTCCAAGCAAACCAAGTGGGGCTACGATACCTCCAGCCGAAACCCTTTGTGCAACAAGCGTCAACCCCAAACTAGCCAGCACGGACAACGCAATCCCGCCAATCAATCCCTCCCATGACTTGGCAGGAGACACCCTCGGAAACATCTTGTGCCGGCCGCAAAGCGTCCCCACCGCAAAGGCTCCAATGTCACAAGCCTTCACCACCGCGACCAGATAGAGCACCGCATACAACCCTTGCGCTGAGAGCCTCCCTCGGCATGCACAATCCCCCATCTGGGCGAGGCAGAGTAGATAGGACATGCAAACCGGCAAATAGGCGAATCCCAAGACAGCAAACGCTATTGTCTCAAATGGTCTCTCGATGCGGGAGTCGAAAAGCACACGGCAGGAAAGAGCCAAAACAATGCACCCCAGCATAAGCGGGAAAAGAGTTTGCAGGTGCGCCCCCCCGCCCCCCCAGAATACACAGCAAAGCCATACTAGAGTAGCGACCACCAGAGCCCCGGACACCCCCGGAATACCCCGCGCTTGAACCAACCGAGTATACTCAATCACTGCAAGGCAAACTGCTACGGCAAAGAGCAAAAACGCCAGAACAGGAGGCAAGCAAATGGCGCTAAAAATCCAAAAGAGCGCCACCGCAACGCCGATACATGTCCGCTTTGCATTCGGTTTCATGCGATTCCCTTTCCTAGGCATGCCCGCCGAATCGGCGTTCTCTTTGGGAATAGACATTCAAAGCCTTCTCAAACTCCGCCTCATTGAAATCCGGCCAACTGCAATCTGTCACATAAAGTTCGGAATAGGCGGCTTGCCAAAGGAGAAAATTGCTCAACCGGTATTCCCCGCTGGTGCGAATAATCAAATCCGGATCAGGCACATCCGGGGCATACAGAGCTTGCGCAAAAACACCCTCGTCGATACCTTCCGGGGCAATCAATCCTTCCCGAACGCGAGAGGCCAGAGTACGCGCCGCAGTGAGAATTTCCTGCCGTCCACCATAACTGACTGCAAGGATGAGTTGCTGACGATAGGTGGCTGTTCCGCGCTCGACTTGGTTGATTAGATGCTGGAGTTCCGGTTGTAGCCTTGTGCGCTCACCAATTACCCGCAAACGGATTTGATGCTGGTGCAGAGTTGCCTCTTCCCGTTGCAAAAAATCGGCAAACAAGGTCATTAGCCCATCGACCTCTTCCTTGGGCCGCTTCCAGTTCTCGGAACTGAACGCATAGAGTGTCAAATACCGAACCCCTGCCTTTTGGCAACACTGGAGCACGCGGCGAATGGTCTCAGCCCCTGCCTTGTGACCTTCCAAGCGCGGGAGTCCTTTGGCTAGCGCCCAACGCCCGTTTCCATCCATTATCATGGCGATATGGGCTGGGATTTTCAAGAGGCAACTCCTAAGTAGGAATCAGAGGGCAATGCGCAAAGTCGTCTCGCGCGCCGGGCCTACGGAAAGGATGCCGAGTTTGGCCCCAATCAGTTCAATCAAACGCTCGACATAGGCTCGTGCCTGAGGCGGCAAATCCTCGTAGCGGGTGATATGACTGGTCGGGACAAGCCAACCGGGCATCTCCTCGTAAATGGGTTTGCAGTCGGCCAAAACGCGGATATCGGAGGGGATGGAATCCAGCCGTTTTCCATTGCAATCGTAAGCCACGCAAATCCTAATGACGGGCTCTTCGTCGAGAACATCAAGTTTAGTCATTGCCCAGAAGTCGACAGCATTAATGGTGCAGGCATAGCGAGCAACCACGGCGTCGAACCAGCCGCAACGACGGGGGCGTCCAGTGGTCGCGCCGAACTCTCCTCCGCGCTTGCGAAGACGTTCTCCAACCTCATCGAATAGTTCGGTTGGGAATGGCCCCGCGCCGACACGGGTGGTATAGGCTTTGACGACGCCCACCACGCGATTGATTCGGCGGGGAGAAAGCCCCGAGCCGGTGCATGCGCCTCCAGCGGTCGGATTGGAGGATGTCACGAAGGGGTAGGTGCCGAAGTCAATGTCAAGCATGGTTGCCTGCGCCCCTTCTAGGAGGATGCTTTTCCCCGCTCGATCCAACTGGTTGAGCAGGAGGGCGGTGTCGGCAATCAGGGGGGCAAGTTGGCGGGCGACTTCGCGATAGATTGCGACCTGTTCGTCAGCATCCAGCAAGGGTGCGTTCAGGAGGGCAAGGCGCTCGTTGGCGAGGGCGACTTCTTCTCGAACACGGCTATCGAAGTATGGAGAGGTCATCTCGCCGGCGCGGATTCCGGTGCGCCCGACTTTGGCCGCGTAGGCGGGCCCGATGCCACGGCCGGTCGTGCCGATTTTCTTCTCGGGTGCGCGGGCGGCCTCTTCTGCCTTGTCGATGGCGCGGTGCCAATTCATCACCATATGGGCACGGTCGGAAACGAAGAGAGCCCCTGCCGGTTCGATGCCCATTTTCCGGAGCATCGCCATCTCCTCAATCAAGTCGATGGGGTTCATCACAACGCCGTTGCCGATGACACAGAGTTTACCTTGGTGGAGAATGCCCGAAGGAATCAGATGCAGGACATATTTCTTGCCGTCGGCGATGACGGTATGCCCGGCGTTGCTGCCACCTTGAAATCGCGCGACGACATCGGCCTCGGCGGTCAAGACATCGATAATCTTCCCTTTTCCTTCATCGCCCCACTGGGACCCAACTAAGATGGTATTCGGCATGATGACTCTGGTTGTAGAACAAGAACTTGTGTGATAATACCATTTTCCCGCGCCCGAAACAAGGACGGAATGCTGACGCAGGGAAAGACTCCCGTCTACTCATGGGATGACGCCGCGCCAACGCTGGAGGTTGGCACCTTAGCCACCGATTGATAGGAACCTTTCAGAGATGGAGATTACAATCTCCTGCCCTAAAAGGTTGACACGACAGGTCTCCGATGCTAAGCAGGAAATTCTTCTTAGGAAAGACGATCAAGCAGCCCCTCAGCAAGAGCCGCCAAACGCTCGGGACGCACTGCAAAACGGTAGAGAGCCTGCAACGCCTTGTCCGTATAGTTTTGCGCCAAACGCCGGGCCGCGGAGGCATCCATCAGATTCAAAACCGACAATTCGTCCTTCCGCTCGCCGTCCAAGAGATCGTCCACAATCTGGAACGCCAATCCAAGGTAGAGCGCATAGTCGCCAATCGCGTCCATAGTCTTCGAGCGAAGCGGCACATCCGCACTCAACGCGCCCATCACCGCGGCTCGGATGAAAAGATCGCTTGTCTTGCGTTCGTGTATGAAACACATCTGCTCCAGATCCGCGCGATTGGCACAAGCCAAGTCCTCGATTTGCCCCGCAACAACCTCTGAAGCGCCCAAAATCCGCAACTGGTTGCAAATGACTTCAGGTGGAAGACGAGAGTCCGCCAAGGCCGCAAATGCACACTGTTGCAGGAAATCGCCGGCCAGCACCGCGACATGGTAGCCGAACTTCTTGTGCACTGCCGGAACGCCCCGCCGGAACGCATCATTGTCCATACAAGGCAGATCGTCATGCACCAGCGTGTAATTGTGGAAAAGCTCAATGGCGACCCCAGCCGACAGCGCTAAGCGCTCCGATTTACCCAAAGCGTGCGCCACCATCATAGCAAGGATTGGGCGCAAACGCTTGCCGCCCCCCCCCCGGCCAACCGCCGGGCGGACCGCCGCGCCCAACACCCCCCGCCGCCCAACCTCCCGGGG
>JAXFQS010000039.1:0-22823 GCA_034178815.1 Kiritimatiellia bacterium | reverse complement strand
AGGGGGCGGCGAGGGTGGCGTGGAGGTGGGTGGCGAGGTGGGTTGAGAAGGGGGGGATGGTGAGCAGGCGGAGGGCGAGGGTGTTGAGTTCCTGGCGTTCGGCTGGCGGGGCGGTCTGGGCCCATTTGTCGGCGGCGCGGGGGAGGATTTGGCGGGTGAGGTCGTTGGTGAAGGTCTGGAGGCTGAGGGCACGGGTACGGTGTTGTTCGAGGTCGGAGAGCATCGTTTGGCGGAGGGTGTCGGGGTCAATCTTTGGGGTGGCGGCCTGGATGTGGGCGCGGGCGCGGGCGAGCAGGAGGTTGGTGACGGCGTTGGGGAGGTCGCGGGTCTGGAGTGAGGGGAAGAGGCTCCAGGCGTGGGCTGGGGGGAGGTTGCGGTTGCGTTCGGCGATGGTGGCTTGGAGTTGGGCGAGGAGGTGGTCGGCGATGGGTTGGGGGAGGGCGGCGGATGTGGTGAGGGCGGCGAGGGTGTCGCGCTGGGTCTGACGCTCGGCGTAGCCGCGATCGAGGATGGGGTCGATGTGGTCGCGGGTGAGGGTGTCGAGGTTTTCCTGGAGCAGGGGCTGGCTTTGGCGGGCGACGAGGCGTTGGCGCATCAGGTCGCGCAGGGCATCGCGGGAGAGGGTTTCGAGTTCGGCTTCGGTGGGGCGGATGTCGGCGACGAGGGTGCGGGCCTGGCGGGCGACGGCTTCGGCGCGGGCCTGGCGGAAGCGGCCGGGGAAGTCGGATAGGAGTTGGTCGCGAAGGTTATCGGGAAGCGGGAGCGGTTCTGCGTTGGAGAGCCCGAGGGTGGTGCGCAGGTTGGGGAGGCGGAGGTTGTATTCTTTCTCGATGGCGTTGGTGTAGGCCGCGCGGCAAAGGGTTTCGGAGTCGGCGGGGGCACGGTGGGCGGCGGGGTCGGCGAGGATGGTTTGGACGAGGACGGCGGGGGGCGCGAGTTCGGGGGCGAATCGCTGGATGTGGAGGCGGGCGGCGGCGAGCGCGGCCACGCGGTCGAGTTCGGCATTGCCGGCGGTGAGGGCCGCGGTGAGGATAATCAGGGGGATGGCGGTCATGGCAGGAGCGGCGCGTCGAGCGTTTCGGAGAGCGACTGGAGGGTTTGGGTCTTGAGCCTTTGGGCGAGCGCGGCGGGATCGGCGGCGGAATCGGCGGGGGCCTCTTGCACGAGCCGGTCGAGCAGCCGGGCGGCAAGGGCTCTCTGGACACCGCGCGTGTCGAGGCGGACGGCTTCGGCATTTTGGGCGATTTGTTCGTCCAGCCAACGGGGCTGGTCGGCTTTGAGATCGGCTTCGGAGAGGGCGGCGTGGGTGAGGACTTCCTGGCGCCAGGCGGCGTGGAGGGCGGGCAGGTCGGCGTAGTCGGCGTGGGCGGCTCGGGCCCCGGCGGTAAAGGCGCTGCGGGCGGCTTTGGCGAGATGGAGGCGGCCTGACTGGATGTGGGTGTCGGCCTCGAAGATGCGGCGGCCATCGTTGGATTGGGTCATCAGCGCGTTGAGGCCGTAGCGGATGCGATGGTCTTCGGCGGTGCGTTCGAGTGCGACGAGGAGTTTCTGGCGGTTGAGGTCGATGAGTTGCTCTTCCTGCTGGCGGCGGGTGGCCGAGACGAAGATGAAGTAGGCTATCATAAAGACCATCAAGAGGGCCAAGACAATCTGCAGCAGAAGGCCCTGGAGGTCGTCGGCGGTGGCGTTGCCTTCGGAGTGACCGCCAAGCAGGTCGAGGGGAGAGTCGCTGGTCATAGCAGGGGTCAGCGGAGGGCTTGGGTGACGGCCTGGAGTTTGGCGGAGAGGGTCTCAGAGCGGTCTTGCTCGCGAGCGAGGCGTTCCTTGAGCAGGTCGAGTTCGGCGGCGAAGGTGGCGACGAGTTCCTTCTGGCGGGCTTGGGCGGCCTGTTCGCTCTGGGCGAGGCGACGGTCGAGTTCGGCGGCGAGGCGGGATTGGAGCGAGGCGAGGGTTTCGGAGGCGCTCTGGAGGGTGTTTTGGAGGGCGGTTTGGGTGGTGGCGAGGCGTTCGCTGAGGGCGGTGTCGAGGGTCTGGAGGTGGGCGGAGAACTGCTCTTGGGCGCGGGTCTGGCGGGCTTGGAGTTCGCGGTCGAGATTGGCGAGGGCGTCGGCGAAGGTCTGTTCGATTCGGGTCTGGCGCGCGCAGAAGGCGTCGTGGGCGCTACGCAGGTCTGTCTCCAACTCCTTGGCACCGGCGTGGAGGGTCGCTAGCAAGGTCTCGACGGCTTCGGTTAGCGTCTGCCGAGGGGATTGGTAGGGATGAATCTCGGCGCGCAGGCGTTGGAGCCAAGGGCGCAGCAGGGGGCGGTCGGCGAAGAAGACCCATACGACGGCGGTCAGGGTAGAGAAAAGGGCGGTGTGCAGGCACTGCATCAGGTCGGCCATCGTGACGCTTTCGAGGCGGTAGTAGCCGATGACGATGATGCCCCAGAGGGTGCCGAAGAGCCCGAGCGCGATGTGGAGTTGGTCGGAACCCTTGAAGAAGGGGAACTCCGCCCAGCCGGTCGCGAGCCCCAGCCGCAGCCGCCTGAGCCCCCGCCAGCAACAGCAGAACCCAATCAGCGGAATCAATGTCGTCACCCCCGAGTAGTCCACCACACTCCACTCCAAGAGCGCAATCGGCCCGCGCACCGCCGCCATCTGCGCACTCTCCCCCCCCGCGTCGGCAAACGCCCGCCACCACCGCGCAATCGCCCAGAGATTGTTCGCGAACGCCACCCCCGAGAGCAGCGTCAGCGCACCAAAGACCCGCTCCCAGAACCGAACCTTGCTCATCATCGTACCATCCTTTTCAACTCATTCCCCGCAAGCCCCAGCCCCGAAACCAGACAACCCCTCCCCTCCGACACGCCCCATCTTGCCAACAGCCCCGTGCCCGCCCCCGGCGCACCGTCCCGACAAGAGACGACGCGCCAAGGCGGCAACCTCTGGAACCGCGCCGGAGCAACCCCATCGCCCCGCCCCCTGCCCGCGCGGCTTGCCGAAAAGACCCTCGAAACATCCCCCTTCCCCAAGCGCAGAGGACAAAGCCCCTTGCCGAGAATCGATGGGTCAGACGCCCCTCGCTAGCGGGCGAGTTCGGCAATCAAAATGTCGCAGAGCTGGGCGACCTCGCGGTAGGGAGTCTCGCGGCGCAGCGAACGAACCGCGCCAATCTGCGACGCCCGCCCGCACCAACGAAGTTGATCCAGACAGAAGCAGACACGGTACGGATCGCCTGCCGAAGCCGCCGCCCGCAGAAGCGCATCCGACCAGACCACGCGCGCCTCCTCACGCCCCTTGTCCATCACACGAACCGAGAGCGCGGCAATCTGGGACGCAACCACCGGATCGGTCGCGTACGCCTCTTTGAGATTGGCAAGAAACGCGTCCGCCGCAGCAGGCGAAGCAACCCGCGCGTCGAGCACCTCAGGCTTGAGAGCCGCGTTCAACTTGGCCTTGTTGGCGGATTGCCAGTCCGCCGCGAGCGGGTACTTTCCGGAGCGGGCGATGCCCGCATCGTAGTTGTCGAACGGGTTGGTCTTGACCTCGCCGGAAGGTTCCGGCTCGTAGCGCACAAGGGATTGCTTGGGGGTCGAGCAGCCGCAGATCAGGGCCACCAGAAAGAGAGGAATAAGTCGGTTCATAGTCTAGGCCTCCAGCTCCTTGGCCCACGGCTGACGGAGCGTTTGATAGAGATAGCGTTCAGCGGCAGGATCGTCGACGGCGTGGAGCGTCTCGGGATTGAAGCGGAAACTCCGTCCCAACCGCATGGCGACGATGCCGAGATTGAACATGGTCGAAGAGCGGAAACCGTTCTGCTCGTTGAGCGCGAAGGTTTTGCGCTCGCGGACGGCCTGCATAAAGTCGGTGAGCTGCGCAGCCGGCGCGGGGAGATCGGCGAGGATTTTGACCGCGTCCATCTCCTTGCCCTGGGCGTCGACAAGCCTGAGCGTCTTGCCGCCGGGAGCCTTGGGATAGACGCAAATGCCGTTCGAGCCGCGCAGGAGAGGTTCGCTGCGGAGGGACTCGTCGCCGTCCAGGCGGACGGTGGTTCCGTCGGCATAGGTCAGGGTGATGCGGTCGAAGCGGCCGACGGCTTCGGGGTGTTGGCGCGGGCCAAGGTAGTCGATTTGGACGGGGGAAGTATCGTCCTTGCAGAGGAGATATTGCAAGGGGTCGAGGTAGTGCTGGGCCATATCGCCAAGGCCCCCGGAATCATAGTCCCAGTAGCCGCGGAAGGAGGTGCCGACGCGGTGGTCGGTGTAGGGACGCCAGGGGGCGGGGCCCAGCCACATATCGTAGTCGAAGCCTTTCGGAACGGGCTGGGCGGGTTGGTTGACGCGACCCGACCAGAAGAACTTCCAACTGAAGCCTTGCCCGACGCCAAAGGTGCACTGGATGGGCCCCTTTCCGAGGATTCCGGACTCGACAATCTGGCGGATGGGTTTGACGGTGGTGCCGAAGCCGTAGAAGACATCTTGGAAGCGGAACCAGGTATTGAGGCGGAAGATTCGTTTGTTGGCCTGAACGGCCTGCATAGCGCGGAGTCCTTCGCCGACGGTTCTAGTCATTGGCTTTTCGCACCAGATGTCTTTGCCGGCCTTGGCGGCCATGACGGTCTGGACGCCGTGCCAGTGGGGCGGGGTGCAGATATGGACGATGTCGACGCCGGGGTCGGCCAGGAGTTCGAGGAAGTTGCGGTAGGGTTTGATGCGGCCCCAGCCGCATTTTTCGGCGGCTTTGAGGCCAGCGCGGACGCGGCTTTCGAAGGGGTCGCAGAGGCCGACGAGGCGCGAGCCTTTGAAGGGGAGGTGGTTGGCGCTGTGGGCGATGCAACCGAATCCGATGAGGGCCCGGGTGAGTTGGTTTGAGGGGGCTGTGGCGGAGGCAAGGACTCGTGCGGGCACGAGGTTGAAGAGGGCGCCGGCGCCAAGGGTTTTGAGGAATTGCCGTTTTGAGGTGTTCATTTGGTGAGCCTTTCGATGGCTAGGGTGATGTCGCCGAGGCGGTTGGTTCCGCCTTCGCGTTCGATGATGAAGTCTCCTTTGTAGCCGAGTTCCCGGAGGCGTGCGATGAAGGTTTTGGCGTGGACGGCGCCGTCGCCCCAGGGCACTTCGGTGCCCCACTGGCCGGGGGTTGAGGCGGGGGTGGCGTCTTTGATATGGACTTGGCGGATCCAGGGCACGAGAGCGGGGAGGGCGTCGACGGGGTTGCCTTTGCCGTAGAGGATCATATTGGCAGGGTCGAAGTTCACATAGACGCCTGGGAGGGCGGTGAGGAAGCGGGCGAGGTCTTGGGCGGTTTCTTGTCCGGATTCGAGCAGGACGGTGACGCCGTGGCGGGCGCATTCGTCGCGAATCCAGCGGACGCGGGTGATGAATTTGGAGTAGGCGGCGGGGTCGTTTTCGTCGAGGAATCCGGCGTGGAGGCTCATTTGGCGGCAGCCGAGTTCGCGGGTGAGGCGGGCGCCTTGGGTGACGATTTTCTGGTTGGCGGCCCAGTGCTGGTCGGGGACGATTCCGCCGGTTTTGCGGATGGTCTCAAGGGTGCTGTAGTCTTCGCCGATGGTGCCGATCATCGTGCAGACGACTTGCCAGCGGCCGGAGGCGACATTGGCTTTGATGGTCTTCCAGGCGGCTTGGTCTTCGGCGTTGCCGTGTCGGCCATCGGGGTGGATGAAGGGGCCGAGCGCGAGGTGGACTTTCTTGACGGGGAGGGTCTGGAGGGTCTGGTCGAGTTCGGCGACGCTCTGTCGGAGGCTCCAACTGCAAACGCCGATTTCGCGGGGCTCGACGCGGTCTTGGGGCGCGCTCCGGAAGAGTGAGCACCCCGCGAGCAGCAGCAAGGCACCTGTGGTCACAATTCGTGTCAATCGGTTCATCTATTTTTCTCCCATCTTTCCATTCATCCCCATTATACCTCATTCCTCCCTGCCAATCAACACCAATCTGCTCCCCTCGCCGGCGGGTGTGTGCTGGCGGCGGGAAAGTTCGATGGCGGCGCGCCACCACCCCGCGAAGCCGGACGCCGGCGGGGGGATGGATTCGGGATGCCCATCACGCGGACGCGCACCCGGATTCGGCTCAGCCGGGAAGCGGGTCAGCGGATGATGATGGTGGTGGGCAGGGCCTGGCGCAGGGCGAGGGTGGTGGCGGTCTGGACGAGCGCGACGGACGAGGCTTTGCTTGCGGGCAGGATGACGAGGCGATCGGGGGTGACGGGCTGGCCCATCATCTCCTTGGCTTCGACGAGCGTCTGGTAGCCGCCGTGGTAGTCGGTGAGGTCGAGCACGAGGGTCGTGTCGCCGCAGATCCGGCAGCGCTCCTTGACATTCACAGGGGGCTGGAGGTAGCCGCCGGCGGGGACGGTGAAGTGGAGCGTGGAGAAGTTGGTCACGACCATATACTGGGCGCTGAGGCGGGCGGTCGGACGGGAGAATCGAATGCAGTTGTTGGTGTTGGCCTTGTAGGCTCCGCCGCAGGTGAACAGATACCCGACGCCGACTTGGCCGCCTTGGATGTCGAGGGTGTTGAAGTTGCATCTGCCCCCGCCGCCATAGCCGTTCCCGACGCCAAGGCTGAAACTCCCTTCGGCGGTGAGTGTGCTGGAGGCGCCGTCGGACTGGACTAGGGTCAGGGAGGAAGAGTCGTAGCGCGAGTCGGAGGGGAGGTAGACGGAACCGGACAGGTAGGCGGTTGAATCGGAAATGCTGACGGTGTTGTTTCCGCCCCAGTCGAGGTCAGTAGAGACGCGCAAGTCGCCGCCGGCGAAGACGGCGCCGTTTTCGAGCGAAAAGGAGGTATTCCTGCGCCGCCCGACATTGAGCGTGCCGTAGCGGCACTCGAGCCTTCCGCCGTTGCGGACGACCATTTTGAAGCCGGAACCATCCCCCGCGCCAATCTGGATTTTACCCGAAGAGATGAGTTTGCCGCCGTCGACAACAAGGGTATCGTTCTCGTTGAAGGTGTGCAGGTGGGAGACCTTGAGGGTGGCACCGGTCTGGACGGAGATTTGCCGTTGAGCCTCGGCGCTTGAGAGCATCAGCAGGACGCCGGCGGAGAGCGTCGCACCCTTGGAAAGGGTCAAGGCGGAGCCGCCTTTGGGGCCGATGGTCAGACCGTCGGGGCGGACATCGGCGGCGGATTCGATTGAGCCGGGGTCGAGGGTGAGGTTGGCATTCTTGAGGTCGAGTCGTGCGTTGCGATTGTCGATGCCGATAAGCAGGCGCGAGGCCTTGAGGGTGGAACCCGCGAGGTCGAGTTGAACCTGGGATTCGATGTCGAGGGTGCGTGCGCCGAGCGTCTGGGGCGCGGTTTCAACGAGGTCGGCGGCGCGCGGGAAGAGGGCGTCGACGAGCGCGTAGACGGGGAGCGTGTCAATGTCCCAGGAGGCGGGATTGCTCCACGAGGAGGCAGCGGGGAGGATCGTGGCGGTGCCGGTGAGGGATAGAGACTTCCGGAGCGGCGGCAATGTCACGAGCGTGCCGTCTTCGAAGGTATAGCAGGCGCGGAGTTCGAGCAGGTAGGTCTGACCAAAAACGAGGTTGTCGATGGTGAAGGTCTGTTCGGCTCCCGCCGCGACCTGCTCGATGGTGTGCACGACGGCAAGGTTGGATTCGTCGGTGCCGCAAGCGAACTGGAGGGTGATTCCTTCGGCGGGATAGGAGAAGGTGGCGGCAAGGTCGATGGCGTTCTGGTTCTGGAGGGCAGACCAGTTCTGAACGATGGGAAGGCCGGTGGTGGTGAATTGGCGTTCGAGACCTTCGCAGAGCGTCTGGCCGTCGCGGATGAGTTGGGCCTGGACGAAGCGGGTGGCGGCAACGGGGAGGTTCTCAAGCGTGACGGTCTGCGGGCCGTTGCCTTCAATCGGGCCGATGTCGAGGGTCTCGTCGAGGGCTCCGCTGGCCGCACCGTGGCGGATGCGAAGGATGGTGCCGGCGTGCTGGTCGGTCAGACCGTCAACATAGAGGTGGAGGGTGGCGGAGGTCTCGGCAATGTCGGAAATCTCCTGGATGGTGCAGACGGCGGCGGCGGTGATGCCGGAGGCTTCGTAGAGGGTGGTGGCAACGATGAGTTCGTCGAAAAGGACAGCGGCGGAGTTGGAGGCGTAGGCGCCGCCGACCTTGAGGTAGGCGAGGGTCTCGGGATTGAGGTCAACCTCCTGAACC
Organism: Kiritimatiellia bacterium; assembly: GCA_034178815.1. GTDB lineage: Bacteria > Verrucomicrobiota > Kiritimatiellia > RFP12 > DVOR01 > JAXFQS01. The sequence continues at coordinate 14,675 of JAXFQS010000039.1, read as the reverse complement.
AAATCGTAGGCAAGCGTGCCGTCGAAAGATGCGCAGGGTCGAACCATAACGGAAACTAGGTCTTTCCCGCTTTCGCTGGCACCAATCTGGATGCGGCAGAGAAAGAAGTAGTCCTCGTTGGCGGCGAGCTCCTCCCCGAAACTCAGGTTCTGGTCGCCGAGACGGACAATGGGAAGCGTCGGGCCCGAACCAATGCGGCCGAAGCCAAAGTAGAGCCCGCGGTCGATACCGAGTTTGCTCTGAGCCTCAGTCTGGTTTTTCGAGAGCGTCTCGGTCAGACCGATTCCATAGGCCTGGTCTGCGCGCAAGGCCGCGGCGGCGTTCGGCGCAATGCGCCCTAGGCAGGAAATATAGAGTTCCCCCTCGGAGGGCAGTTTCTGCGCGAGCGCGGCACCCGTGGCACGCCCAGTACCATTGCCATTCTCCGAATACTGTTCGCGGAAAGCCCCGCCGGAAGCGCGCATCAAAGGAAGCGAGGCAGGGTACGCTAGACTGGTGGCGTTGGCCGTCCAGACCGCCGTGCCGGTGAGCCACGACCCCGTGAGGTAGGGGCCGACAGCCGTCTGGTCGGCCAGTTTGAGTCCCGCGGCATAGCCCCCGTCCCCCAAAGGAACCGACTCCTTAACAAGAATCTCAGCCGATGCCGCCAGCGCCGCCGCGCACACCACCAGAACCCATCGCATCTTTCCGGTCATATCACGCTACACCTTTCCCTCAATCGTCCGGCCCGCTCAGTAGAATAGAATCATCGTCGCCACCTGCTGGCGAATCGCAAGCGAAGTCGCGTCCTGAAGCACCTCAACCGCGGCCTTCCGCGACTCCGGCAGAATCCTAATCCGCGCGGCGTCGAACGGCAACCCGTTCATATTCGAGGCGCTAATCAGCGTCTGCCGCGCAAGCCGGAATTCCGACACATCCACAACCAATTCCGTATCCCCATAGAGACGGCAGTTTCCATCCACTTGGATGGGCGTCTGGGCGAAGCCGCCTGCGGGCAAAACGAACCGTAGCGTCGACGAGTTCGTCATCCACATATTCGCCGCCCGGATTGACGAATCGACCCCCGAAACGGTCAGCTTGTTGCCCTTGTTCGCCGCATAGGCGCCCCCGACCTGCAGGGCCTTTTTAACGACAATCGAGCCCCCGGAGATGGCCAGTTCGTTCGTCCAGCCGCGCCCACCCCCGGCATAGCCGTTGCCTTGCGCCGCGACATTGAGGTTGCCGCCGATTGTGACCGTCGTCGCGCCCGGAATGGTCTGCATCACGCGCAGGCGGTTGGAGTAGTAGCGCGAATCGTGGGAGAGCGAGAGATTGCCGGAAACCTCCAGATTGGCGTTCGAGACGACCACCGTGTTGTACCCGCCGCCATCGTTGATCACGCCCACCAGCAGGTTCTTGGCCTTGGCCGTCGAGCCGCCCAACACCGAGAAGGTCGCGGAGGATCCGGTGCCGACTTCGACATCCGTTGCCGACGCGTCGAGGAGCGCATCGTGGTCGAGGGTGAAGCGGAATCCCGAGCCCGTCTTGGTCACGCCGACGCGGAAGATTCCGCCGGCCGTGAGGGTTGCGCCGTCGATGAGGAAGTCGGCTCCGTTGTTACCAAGCCAAACCCTCGTGTTGGCGGAGAGGTTGGCGCCGTCGGCGAGGGTAATCGAGCGGCCGTTGTTGTCACTCCCAGCCGCCATCCAGATGCTTCCCAACGCACCTGTGACCCCCTTTCCAAGGTAGATGCGGGCCCCTTTCGTAGCACCGAGATAGAGGCCTTGGTTGATAGGTTCCGCACCGCCTGGATCGTTTGTGTCGAGGGCCAGGACGGTGTTGGAGACGGCCAGGTAGGCGGACGCGAAGCTTCCGGCCTGGAGGGTTTCGGCGCGCAGGGTCGAGCCGCCCAAATCGAGGGTGGCGTCGGTTTCGACCGAGATGGTTCCCGCGCTCAGTTCGAGGAGGTTTGGCTCCAGCACGCGGGCCGGGGAGGTGAAGAGCGCGTCGATTGAAAGGGTGTAGTCTGGCAGGGTCTTGATGTCCCAGTTGTCGGGCTGGCTCCAGGGCGCCCCCGCCCCGCCAATCCAAGTGGCCGCGCCGGCGATGGTCAAGCTCTTCTGAACGGGATTCATCTCCACCGTGCCGCCGGCGGATTCGTAGGAGGCGCGCAGTTCGAAGGTGTAGGTCTTGCCCCAAGGCAGGCCCTCGACGAGGTGCTCCAGCGGGCTGGAGGCGGCGACATTCTCGAACACCTTGAGTTCCTCAAGTTCGCTCCCTTCGAGCCCGCCGAAAAGCCTGACCGTGAGCCCGTCCTGCGGCGAATCGAGGGTGAAGGCAAGGCGCGCCGAGTTGAATTCCTGCGTCAGCGTCCACGCCGCGACAGTCGGCTTTCCGACCGTCTCGAAGGAATAGACCGCGCTCTGCGCCGGCACTTCTTCGCCCCGCACGAGGTCAAAGCGGTAGGAGTAGGAAAAGCCGGGATCGAGCCCTTCGAGGGTGACCGAGTAGGTCCCGCCGGCGCTCACCGAGCCAATCTCCACGCGCGTTTCGAGCGCATCGGGGGATTTGCCGTAGACGACCGACAAGGTGCATCCGGCGTAAGTCGGCGAATAGTTGGCAATGAGGGTCGAGAGCGTCGCCGAAGTCTCCGTGACCTGCTCAGGCGCGACATAGACGAAGGAGAGCGATTCGGAGAGGGAGGTGGCCTCCTCCAAGGAGTCTGCCAAGATGAATTCGTCGAAGATTGCCGTGTCATTGTTCGTCGCGTAGGCGCCCCCGACCTTGAGCCACTGGAGCGTTTCCGGGGCGAGATCGGCTTCAAAGGGTTCGCACCAGTCAAGGGTACCGTTGAACCCTGTCGTCGGCACGGCGCAGGCGCGGATGACATCCAGCCCCGCGCTCCCCGCGCCGATATCGATGCGGGCGACGAAGAGGTAGGGTTTGCCCGGCTCCATAGTCGCCGAGAGGGCGCGGCGTACGCCGCCTGCTTGGACGATGGGTAGGGCGGTTCCGGAGCCGCACCTGCCGAAGCCGAAGTAGAATCCGCCCGCATCGTCGAGTGTGGAGACTGCTGCCGTGGTCAGATAGGTGCCTGAATCGACCAGTCCGATGGCATAGGCCTGGTCGGTCTGGAGGGCGGCAAGGGCTTTGGTTCCGGCCTGGGCGAGGCAACTGGCGTAGAGTACGCCGGAGGCGGGGAGGGTCTTGACCAGTTGCGCGGCGGTGGAGCGGCCGGTGGGGTCCGTGGTGGCGGCGTTCTGGACGCGGAAGGCGCCGGCTCCGGCGGGGGTCATCGAGGGGAGAGTATCGGGGTAGTCGAGGCTCGTGGCGTTGACCAGCCAGACGCCTGTCGACCCGCTCCAGGTGCCCTTCAGATAGTCGCCTTTAGCGGTCTGCGCCGCGAGTTTGGCGCCGGAGGCGTAGCCCCCGTCGCCCGTTGCCATACCTTCGCGGACGAAGATTTCCGCTGTGGCGCTCGAAACTGCCAAAACCGTGCCGGCCACGCCCAGGGCGGCGCGGAGTGAATGCCACATAACTCGCTCCATTTGTGCTTCCTTTCGATAAAATTACGCTAATAGTATACGCCAAGCGTCGCCGCCTGTCAAGCCCTCCAGACCAACCCACCTTCGCCTGGCGCACCTGCCAACCTCCCGCCCCGGGTCGGGGGCCCCCGCGGCCCCCCGAGGTGCGCACGAACCGTCCCCGTCTGCTCATTTCTCCGTTTCCCTAACAGTTGCCTAACAGAACTTTGCCAGACTAGGCGTCGTCAACCAAAGGAAAAACCGACTATGAACAAGACCCTTCTCACCGCCGCGATGCTTCTCGCGGCCGTCTGCGCCCTCCGGGGCGACACCATCCGCATCGACGGCTCGACCACGGTCGGCCCCATCGTCAAAGCCTTCGCCGAAAAGTGGGCCGAAGAGAAGAACGGCACCGACGCCGTCGTCTCCGAGTCCGGCAGCGGCAACGGCGCCAAGAGCCTCGTCAACGGAGCCTGCGACATCGCGATGCTCTCCCGCCCCCTGAAGAAGGGCGAATTCAAGGCCGCCGCCGACAAGGGCATCGAGCCCGTCCCCCACGCCGTCGCCTTCGACGCCATCGTCCCCATCGTCCACCCCTCCAACCCCGTCGCCAACCTCACCTTGGCCCAACTCAAGTCCATCTACGGCGGGCAGGTCACCAACTGGAAAGCCCTCGGCGGCCCCGACCGCAAAATCGTCGTCGTCAGCCGCGACGCCAACAGCGGCACCTTCGAGTGCTTCAGCGAACTGGTTATGCATAAAGCCCCTGTCGCCCCCTCCGCCGAAACCTGCGGATCCAACGGCGCCGTGCGCCAGCGCATCGAAACCACCCCCGGCGCCATCGGCTTCGTCGGCATCGGCTACCTCGACCGCACCGTCAAAGGCCTGCGCGTCGACGGCGTCGAACCGACCCCTGCCGAAGTGACCGCCGGCCGCTTCCCGCTCTCCCGCCCCCTCTTCATCTACACCGCCGGCTACCCCAAAATCGGCACCCCGCTCTTCCGCTTCGCCAACCTCCACCTGACCCGCAAGGGCGCCGAAATCATCGAAGCCCTCGGCTTCGTCCCCGTCACCGAATACTAAAGGACACGCCCCTATGGACCGCCTCCTGCTGAGCCGCCGCGCGCAACTCCTCCGCGCCCTCCAAAGCCGCCTGATCGCCTGCGGCCTCGGCCTGGTGGCGGTCGCCTCCGTGCTCGCCGTCCTCTTCATCTTCTGGTTCATCGCCAAAGACGCCATTCCCTTCTTCCGCGAGCGCGGACTGGGCGAATTTCTCCTCGGCAAAAGGTGGAACCCCTCCGGCGAACCCGCCACCTTCGGAGCCCGCCCCATCTTCGTCGGCACCCTCTATGTCACCCTCGGAGCCGCCCTCTTCGCCGTGCCCCTAGGCATCCTCTCGGCCGTCTGCCTGAGCGACATGCTGCCCGAGAAACTCCGCCAGCCCATGAAGACCCTCGTCGAAATCCTCGCCGCCATCCCCTCCGTCGTCTACGGCTTCTTCGCCGTCAGCGTCATGGCACCCTTCCTCCAGACAGTAGGCGAGCCCTATGTCGAGAGCGGCACCAACCTCCTGACCGCCTCCATCGTCCTGGGCATCATGGCCCTGCCAACCGTCGCCTCCCTCTCCGAAGACGCCCTCCAGGCCGCCGGAAGAGAACTCCGCGAAGGCTCCTACGCGCTCGGCGCCACCCGGGCCGAGACCCTCCTCAAAGTCATCATACCCGCCGCTGCCTCCGGAATCGCTGCAGCCGTCATCCTCGGCGTCATGCGCGCCTTCGGCGAGACAATGGTCGTCTGGATGGCCGCCGGCAACTCCCCCCAAGAGCCCACCCCCTGGTACAACATCTTCGCCTCCGTGCGCACCCTCACCGCCACCATCGCCGGAGAAATGGGCGAAGCCGACCAAGCCACCGGCTCCGTCCGCTACCACGCCCTCTTCGCCATGGCATTCGCCCTCCTGGTCGTCTCCTTCGCCGGAAACACCCTCGGCGAATGGATTGTCACACGCCAAGCCAAACGCAGATGAAAACCCTCCTGTCCGCGCCAATCCTCGCCCTGACACTCCTCCCGCTGGCCCTGCTCGCGCTCACCCGCCACCTCCTCAAGTACGCCCGCCGCGCCCCCACGCCAATCCGGGAGACCACCCGATGAGCACCCAAAACCGCCGGCGCAAAGACCGCCTCTTCACCCTCGCCGCCTACGCCACCTTCGCCGCGATGGGCGCGGCGCTGTTGATTGTCCTGGTGCCCCTCTTCTGGCGCGGCGCCGGCGCACTCTGCTTCCGCGCCACAAGCGAACACCGCCGCATGGAGTACCGCGAGTTCGGACGCGGCAGAGCCGAACAAGTCCGCTTCGAAAGCGCCCGCCGCGCTCGCCTGCTCGCACCCGTCACCAACGCCCTCGCACGCTTCGAGTCCGAGACCATCAAAACCGCCAAACCCGCCCAGAGGCGCCAACTCCGCGCCGACCTGCGCGAACTCGAAGCCGCCCTCTCCAAACTCCTCGGCCCACTCCCCGGCAAGCCAGAGCCCGCCCTCCTTCGCGACCGCTACGGCCAGACCCGCTGGGACAGGACGCTGGAGGAATTCCGCCACCTGCTCTACAAAGAAGTCTGGGACTACCCCCTCGCCCCCGACGGCACCCCCCTGCCCGGCGTCAAGCGCCTCGTCCCCCGCGACGAAGCCTTCAAAGGCACCCCCGCCGCCGAAATCTTCCCCTACCTCCAGGCCAACCTCGACGCCATCTGCGCGCCCAGACCAACCCTCTACTGGGAGTTTCTCACCTCCCCCTCCAAAGACTCCCACTTCTTCGGCGGCATCTGGCCCGAACTCTTCGGCACGCTAATGCTGACCATCCTCTCGATGCTCTTCGCCGTCCCCGCAGGCGTGCTCTCGGCGGTCTGGCTCACGCAGTACGCCAAGGACGGCCCCTTGCTCCGACTTGTGCGCATCTGCATCAACACCCTCGCCGGCGTGCCGAGCATCGTCTTCGGGCTCTTCGGCCTGACCTTCTTCATCGTCACGCTCAAAGTCTCCGAGGGCAAGAGCCTGCTCGCCGGCGCGCTAACCTTGGCGCTGCTAATCCTCCCGACAATCATCCGCGCCTCAGAAGAGGCCCTACGCGCCGTACCCGGAGGCTACCGCGAAGCCGCCATGAGCCTGGGCGCCTCCAAGTGGCGCACCATCTGCACCGTCATCCTCCCGGCTGCGCTCCCGGGCATCCTCACGGGCATCGTCATCAGCATGGGAAGGGCGGCGGGAGAGACCGCGCCGATCATCTTCACCGCGGCCGTGAGCGTAGGCGGCATCGCCTCGCTGGGCGACCTGCTCTCCTCCCCGACCCCTGCGCTTTCCTGGAACATCTACAACCTTGTCAGCGAGCACGAGGCGGCCAACGAAATCCGCCATGTGCAGTACGGCATGGCCGCCGCGCTCATCTTGCTTGTGCTCGCGCTCAACCTCGCCGCGATCCTCGCCCGCGCCCGGCTCTCGCGCAAACTCAAAGGCTAGCAATGGACATCCACCTGGACATCCGCGACTTCTCCGTATTCTACGGCACGCACGAGGCCGTCAAGCGCGTCAACATGGCCGTCGAACGCGGCGGCGTGACCGCCATCATCGGCCCTTCCGGCTGCGGCAAGTCGACCCTCCTGCGTTCGGTCAACCGCATGAACGACCTCAATCCCGTCTGCCGCTTCGCCGGGGAGATGATCTTCGACGGCACCAATCTCTACGACCCGTCGCTCGACCCTGCCGCCCTCCGCCGGCGCATCGGGATGGTCTTCCAGAAGTCCAACCCCTTCCCCAAGTCAATCTACGACAATATCGCCTACGGCCCCCGCCTCCACGGCATCCGCGACCGCGCCTCGCTCGACGCGCTTGTCGAGAAGAGCCTCAAGGGCGCGGCGCTCTGGGATGAGGTCAAAGACCGCCTGAACTGCAGCGCGCTGGGGCTCAGCGGCGGGCAGCAGCAGCGACTCTGCCTGGCGCGGGCGTTGGCGGTGGAGCCCGAGATTCTGCTGATGGACGAGCCGACCTCCGCGCTCGATCCGCGCTCGACGGCGCGCATCGAAGAACTCATCGGGGAACTCCGCGGGCGCTACACCATCTTGATTGTGACGCACAATATGCAGCAGGCCGCTCGCGTCTCCGACCGCACCGCCTTTATGTACGAGGGCGATCTGGTCGAGTACGGCCCGACCGGCGAACTCTTCACCCGTCCGCGCCAGAAGCAGACGGAGGACTACATCACCGGCCGCTTCGGCTGATACCGTTCGACAAGGCTCCATTAAAGTGCTAGGATAATGCTATGATGCTTCTTCAAAACGAAACCACCAAACTCCAGCGCCGGCTGCTTTCTCTGGCGGCCCTTGTCGAGGATGCCCTGACCCGGGCCGTGCGGGCGCTCTCCTCCCGAAACCAGGAACTGGCCGTGGCGGTGATTGACGGCGACGCGACCATCGATGCGTGCGAAGTCGAACTTGAGGAAGAGTGCCTCAAGGTTCTTGCCCTGCACCAGCCCGTGGCGCAGGATTTGCGCGCGATTGTCGGGCTGCTGAAAATCAATTCCGACCTGGAGCGCATTGGGGACTACGGCGTGAGCATCGCCAAGCGTGCCGCGGCCTTGGCCGCCAAGGAGGAGCAACCCGGCGCGTTGCACCCCGACTTCCGGCCGTTGCTGGAACGCGCGCTCAAGTCGCTCTCCGACGCGATTGATGCCTTTGTGCGGATGGACGCGGCGGGCGCCTGGCGGGTGCGCGAGTCGGAAGCGGAGTTCGAGAGTGCCCGCAAGGCCGTCACCCGGGACTTGACGCAGAACATCTGCCAGGCGAACGAGCCGGCGAAGGTCGAGGCGGCGCTCGAATGGCTCCGCGTGGCGCGCAGCCTTGAGCGCATCGTCGAGCACGCCACCGGCATCGCCGAGGATGTCATCTACATTGTCGAAGGCGTCATTGTGCGCCACGACCATAAAGGAGCCTAGAACCCTATGGCGACAATCCTCGTCATCGAAGATGATATGGACATTCAGGAACTGGTTCGCTACAACCTGGAGCGTGCCGGGCATCGCGTCGTCTCCGCCTACGACGGCGAATCCGGTCTCGACCAAGCCAGGCGTCTGCGCCCCGACCTCGTGCTCCTCGACCTGATGCTACCCAAACTCAACGGCTATGCTGTCTGCCGCCAACTCAAGGCGACCCCCGAATGTGCCGCCACGCCGGTAGTAATGATGACCGCCCGCGGGGAGGAAGGAAATATCGTCAAAGGTTTGGATCTCGGGGCCCACGACTATATCACGAAACCCTTCAGCATCAATGTACTGCTGGCCCGCGTCCGCGCCGCCCTCCGCAGCGAAGACCCGGCGGGAATCGCCCAGATTCGCATCGGCCCGCTCCTCTACGACCCCCAATCTCGCCAGGTTGCCACCGGTAGCGAGGAGATTCGCCTGACGCCAACCGAGGGCAAACTTCTCGCGCTGCTCGCCAGCGCCCCCGGGCGCGTCTTTTCCCGCGAACAACTTCTTGACGCCGCTCGCGGACTCGACGCCGAATCCGGCCCTCGCGCGGTCGATGTCCAGATCCTCGGACTCCGTCGCAAACTTGGCGAGCACGGCCACCTCGTCGAGACCGTCCGCGGCTCCGGCTACCGTCTCAACATCTAGCCTGCTATGAACAGCCTGCAAACGAAACTCTTCTGGAGCGCCTTCCTCGCCGGGGGGCTTGCCGTCTGCCTCATCACCGCCCTGCTTGGGCGCATCGCCATCGGCAAAATCGAAGCGCAACTCGATGGAGAACTGCTCTCCTCGGCGCAGATGGCGGCCGCGGTCTGGGAGCCGACCTCCACTTTCTGCCATATTCCCTCTGCCGTCCGGCTGACCCTCGTTGCGCCCGACGGCACGGTTCTTTCCGATTCGAGCGGGCAGGACGGGAAGGCCTTCGACAACCATCTCGACCGACCCGAATTCGCCCAGATTCTCAAACTCGGTCTGCCGCAGGGGCGCGACCAGCGCTACAGCGACAGCCTAGGCGAGCAGATGCGTTATCTTGCCCTTCCGGTGCGGGATGCCCAAGGGCGTCTACGCGCCCTCTGCCGAGCCGCCCGCTCCACCGAGGCGATGCGCCAGGAGACTGGCCGTGTCGCCAGCCAAATGAGTCTTGTCGCGCTAGCCGCGCTGGCTCTTTGCGCTCTGATTGCGCATGTGATTGCCACCCGCGTCACCCACGCGGTCACGGGTTTTACCCGCACCATCGAGGCCATTGCCAGCGGCGACTCGGACGCCCGTGTCGCGCTCCCCAGAAGCCTTGAGGCGGAGCGGCTTTCTGAGGCTTTCGCCGACCTGCTGGATGCCTTCCGCGCCCGTGAAAAGGCGCTGACCATCGAGCGCGAATCGCTCCGCCGCGTCCTCGAAGGGATGCACGAGGCGGTCGCCTTTCTCGGGCGGGACGGACGCGTGCGGCTGGCCAATCCGGCGGCTCGGAGGTTGCTCGGGGCGGCCGCCGAGGAGGGGGCCGATTTGCCCGCGCTCTTGCGTGTCCCGGCGCTCAACGAGTTGCTCGAAGAGGCCGCGAAGGAGGGTTCCGCCGCGCCTGAGCGCGACATTGTCCTGCCCGAGCGGGAGGGCGAGCGTTCGTTCTTGGCGACGGCTTCTCGCCTCAGCGGTAAGGGGACGGTTTTGGTGCTGACGGATGTCACGCGCTTGCGCCGTCTGGAGACGATTCGCAAGGAGTTTACCGCCAATGTCTCCCACGAGTTGCGTACGCCGGTGACGGCGATTCTGGGCTTTACGGAGACGCTTTTGGATGGGGCGCTCGATGACCCGCAGCACGCGCGGCGCTTTCTCAATATCATCCACGCCCACACCTACCGTCTGCTGGCGCTCATCAAGGATTTGCTCGCCTTGACCCGTCTGGAGCGGGAGAATGAGACGGCCTCTGCCGAGCCGCCGCGCGAGGTTCCGCTCAGGGAACTTCTCGCGGAGACCGCTGACGCGCTCCGGGGGCGTGCCGCCGAACGGCGCATTGCGATTGAAACCGAGTGTCCGGAGGGGCTTCTGGCTTGGGGCTGGGCGGATCTGCTGCGGCAGGCCGTCGGCAACTTGCTTGAGAATGCCATCGCCTACTCGCCCGAGGGGGAGCGTGTCCGTATCGACGCGTGGCGCGATGGTGCCGAGGCCTGCATCCGCGTGAGCGACCACGGGTGCGGGATTCCCAAGGAGTTCCACGAGCGCGTGTTCGTGCGCTTTTTCACGGTCGACAAGGCTCGCAGCCGGGCGAGCGGCGGGACAGGGCTGGGGTTGGCCATCGTCAAGCACATTGCCGAGCGCCACCGCGGCCGCGTCACACTTGAATCCGAACCGGGCAAGGGGTCGGCCTTTACGCTCCGCATTCCGGCCGCGCCCAACTCCGGTCAGAATTCCTAGCCACCCGCGCGGCGCACTCCTACTTGCCAAGCCCCCTCGGTCTTGCTCGACTGCGGGGGCTTTTCTTGTCTATCCCTCGCCTCCGTTCTCAAGCACCTTCGGCGCGGCGGGTTCTTGGGGGAGATGCCTCCGCCGAACTTGGACAGTGAGCCCAAACCGCCGCCGAACTCGACAAAATCATCAATCTTGCCGCCGCCGAGTCAGGCCGCCTCGCCCGCCGAGCCCAAGCCGCCGGACTGGGGCGCGTCGGGGGGAGTTGTCCGATGCCTTGGGCTTCGGCTTGGCGGGGTTGGCTTGCGCGGGGGGGGAGAATTTGGTATTATTGAGTTTTTCGCGACCTCTGCAGGATTTCGAGCTATGTTCCAACCGGTCTCCAGCAAAACCGATTTTCCCTCTATGGAGCGCGGGATTCTCTCCTTCTGGGAGCAGAACCGCACCTTCGCCAAGAGCCTTGAGCAGCGCCGGGACGCGCGCGACTTTGTCTTCTACGACGGGCCGCCTTTCGCGACGGGGCTGCCGCACTATGGGCATCTGCTGGCGGGCACCATTAAGGACATTGTGCCGCGCTACCAGACGATGCGGGGCTTCCGCGTCGAGCGGCGGTTCGGCTGGGACACGCACGGGTTGCCCATCGAGGCGCTCGCGCAGGAGGCGCTCGGGGTCAGCGGCGCGCCAGAGATTCAGAAACTCGGCGTCGGGACATTCAACGAGCAGTGCCGCTCGATGGTGCTCAAGTATGTCTCGCAGTGGCGCCAAACCGTCACCCGCATGGGCCGCTGGGTCGACTTCGACCGCGACTATAAGACTATGGATCCGACCTTTATGGAGACCATCTGGTGGGTCTTCAAGCAACTTTGGGATCAAGGCCGCGTCTACAAGTCCCACCGCATCATGCCCTACTCCTGGAAACTCTCGACCCCGCTCTCCAACTTCGAGGCCGGCAGCAACTACAAGGATGTCCAAGACCCCGCCGTGACCTGCCGCGTCAAGGCCCTCTCCTCGCCCAGCCCCTTGGTTCAAGGAATCCTCAACCAGGAATCCGCCCTCTACCTGCTCATCTGGACAACCACCCCCTGGACGCTCCCGGAGAACCTCGCTATCTGCGCCGGCGGCTCGATTGACTACCTCGCCGTGCGCGATTTGTCCGACCCCGCGCGCCCCGCCTATGTCCTCGCCAAGGCCCGCCTCGCGACCCTCTTCAAAAAGCCCGAAGCCTACCAAATCCTCGCCGAGTTCAAAGGCTCCGAACTCAAGGGAACCGCCTACGAGCCCCTCTTCGACTACTTCCTCGACCAGCGCGGGAAGGGCGCCTTCCAAGTCCTCAATGACGACTATGTCACCACCGATGATGGCGTCGGTCTCGTCCACATCGCACCCGCCTACGGCGAAGACGACTACCGCGTCTGCAAGCAGAATGGTATCGAAGCCTTCGCCGACCCCTTGGACGCCTCCTGCGCCTTCACCAGCCAACTCCCCGAGTACCAAGGTCGCTTCTGCAAGGAGTGTGACAAGGACATCATCCGCCGCCTCAAAGACGAAGGAAAACTCGTCCACCAAGCCACCATCGTCCACTCCTACCCCTTTTGCGACCGCACCGACACGCCCCTGATTTACCGCGCCATCGATGCCTGGTATGTCCGCGTCGAAGACCTTCGAGACCGCCTCGCCCAAAACAACGCCACTGTCCACTGGACGCCAGCTTATGTCGGAGACAAACGCTTCGGCAACTGGCTTCGCGAGGCACGCGACTGGAACATCTCGCGCAACCGATTCTGGGGCTCCTGCATACCCGTCTGGATCAACGAGGCTAACCCCGACGACCAGATCTGCATCGGCTCCATCGCCGAACTTGAGGCACTCTCCGGCCAGAAAGTCACCGACCTGCACAAGCACTTCGTCGACCAGATTCTCATCCACCGCAACGGTCAGACCTACCGCCGCACGCCCGAGGTTCTCGACTGCTGGTTCGAATCCGGCTCCATGCCCTACGCCCAGCAGCACTACCCCTTCGAGAAGAAGGGCCGCGAGGAGACCTTCTTCCCCGCCGACTTCATCGCCGAGGGACTTGACCAGACCAGAGGTTGGTTCTACACCCTGATGGTGCTCGGCACCTGCCTCTTCGGAAAGTCCCCCTACCGCAATGTCGTTGTCAACGGCCTGGTGCTGGCGGAGGACGGCAAGAAGATGTCCAAGCGGTTGAAGAACTACCCCGACCCGAACACCCTGCTGGAGACCTACGGCGCGGACGCGATCCGCCTCTATATGATCTGCTCCCCCGTGGTGCGCGCCGAGAACCTCAAGTTCTCCGAAAGCGGCGTCAAGCAAGTCCTGCGCGACCTGCTGATTCCCTGGTGGAACGCCTACAGTTTCTTCGTGACCTACGCCAACGCCGACGGCTTCCGCGAGCCCGAGGTGCGCCAGCCCGAGAGCACCAACCTCCTCGACCGCTGGATTGTCTCCTCCCTAGAGACGCTTGCCGCCGATGTCACTGGTGCGATGGATGACTACGATTTGCAGCGTGCGGTGCGGCCCTTCGTGCGCTTCGTCGAAGACCTGACGAACTGGTACATCCGCCGCAGCCGCAGGCGCTTCTGGAAGTCGCAGAACGACGCCGACAAGCTCGACGCCTACCGCACCTTGCGCTATGTTCTGGTGCAACTCTCGAAGATTGCCGCGCCCTTCACCCCCTTCATCTCCGAGGAAATCTACCGTAACCTGCGCGGGCAGAGCGACCCCGAATCGGTACACCTCTGCGACTTCCCGACCGCCCGCGAAGGGGCCCGCGACCTGCCTCTCGAAGCCCAAATGTCCGCCGTGCAGACCATCGTCCGCCTCGGCCGCCAACTGCGCATCGAGAACGACCTCAAAGTCCGCCAGCCCCTAGCGGCGCTGCACATCGCGCTCGCCGACGACTCCCTCCGCGAGGCCCTTTCGGCCTGCACCGACCTCATCGCCGACGAACTCAACATCAAGGCCGTCGACCTCCGCGCCGACGATGCTGGACTCTCCGAGATTTCCCTCAAGCCCGACTTCCGCAAACTCGGCCCCAAATGCGGCCCCCGTATGAAAGCCGTCGCCGCCGCCATCGCCAACCTCCCCCCTGAGCAAAGCGCCATTCTCGCCCGCGGCGGCACCCTCGAAATCGAAGGCGTCCCACTCACCGCCGACGACATCCAAATCCGCCGCACCCCCAAACCCGGGCTCATCGTCGCGAGCGAAGACAACCTCGTCGTCGCCCTCGAAACCACCCTCACCCCCGAGCTCCTCCAAGAAGGCCTCGCCCGCGAACTCGTCAGCCGCATCCAAGCCCTCCGCAAAGACCACGCCCTTGAGGTCAGCGACCGCATCCACCTCGCCCTAGTCGGCGACCAGCCCATCCTCCAAGCCGCCCACGCCCACGCCCCCTGGATTCAAAACGAAACCCTCGCCCTCGACCTCCAGTTCCCCGGCGAACTTCCCGGCGAGCCCATCGATATCAACGGTCACACCGCCAAGATAGCCATCACCAAAGCCTAAACCTGCCAACCCACTATGCCCGCGCCAACCCGACACCTCCTCCCCATCCTAGCAACCCTTCTGCTCCTCGCAGGTTGCCATACCACCCGCCGCCACCACCGCCCACCGCCCCCGCGCCCCGTCATCGTCCGCCCCCACACACCCGCCCCTCCGCCACCACGCCCCGTCGTCGTCCGCCCCCACACACCCGCTCCGCCGCCACCACGCCCCGTCGTCGTCCGCCCCCACACACCCGCTCCG